>JBAUWJ010000156.1:0-4596 GCA_049583715.1 Arenicellales bacterium | reverse complement strand
CGCAGTAGTACTAGTGGAAGCGCTCCGGCAGCCCGGCGCTGCGCAACAGGTCTCTATACCATGCCGCCCGCTGTCGGTCGGGGAAAGGCAGGTCTGTGGTGTATTCCCCGATTGTCGCATCCGGCTGGCGCGCCAGTACTTCTTCGATCTTCTCTCTCGCGTCTTTTGCACGGCCAGCCTCGAAATAGGCTGCCGCGAGCCGGACGGGAACAAGCGGCATGTCACAGACCTGGCCGCATTCCTTCAAAAGGTCGATCGCCTGTTCGCGTCTGCCGGCCAAATGCAGCACGAAGGCTTCGTTCATCAGCTCATATCCGGGGACGGGGCGAACCTTCCTCGCGCGCGCGAAGTAGGCCAGTGAGCGTGCCACCTCGCCAGCTCTCGGCAAGTTGAAGGCAAAATCGCTCAGCGCAAAGGAATCGCTCGGCGCGATCTCAATCGCGCGCTCGCCAAGTCTCAGGCCCTCGTCGACCCGGCCCGCATTGACGAGCGTGGTGCCGAGATAGGTGACAACACAGGCGTAGTCCGGTCCCGCGGCGGCGGCCCTCTCGCCGACCTCGATCGCCAGCGCCAGCTTGCGTTCGGGCGAGGCGTCCCAGCGCCTTGCGGCGTCCTCGCGGTAGGTCGACGCAATGCAGGCCAGCGGCACCGGCCAGTCCGGGTCGGCCTCATTCGCCCGCAGAAAGAGCCGCCGCGCCCGGACGTTGGCGGCACGCCCGAACTTGAGCCATTCGTGAAGCCCCTGGCGGTGCAGAAGCCACGCATCGAGGCTTTGTGTGCGTTTTATGGCATCTCAATGAAAAATCAAGCTGATCTGAAGGTTTGCCGCCAGTATCATGCGTACGCTGTCACATCCTGGCCAGGCACGGGATTGCAGCCGCCAGGACCGGCGGCATTCCCGCAATCGTCGCCAAAAAGCAAGAGTCGCAAAAGCAACAAATTCAAGAGGCAGGTCGACGCGATATTTTCCAAATAGGAGCCACGGTCGGGCGGTGAACAAATAAAACACCGGGCGTCAACATCGATACCCATCACCGGTGGGGCGACTGGTGTGTGTCCTATCGGCTCGCAGCCCCCGGCCGCGACAGTCCAACTGAAGAGACCAGTCAGCAGGAGTTATCGTGACTACAAAGCAGAAAAGCAACAACCCCCTTCCCGCTCAACCCCGTTCCTCGTCCCGCCGCAGCCTCCTGGCTGCGCTGGTCATCGGTGGCGTGCTCGCTGCCCGGGCCGGCCTTCCTCTAAGCTGGATGGCGCCGATAGTCGATTCAGTCGTCCTCCCAGCCCAGGCCCAGACGTCTGCGGCGACTTGCAGTTACACTTTAAAGATTCCTGGCGAGACACTGCTGTGCACTCACCCCGTGTCCTCTATTACCACTCGGTACAAGGTGTATTGTGAGAAAGGCCGGTTAGCCTACTCGAAGAGCAGTGTGAGCCCGCGCTATAAGCCTTCATCGGACGAATTTGCCGTCGCAGCACAACATCCTCCATATGACATACTTCTCGACGTATTCGGACCAGGACGAAATCTCATTGGGTTGGCATCGGACATGGAGTGCATGTATGCCCCCCAAGGACTCGGACCGCACGATTTCCCGATCCAGGTCGATGGCCGCCCTTACAGCGTCCATTTTTCCCTCGCAGGAACTACCAGCTATCTTAGAATCGATTATTTCGTGATTCACCAAGCCTGCTGTTGAGTTGATTGACAAGCCCCATGCTTTCGGGCAATCCGGCGCATACCCAACGCCGCCAGCGCATCTGGTACACCCCGATGCGTTCGCCGGACGCATCTTGCTCACAAAGCCGGTTCAGCCATGTGCGAAAGCGCTTCACGATGTCTCGAGCGGGCGTGCTGCCGGCCTGGTCCGGGGCATCGTCGAGGGGCTTGAGATACAGTGCCCCGAACAGCGGGTGATCTCCCGGAGCAGACGGGAACAACCCATTTCATGCAACCTGTCATCGCACCGAAGGTCGGCTTTGGGTTGCAAACGGTAGTCGCTAACATGTCCGCTTGCAGGCGGGAAGCCGCCGTTGGGATACAAAATGTCGCTCCACTGATCCTTGGAGGAGCCCACAATGTGCCCACGACCCATCATGGCCTTCAGATTCCCAGATGCAGCTTCGGCTTCCAGAACGGGCGAAACAGCTCGATCTTCGGACAGCGGTTCATCACCACTTTGAGACCGGCATCTTCGGCAAGACGCGCCGCGTCGTCATTGCGAACACCGATCTGACCCCAGAGCACCTTCGCCCCTATCTCCACCGCTTCTTTCGCGACTTCCACCAGGTCCTCCGAGGGCCGAAACACCTGAACCATGTCAACGGGACGATCGATGGAGACGAGTGAGGGATAGACTTTCAGCCCGCGTATCTCCGTGACGTCGAGTCGCGGATTGACAGGGATTATGTCATAGCCGGTTTCGTGCAGAACCCGCAGTACGCCGTAGCTGAATTTGGTTCTATCCGGACTTGCACCCACCATGGCGATGGTTTTGACCGACTTGAGAATGCCTTGCAGGTACTCCTCGGCATATTCTTCGTCGTGGTTCATGTGGTTTATTCCTCCGCCTCCAGGGGAGTAGCGATATCGGATTTCAGCTCGTGGGCCGCGAGCGGGTCGAGGAAGGGATTGCGGTACAGCTTGTCATGACTCTCCACGCCGACCTCCAGCGTGCAGTCAGTCAGAGGCCGCGCGACACAGAGAATCACGTAGCCGTTATTGATCTGCCGGTTATTCAGCGCCACCTGGGCTTTCTGGTCTACTTCTCCACTGATCAGTTTTGCTGCGCAGGTGATGCATCCCCCGTATTGACAGCCGTACGGCAGATCGACCCCGTGATCCCGCAGTGAGTTCAGGAGCGGCTTGCGGTGGTCGACCTCGTAGGTTGCGCATCCACGGTTCGCTATGGTGATTCTGCGCATCATAGCCAGATATCGCTCGTGCAATCGCCGCCCGGATATCGGGTCTCGTGGCAGCGCGAAGGGCCATTGGGCTCCTTGCCGAAATCAACAACAAAATCCGGGTCGATTTCCATGCCGCCGTTCTCGGTGTCACAGTTGATCATCAACATGCAACCCCCGTTGGTACGGATTTCGGGATAGAACTGGTTGTCCCAGGTTGAGAAAAGCGACGTGGTGACATAAAGGCGCTTGCCATCCAGTGAGAGCTGAATCATCTGGGGACCCCCGGTGACCTTGACGCCATTGACCTCGGGCGCCCGGCCCAGAAGGCCACCCATCCAGACCTGCCCGGTCAGCTTGGGTTCATGCGGGTTGGTTATATCGTATTGCCGGATGTCGCCGTGCAGCCAGTTGCAGAAATAAAGGAAGCGGTCATCCATGGACAGAAGGATCACCGAAATCACGCCCGGTACCGGGATCGGCCATTCCGGATGTGGCTCGTTCTCGACATCGATAATCTTTTCCCACTGCCATTTATCCGCGTCGTCCTTCCACCAGTGGATGATATTGGCGCTGAGCGCGGCACCGACAAATCCATGCGAGCTGTCAGGGTCGTGGTGGAACCGGACCTCGAGTGGAATCAGCCCGTCCTCGCCCAGATAAAAGCTTCCCTTCGGTTCCTTCCTCTCGAAATCCCAGAGGTGCAGCTCGCGGCCGTATTTCAGATGCCCCACTTCCTCGAGATCAAAGCCGGGCATAAACGTATTGGGCGCCGCCCATTCGCTGCTGACCATGATGTTGTGCCGGGGCTGGTACCAGAAATCGTAGCTGAACTTTATGTCGCCCATGCTCTGTTCCCAGCGGCCCACAATCTCGAAATTCTCGTTCAAGTGCAGATATCCGCCCGGAGCGTTGCCTCGCGCGTCGCCCAGCATCGAGATAATGATATCGGCGCCCAGGCAATGCGCAGTATGCGGTGCGGAAAGGTTGGTTCTTGCCTTGATTTCAGCCCCTTCGACAACCTTGTGGAGCTTCGGACTGCGCGGATCGCCGCCGCAATCGACGATATGCAGATTCGACGACCGCACTCCCGGCACGATCAGATACCGGCGCTCCTTGGTGGCGTCGTGGTGGCAGGAGGAACAGGCATTCCAGCCCATATGGTGCAGCTCATCACCGATCCCGGGCATCTCCAGCCGGCCGATGACCTGGCTGTACGTCGCGCTTTCAGGATCGGCGTCAATAGTGCAAAGGTAATCCGGCTTCTGGATGCCGGTGCCGGTGTAAATGGCGATGGTATAAAGCACCTTCTCCCGCGGAGCCTGCATTGCCTCTGCCGGTGATGCGTAACCCGGACCACAACAAGATGAATCATTCATAATCGTTCTCTTGGATTGCCGGTCCTCAGGATGGCTTATGCCGAGATATTCTAGCACCAATGATGTCATCAAGATGGCCTTGATGACCGAATGTATACGGGGGCAATGCGGTGTTGATGATGGGTGAAATCGCGTGTGATAGAACTGCAAGTCGCCGACAAGCAGAGCAGTCGGCAAGGAGTTTGTCTAGCAGGCTGTTGAAAAACAGCCTGCTAGTGCGGGACAGGGATGTCTCGCCGCGAATCAAGCACTGTAAGTGCTTGATTCGGCGTAGCCGAGTAGCGGACATGCGCCGTGCTCGGCGCGTTGAAAA
>JBAUWJ010000155.1:0-1886 GCA_049583715.1 Arenicellales bacterium | reverse complement strand
GCTTTCCCGCCGGCAGGGTGCTGAGCAGTCCCGACAAAGTGTCCGCCGCCCGCCCGCCGTCGGCACGCGCAGTCTTGGTGACGCCGCGCACCCGCTCGACCAGCTCGAAGAGGTCCCGGCCTTCCTGGGAGATCAGCGTCTCCCCGAGCAGGCCGCCGAGCAGGCGTACGTCGTCGCGAAGACGCGCGTCGCCTTCCGCGGGTTCGTCGAAGGCAGGTTCTCTTGGCTCTGGAGGGTTGTTCAATGTCGGGGTCGGTCAGGACAAAGCACCCGGCATTGTCCACAACCGCGGTGCGGCGGCAATTAAGGAAAGATTATGGAAATGCGAAACGATGGTTATGGACCGGCGCGGGGGAGGAGCTGTGGGTCGGAATTCATTCCGACAAGAGTGTTTGAAGCCGACGCTCCACCGCATTCCGAGGCATCGGGCTGCCTTTGTCGGGATGAATCCCGAGGAGAAGCTGTGGGTCGGAATTCATTCCGACTCGAGACGAGCCGGACGAAGTCCAGCCATTTTGAACCAGGGAAGCTCTGATTAATGCTGTCATTGCGAGGAGCGACGCGACGAAGCAATCCAGAAAGCGTGGAGTGGCAGGCATCCTGGATTGCTTCGCTGCGCTCGCAACGACAACGTAAACGATTAATCAGAGCTTCCCTGGACGGTGTCGCAGCGGCCCGTCAGCGGTACATATCCAGCTCGATCAGGTTGTCGTCCGGATCCTTGATGTAGATCGTGCCGCGGGTCTCGAAATCGTAGGTATCGGTGACGTCGATTTCGTTGTATTCCATGAAAGCACGGGTCTGGGAAAGCGAGCCCACTTCCAGCGCGATCTGGGTCCGGCCCTTGACGTCGTTGCTCTTGTCGAAAAGGTGGATGGCGGCCCCGCCGTAGTGGCGCATCACGACGGCCTTTCCCTCGCCGAAGCCGCGGTCCTCCTCCATCTCGAAGCCGAGCATCTCGTAGAACTTGACGGAACGGTCGAGGTCGCCGACATAGATACCGACGTGATCCAGCCTCTTGATGGGGACGCCCGAGACCTCCTCGAGCTTGGGGCCGACGCCGTCCTCGGCCAGCTCTGGAGCCACCCGGGAGGTGCGCGCGACCTTGATCGCCTCGGCGAGATCCACGGTCCCGCGGAACAGCGCCCGGCCGATGATGACGCCCTCGATGTTCGGCAGGAGCGACAAGGCGGATACGTCGTCGATCGTATAGATGGTGCCGGTCGAGATGAGCGGTATCTCGAGCTCGGTGCCGAGCTCGATGGTGGACGCGAGCCCGACCTCCTGGCCGCCTTCGAATCGATCCAGGTCCGTATAGATGATGGCGGCGGCGCCGCTGTTCTCGAAGGATTTCGCCAGCTCCATGGTCGTGAAGGAAGTCTTGGTGCGCCAGCCGTCAATCATGGCATAGCCGTCCTTGCCGGTGATCGAAATGACGATCTGGCTTGGATAACGCCCGCAGACGTCCATGATCAGATGCCTGTCGACGACCGCCGCCGTCCCGAGGACGACCCGTGCGGCGCCCTGGTCGAGCCACCACTCCACGTCCAGGAAGGTGCGGATACCGCCGCCGACCTGCACCGGCACGTGAGCGGTATCGATGATCTGGCGAATGAGCTTCGAGTTGTCCCGCCCGTCCTGGAGGCTCGCGTCAATGTCGATGACGTGCAGCCACTCGGCGCCCGCGGCGAGGAACTTCTCGGCTGCTTCAAGGGGCGGCACGTCATAGACCTCCGGCTCCTGCTCCTTGCCGCGGGTGCGGTTCACGGATTGTCCGTTCTGAATCTCGATATCGGGGAAAATAATCATAGGTTTGAATCTAACACCGTTGGTGTGATGCGTTTGTGGATGTCGGATACCGCCGCTATACCACAACAGCCCCTGAT
>JBAUWJ010000154.1:0-15778 GCA_049583715.1 Arenicellales bacterium | reverse complement strand
CGATGGCCGCATCGGTCTTGCCCTGGTCCTCCAGGGCGACACCGAGGTTGAAGGTCGCGAGCGCATTGCCGGGATCATGCTTCAGGGCGGCGCGGTAGTGGGATTCGGCCTGCTTGAGCTCGTTCGCCGCGTGCAGAAGGCGCCCCAGGTTGATCCGGGCGCCGACGAGCGCGGGCTCCTTCTTGATAGCCGCCCGGTAGGCGTCCAGGGCTTCGTTGCCATGGCCGGCGAGCTCCAGGTCCACGCCGGACTGGTACAGGTCCTCCGCGCTTGCCTCCTTCGGTTCGGGTGCCGGGCGGGATTGCCTGGGGATCTTTCGCGCGACCTGCCTGGAGAGATTTTGCACGTCGAAGTCGAGCGTGCCCTGGCGCGACTCGGGTTCCCATGAGGCCAGCCGGTCCTTGACGATCACCTTCTTTCCCATCACGAATATGCGCACGGCGGACAGCGGCCGGCCGGCGGGGAGCTGTTCGCGGATCGCGCGCAGGGCTCGCGTGACGCGGTTGGGACTGAGTTTCGCATCGAAGAGCCTGGCGGCGGTGCGCAACAACGCCAGGTCCTGGAAGGAGTAGCGATAACGGCCCCAGAGATCCCTTTTCGGGGCGACGATACCGTCCTTGGCCCAGCGGCGGATGCGGGTTTCGGGGAGGCCCGTGAGGTCCGCGACTTCCCGGGTAGAGTACTCGCGCACTGGGGCCCGTCAGCCGGCGCGCTTCTTCCTGGCAGGCTTCCTGGCCGCCTCTTTGGCCGCGCCCGCTTTGGCCTTCGCCGGGGCCGCGCTCTTGGCGGGCTTGCGCTGATTGGGGGCGTTCAGGCTCGCTTTGAGCGCTTCCATGATGTCGATGACCTTGTGCTCGGGCTTCTCGGTGGGAGCCACGGAGATGTCCTCGCCTTCGACCTTGCGGTTGATCAGCGCCATGACCTGCTCCCGGACCTCGTCGTGGTACTTGCCGGCATCGAAGCTGTCGCTGGCGCCCTGGGCGATGAACTGCTTCGCGAGATCCAGCTCGGCCTTCTTGACCTCGACATCCTCGACGGGCACTTCGCTGAACTTGCGGATCTCGTCGGCATAGTGGAGCTGCTCGAGCAGGAGGCCGCCGTCCAGGGGACGCACCATCACCAGGTGCTGCTGGCCGCGGACGGCGTAGCGGCCGACGGCGATCTTCCCCGTCGCCTCGAGCGCTTTCGAAAGCAGCTTGTAGGCACGGGCGCCGCCCTTGTCGGGGCCGAGGTAATAGGCCTTGTCGAAGTAGATGCGGTCGACGGCGCCGTCGGGGACGAACTCTTCGATATCGATCATGTAGGTGGAAGCCACTTCAAGGGCCTTCAGCTCGTCTTTGTCGAAGAGCACGTACTGGCCCTTGGCGAACTCGTAGCCCTTGACGATCTCGTCCTTTGGCACGATCTCCCCGCTCTTCGAGGAGATGAGCTGCTGCTTGATACGAGAGCCGTCGCGCCGGTCGATCTGGTTGAAGCGGATGGTGGCGGCGGATTCCGCGGCCGAGTAGAGCTTCACCGGGATCGAGACGAGCCCGAATGCAATCGTGGCGGAACCGAGGGGTCGTGCTGCCATCCGCCAAGCATATACAACGATGGCCGCAGGGGCAATGCAAAATGTCGGCAAATTAGTCACTTATAGGCATAAACGAACAATCTGGTTCAACTCATGGCGGCGTGACCGGAACAGGAGCCGATCGTAGTCACGTTCGTCGACCAGTCGACGTACGGCACCACGTCCTGCAGCGACTCGGGCTATTGCATAAATCCGTGATCGACTACTAAAGAGCGAAAGTGGCAGGCTCCGCCGTCGCCCTGACGCCGGCGGCACCGCAGGCCCTTGTCGGCTTCGCCCCGGGCGATTGCCGGACCTGCGCTTTTGCTCTGTAATCAGGGCATGAGGATCAATATCAACGCCTTCTGCTTCGGCTGCATGGGCGTCCAGAAGCAGGGCTCGAGCTTCGTTCGGGCATTGAGCCGATATACGGACATCGCATTGTTTCCCTGGGATCCGGTGCCGCCACTCGACGTGCTTCCCGCCGAGGTCCGGCGCTGGCTCGGCAACGCGCGCGGGCAGGATGTCGCCGGGAATACCGGCATCGGTATCGGCGTGTTGAATCGCATGCCCTGCGTGGTGGGAAGGAAGAAGGTCGCGTACATCGTGTGGGAAACGAGCAGGATTCCCGAGCGGGAGTTGGCCTATCTGGACGGCGCGGAAGAAATCTGGATTCCTTCGACCTGGGGCAAGTCGATACTGGAAGCCAACGGTGTCGATCCGCATCGAATCTCGGTGGTGCCCGAGGGCGTGGACGAGGGACAGTATCGACCCATGCACGCGGACCGCGGCGTCGCCGGCCGGAAATTCAGGCTGCTGTGCGTCGGCAAGTGGGAGAAGCGCAAGGGCATCGATGTTCTCCTGCGTGCGTACGCCCGGGCCTTCGCTCCCGGCGAGCCGGTCGAGCTGGTTCTGCACTGCCACAACGCCAACCGGCCGGGACTCCATATGAGGGCAGTGGTGGACGACCTTCATCTGCCCCCGCATCCATCGATCCTGTACAGCGCCCCCGTCCCCGAGGCGAGGATGCCGTTGCTCTACAACGGGTGTGATGCTTTTGTCCTGCCTACGAGGGGCGAGGGATGGGGACTGCCGATCATTGAAGCGATGGCCTGCGCGAAGCCCGTGATCGTGACCCGCTGCGGCGCTCATCTCGATTTCGTCAACGACGGGAACGCCTATCTCATCGATGTGAAGGCGATGGTCCGGGTGGACGATGCGGATAATTTCGACCCTTCGCTCGACTTCGGAGAGTGGGCGGAGCCCGACGAGGAGCATCTTGCGTGGCTGTTACGACGGGTGTTCGAGAATCGGGACGAGGCCAGGGTACTTGGAGAGGCGGCGAGGAGAGATGTCGTTCAGGGATGGACCTGGGGACACGCAGCGGGGAAGGCCTGGGAGCTGTTGCGCGGTTCTGCTTCGGGCTCTTGCCGCGAGGGCGGGACGCTGCAGTGACAAGGTCGGATTACTTTCCGGCACCCTGGATTGCCGCGCTTCGCTCGCAATGACGGCCGTCTCTTGGGTACGATGAGCCGTGAAGACGAGAGTCATACATCAGACCTGGAAGACCAAAGACCTGCCGCAAGAGTATGCCGGCTTCGCGGAGAGCATCAGGGCCCTTCACCCCGGGTTCGATTACCGGCTTTGGACGGACGAGGACAACCGTGAGCTCATCCGGACGTCTTATCCCTGGTTTCTTCCTGTCTACGATGCCTATAAGCACGAGATAGAGCGGGTCGACGCCGTTCGATACTTCATACTCTACAGCTATGGCGGCATCTATATCGACCTGGACATGGAGTGCCTGAAGCCCTTGAACGATCTGTTGCCGGACGGGAAAGCTTATTTCTCGCTGGAGGCGGGTCCGGCCATTCAGAACCAGGTCGTCAGCAACGCATTCATGGCGAGCGATCCGGGCAACGGATTCTTCCATCACATCATGACCCATCTGGAATCCTTCAAGACGAGCGATATCACCTTCCGGGACGTGTTCAACAATACCGGCCCGGACATGGTGACCCGCCAATACCTGCAGCATCGTGACCGGTTCGAGATCGGGATCATCGGCCTGGATGAGATCTGCCCGCTGAAGGTGCTCAGGGAGCACCCCAGGCTGCGGGATCATGACCTTGCGGACATCCGCAGGAACCGTCGCCTGCACCTGATTCATCACAACACCGAGTCCTGGAACATCCAGGCCGATCCGCCGGAACGGGCGCCGGCGGGGTACGAGCTCTACTTGTCGCACGACATCCCTGGTTTCGACATCGATTACGTCGAACATCGTGATGGCGATCTTCGTAGGATTAAGGCAGCGTGCGATGAGAACCCGGATGCCGTCGGCTTCAATTACAACGGCTATGTCAAAGGAGTGGGCGGCAAGCTTCGGCGGGTGGAGAGCGGCGGCTCGTGGTTGAAACCCGGGAAGATCCCCTGGGTGTGCGTGAAGAAGACGGTGTCGGCGTCTTCGCTGTCGTAGGACGTTTCATGGTCTTCGTCACCGCCGTGAGCCCGAGGTACTTTCCAGCCCTGAAGAACCTTGTCGGGTCCATCCACTATTGGGCGCCGGACCGGCGCGTCGTCGTCTACAATCTCGGCCTGGAGATCGCCCAGCTCGCGGAAATCGACCGTTGGCGAAACACCACGGTCGTTCGGGAGTTCCTGCCGGGCGACGCGCCCCCGCATGTGCGCGTCCTCCACACCTACGCCTGGAAGCCCGTCGCAATAGGTCATGCCATCGGGCACCACGACGCCATACTCTGGATAGATGCAGGGTCGGACCTTCGCTCGCCTCCGGATGCGATGCTGCACTACCTCGAGACGGATGGCCACTTCTTCGTCCAGGGCCAGGACCTCGACATGACCCTGATGTCTCACGATGGCTGCTACGAAGCGCTGGGTGCGACCAAATCGGAATTCAAGGACCTGCAGCACTTCGCGGGCAACCTCCAAGGCTATGTCAGGGACGGCCGGGCACATCGTCGTGTTCTCCGACCACTGGTCGAGCACGCATTGGAGCAGGAATGCATCGCCCCGGCGGGCAGCAATCTTTCCAACCATCGTTTCGACCAGACACTGCTGTCGATCCTGATCTACCGCTCCGGCCTCGACGTGGTGCCCCACACCGAGCTGCTTTCCGCCCGCCGGGAGGACCTCGAGCGAGACCCGGACAGGCCGAGCGCAGCCGCGGTCTACACGGCCCGCGGCCGTTCGGCCGAGTACGCGCACCGCGTGGTGCTGCAGAGCCCGTGGCAAAGGCCGGTCCGCGACCCGGACAGGCCGGAGGGGCCGCGTACGTCAACGCCGCCTGGCGTGTCATCGCCGCGCCTCCCCGAGGGACGGGCGGGCGATATCGCGCAGCGGGAGCCGTTGGTGATCCGTTCCGGCCGCGGCACCTGGTCCCCGCCGGAAGACTTGCGGTCGGACCGCTTGAGTGTGGTTGCCTGCACTTCGCACTTCTTCGGCGACGATTACATCAAGCCCTTCGATCTTCCGACAGAGTGGGGCGTGGACCTGCACTGCAACTTCACGGACGACCCGTCCCTCCTGGCCGAGGCGGATGCCTGGTGGTTTCACGGGCCTTCGATCACCTCGCTGCCGAAGGAGAAGAATCAGCCCTGGATACTGATGTCCATGGAGAGCGAGAGGAACTGGCCGCTGCTCAGGAACCCCGATATCCTGGACAGATTCGATATCCACGTAACCTACCGGCTGGACGCGGACGTGCCGGCGCCATACCCGAATTGGAGGGACTACGGCGATCTCGGGAAGCCGCCGGTCCCGGTGAGGGAGAAGAATACGCGGGTCCCGGCAATCTACATCGCTTCCAACCCCGTTCCTTATCGGGATGCCTACGTCGCGGAGCTCATGACGCATATGCCAGTCGATTCTCTCGGCGCCTGTCTCAACAACAAGAGCGTCGAGGGATTTGTCGCGGGGGGTGACATCTGGCGGCGCGGAGGCTTCGCGTCGATCCTGGAGGTGCTTCCCACCTACAAGTTCTACCTCGTCTTCGAGAACTCCTTGAGCAGGGACTACGTCACGGAACGGGTGTTTCATGCCCTGGCTGCCGGTACGGTTCCGGTTTACTGCGGCGCCGACAACGTCGAAGAATTCCTGCCGGCGGACGACGCGGTCATCAAGGTCCGGGACTTTCCCGGTCCCAGGGCGCTCGCAGAATACCTGCTCCACCTGGATCAGGACGAACGGGCATACGAGAAGTACCTGGCGTGGAAGGAACGGGACTATTCGGACGGTTTCAGAAGACTACTGGACATCGGGACGATAGACCCGCGGTATAGAATGGCGGTGAAGCTGGCTCATCACTGCCCCAAGGCATGCTCCTGCGGGGGACGGCTTCGTGGGGATCCCCGGGACCATTGCGGGAGCAGTTCATCGCCTTGAGATTTCCACATTGGCGGATCTGGAGGGTTGTTGTATGATTTTCCATAACAAGCACGACGGATGGGACTCGAGATGAAAGAAGACAAGACCAAAGAGAGCGACACGAGCGCCTCCCGGCGCCGGCTTCTCAAGGCGTTGACCGGCACCGGCGGCATGATGGCCACGGGGGCTGTCCTGCCGACGAAGTGGGTATCGCCGGTGGTCGATTCGATAATGTTGCCGGCACACGCCCAGACCAGTCTCGTCGTGGGCAACTACGGTCCCGCCATGTTGGTCGGTGGTCGTCTCAAGAGTCCTTCCGTGCTGGATCTGGTGGCACCCCGGGCCGAAGCGACCGTTGCGTTTGATGCCACCGTGGGCAATGTATCGTTTGACGCATTTTGGACCGTTCGAGAGTCCGATGCCGACATATGCGGCCTGGCATACTTCCTGAACGCTGCAGCGCTTGTCACGCTGGGCGGTACGGTTGGGCGTTCGGGCAATCTCCTCGGAGACTTCCAGCAGGATATCAATGGCCGGACGCTGCACTTCACCAGTCAGCAGGTCGACAACAATGGCGTCCACCTCACCGCCATGGCCGGAGCGGAAACCTCACCGCTCTTCGCGGCTCCCGGCGCCGGGTGCGGGGCAGTGAACATTTCGATGTCCATGAACAGCTCCAGCCCTTATCCAGACGACGAGGACACTGTCTGAGCTTCATCAGAAGCGCTGAATCCCGTGGTGCACTGTCGGCACGGAGAGATCGACGAAAATCTCGAAGCCCAGGCGGCGCAGGCTGTTACACACCCAGAAGTCCTCGGACAGGTATTTTCCGTCGGCGACGCCGACCTGAAACACATCATAGTCCTGGACCACGCTCTCACCGGACTGCCCTTCGAACGTGTATTGATACGTGCGGCTGTCGGCGATAGCGTCCTCGATCAGGGCATCCACCGCGTCCCGGTTCAGCATGAGCACCGCGGTCCCGAGATGGGCCACCGTGGCCAGCTCGCCGTTCTGGGTTAATATCTCCTGGTAGTTGAATACCTTGTCACCGTTCGGCGAGACACGCTTCAACGCAACGGCGGCGCCGATGACGGGCTTGTTGCGGCTCAACAGGCTCTGGATGCCCTGACCGGTCAATTGAACGTCGCCGTCGAGAAACAGCAAATGCGTGTAGGAGCGGTTGCGGTGGAACGTGGAAATGAGCGTATTCCGCGCCCGCGTGATCAGGCTTTCGTTCCCTATGGTGAGCAGGCGAAACCGTACGCCGTGGCGAAACAGGTCCATCAAGCCATGCACGTAGTCCACGTGCACCTGACCACCGTAGGCCGGGGTCGCGACCAGGAGATTCGGGGTATCGGTCTCAATTGAGCTCATGAGTCATGGCGAATATCGTGCTCCTCGCACCGGCTGTCAATCCTTCTCGTGCCTGACCAGATCCGCTTCACCTGCATCATTCCTTTTCGCGCCCAGGGCCCGGACCGCTGGCTCAATCTTCTCGCGACCGTCGCCTGGTACTCGGGACTCGAGAACACGGAGCTGTTGTTGGTGGAGCAGGACGAACAGCCGGGAATCGATCAGTCCGCGTTGCCGGAGCGCGTGAGACATCTGTTCCTGTACAACCGGGGACTGTTCAACAAGTCCTGGGCTTTCAACGTCGCAGCGATGAATACCCGGGGCGAGGTGCTGGCATTCGTCGATGCGGACGTGCTCGTAGAGGTTTCGGTGATTCAGGCGTGCTTCGAGGAATGCCTGGGTGGAATCCAGGCGATCAACCCCTACTCGGCTCTGCTGGACCTCGACGAGGAGAGAACCGGGCTCTTACGGCGCACAGGGCGCATCGAGGGTCGGGGCGAGGACACCTTCAACAGGGACTACAAGGGGGAATATCTGTGCTTCTGCGGCGGTGCCTATGTGGTCCGCAGCGACGCCTACATCGAGCTCGGCGGCCAGGATGAACGCTTCGCCGGCTGGGGTGGCGAAGACGACGCCATGAGCATCAAGCTGAAGTTGCTTCGGAATATCGCCGTCAATCGCAACGCCGTGGCTTATCATCTGTTTCATGCGCCGGCTCAGCGCACGCCGGAGACGCAGCGCCTCTACCAGCGAAATCTGGCCCTGCTGGAGGAATACCGCCGGATGACCCCAAAGGATCTGAGGTTGCTCTGTGACCGGCACCGGCAGGTAATGGGAGATCCGGACAAGTACGCGCGGAAGTCATCTTGATCGATACGGTCGAATACATCTCACTGGCCGAAGCATCCGGCTACGGGCTTTCGGCGCAGTGTTACATGCGTGCCCTGGAGGAACGGGGCGTGGAGGTCCTCTGGCTGCCCCTTTTCGATTCCCCCCGGGGATACCAGGACAAGCCCGACGAAGGAGAGCTGGAGTATCGTGTCAAGAAGCTGCAGCGCATGCAGATCGACTGCGGCCTGTTCAATATCGCACCGCGAACACGCGGTTATTGCCGCAACGCCCGGCGCGACGTCGTCCTGCACCACACGATACCGGAGCTGTGGGACCTGTACCTGGACCCTCGGGTGGTCAATGTCGGGTACACCGTGTGGGAGACCACCGCGATCCCGGACCACTGGAACGCGATTTGCCAGCGAATGGAACGGGTACTGGTCCCCAGTGCATTCAGCAAGGCGGCATTCTGCAGGACGCAGCCCGAAGGCAGGGTCCGGGTAGTACCGCACATCGCCAGGGAGATACGGAGCGACAGCTACGGCGCGCGGTACTTCCGGGAGCGCCACGGCATCCCAACCAACCACTACGTGTTCTACACCATCAGCGCCTGGAGCATCCGCAAGGCACCCTGGGGGACATTGAACGCGTACCTGCAGGCGTTCACGAATAAGGACCCGGTCACGCTGGTCATCAAGACCGACGTGTTGGGCGACCAGCACTACGATTCGAGAAGACGCGGAAGGACACGCGGTTTCGTCGAGAGAATCGTATCCAACTATCCCGATGCCCCCAGCATCCGGCTCATAGACCACGAAATTCCCTGCGACGAGATCGATGCCCTGCACACCACCGGCGGCTGCTACGTCGCGCTGCCGCATGCCGAGGGGTGGTGTCTCGGAGCATTCGAAGCCGCCACCGCCGGCAATCCGGTCGTCATCACCGGCTGGGGCGGCCAGCTCGATTATCTGCCTCCGGAAAGCGCGTTCCTCGTGGACTATTCACTGCGGCACGTGAGGCACAATCTTGCCCCGCGCTCTTATTCGCCGGATCAGCACTGGGCCTGGCCCGACGTCGACGACGCGGTCGACAAGCTGAGGTGGATCTTCCAGAACCAGGAGGCGGCCCGAGAGCGCGCCGCCGGCCTCCAGGGCACGATCAAGGACAAATACAATGCGCGACGGGTCGGCGGCCTGCTGGCCGACGCGCTGTCGCTCTGATTCAGGTCGTCCGCACCCGGGCGATACGGTTCCGTCTCTGGCGGTAGCCCCGGAAGGGCTCCGGGGGCGTCAGATGATCTTCAGCTCCCCTCCCTCGAATGGCATCACGACCCGTTTCCATGGAAGGTCGTATTCCTGGAGCTGCTTTCGCAGCTCTTCCTCGCGCTGCAGCAGGGCGTCCCTGCGCAGGCGCTTCCACACCGATTGGGCGGCGTGGTGACGGATGTCCCAGGCGTTGCGGCCATCGTAGACATAAATGTACAGATAGCCATGGCCGCTGATGCCAGCCAGCCGGCAACCGTTGCCGAGCAGGCGTTGCAAGAGATCGGTGTCTTCCCCGCGCGCCAGCGCCTGGTACCGGTCGATCCTGTCCGCGCATCCGAGCATGGTTCCCTGGATCAGGCTGCCGGGGTAGCCCTCCACCTGCCAGTCGTCCCAGAACAGCTCGCCGGTGGGCTCGAAGTAATGGAGCTGGTCGGTCAGAAAGCAGAAGTCCGCGCCTTTCTCCTCGAGTGTCCGGAGCTGCATCTCGAGACGCTCGGGGTGATAAAGGTCGTCATCGTCCCACTGGCACACGAGACCGCCGCGGGCGAACGACAGAGACAGGTTGCGCAAGGCACCGAGAGGGAGGCCCCGCTGTGCCCGGTGGATGGAGATCTCGTCGTCCGGGTACGCGCCGGCCAGGCGCCTGAGCTCCTGGTCGAAGGCTTCGGACTCGTCATGAACGACGACCAGCTCCTTTTCACCAACCGTCTGCCTGTGGAAACATTCGACCGCCCTCGCCAGCTGGTGGAATCTGGCTTCGCGGGTAATGGTGAGACAACTGATCAGGGGACGGGACACTGTAGGGTCGGGGCCTTGCATCGCTGAATTGCGGGCCGCCTATTATCGGTGATTGAATGCGAAAATTGCGTATGCTCGAAGATCATCTCAAAGCGCTGGATCTGGCCCGGGACGGATATTGGGACGAGGCCCACCGTCTCATACAGTCCTATTCGGATGAGCTCGCGTGCCTGATTCACGGCTACCTTCACCGGCAGGAGGGTGATCTCGGCAACGCAGGCTACTGGTATCGCCGCACCGGGATCGAAATCCCGGACAATACGCTGGAGGAGGAGCTCGATCGCCTGTGCGCACTGGCGCGGGCGGGACACTGACCGGATGCCGGGACCCGGGCCGTCGAATCGCGCCGGCCGGACAGCCTGGTCACTTGCCGTGGTACGCTGTCCGCGGCAACCATCCATGAAACCGGACGCGGACCCGTGCTGTAAATGAGCGACCTCGACCTGTGCTATCTGTCCGCCGTGGAGGCGATCACGGCCTTCCGGGCCCGCACCTTGTCTCCCGTCGAACTGATGAGGGCCTTGATCGCGCGCGCCGAGACGGTCGAACCGAGGATCAACGCCATGCCCATGACCTGCTACGAGCGGGCCATGGAGCAGGCGCGCAGGGCCGAAGCCCGTTACATGAAAAATGGTGTTCGCCTGCGACCGCTGGAAGGCATTGCGGTGGCCATCAAGGACGAGACGGCGGTCAAGGGTGAGATCACGACCTACGGCTCGTTGATCTACAAGGATCACCGTGACGAGACCGACGACTTCATCGTGGAGAGACTGAAGCGGGCCGGCGCTATTATTCACGGGCGCACCGCGGCCCCCGAGTTCTCCTGCGCCTCGTTCACCCATTCGCGCCAGTGGGGGGTGACGCGCAATCCCTGGAACCTCGAGTACTCCCCGGGCGGCTCTTCCGGCGGCGCCGGCGCGTCGCTCGCGGCAGGCACGACGACGCTCGCCAACGGCTCGGATATCGCCGGCTCGATACGGATCCCTGCGTCGGCCAGCGGCGTGGTCGGGTACAAGCCGCCTTTCGGGCGGGTGCCGGCCGCCTGGCCTTTCAACCTGGACTTCTACTGCCAGGAAGGACCGATGGCCCGGACCGTCGGGGACTGCCGGCTGTTCGAGAACGTCATCGCCGGGCCGCATCCCCGGGACGTCGCCTCCCTGCGGCCGAAGCTGCGGCTGCCCGAGACAAGCGGCGACATCAAGGGCTGGCGCATCGCGGTCTCCATGGATCTCGGGTATTTCGAGGTCGACCCGGAGGTCGCCCGGAACACGGAAGCGGCGGTGGAGGTGTTCCGGGATCTGGGCGCGACCGTCGAGCCCGTCGACCTCGGCTGGACGCTCGCCTCGCTGACAGCGGCCATGAACTATCTCGGCCACCTCTTCGGCGCCTTCATCGGGGGAAATCTCAAGGCCCACCGTTTCGAGCTCACCGACTACGCCCTGGACTTCGCCGAGTTCTCCCAGGGCACGACCGCCGAAGAGTTCCTGTCCTCGCTGAGCGAGGTCGGTCGCATGTACGAGACCCTGGGGCCGGTCCTCGAGCGCTGCCAGATGCTCGTCTGTCCGACCCTGGCCGTCCCCTCGGTCAAGGCGGACCTGGATCCTTTGAGGGACGAAGTCCGTATCAACGGCAAGACGGTCGAGCCGGTCCTCGGGTGGTGCATGACGTATCCTTTCAACATGTTGAGCCGCTGCCCGGTCATGAGTGTACCGAGCGGCTTCGCCTCCAACGGCGTCCCCACCGGCATCCAGATCGTTGGGCGCACCTACGACGACGTCAGCGTGTTCCGCGCGGCTGCGGCCTACGAACGCGAAGCCGGCGTCCTGGACTGGCAAAACGTCAGGCCGGCCACCATCTCGCCAAAAGAGGTCAAGCCGATGTTTCGACGCCGCCCGGATCAAGGGGTGAACGGCGTGCCCCGGTCTTGAGATATGATGCACTCGGGGGAACGGAGAACATGTACAACACGCTGCACGCACTCTTGCACCGGCCGGAGAAGGGCTGGGACCCCATTGCCCCGGAGTACGCCGAAAGGTATGCGGCCGCCGAGTGGGAAAAGATGGACGACACGCTCATCAACGAGCTCGAGCAGCGGATCGGCGCTCTCCAGGGCAAGCGGGTCCTCGATCTAGGCGGCGGCCCCGGGGAATACACCGTCGCCTTCGCGCAGCGCGGTGCGAAAGTCACCTGGCATGACATCAGCCACAATTACCTTCGAATCGCCCGGCGGCACGCCGCCGAGGCGGGCGTCGACGTGGAGTTCTCGCTCGGGTACATGGAGGAGGCCAGGAAGTTCGTCACCCGTCCCTTCGATCTGGTGTTCAACCGCGTCTGCTGGTACTACTGCAGGAACGATCGTGAATTCGCCCGCCTGGTCCATGACCTGGTCAAGCCGGGCGGAGCCGCCTACATCGACACCAACAACACTGCATTCGCCACGATTACCGGCAGAAGAAGGATCATCTATTTTCTGAACGGATGGCTGGGATGGAAGATCGGCCACCCTTTTCCACCGCGAGGCCGGGTGGCGGCGCTGCTCAACAAGCGTCTGATCGACTACATGACCGTCGATTACACGTCCGCCAGCAACGACAAGGTCTTCCTCGTCAGGCACAAGACCTGATCAGGGCCCGATAACGAATTCTTAAGATGCGTTCAACGAAGTTTTAACGGACATCCTGTCTGCGCCTCCCTACACTGCCGCCACCCAATTAACGACAGGAGGCCATCATGACCACCGAAATACCGATCGAGGCCCAGGGCGCCTCGCGCTACGACATGTACACCAACATCCACAAGACCCTGCGGAACATGATGTACCACGCCCAGGTGGACCTGGGTGCTGCGGATCCCGCGGACGACGTGCAGGTCCAGGCGGCACTGAGCCGGGTGCGGGAGCTGTTGACCGTATGCCGTGCCCATCTCGAGCACGAGAACGAGTTCGTGCATACCGCCATGGAGCGGCGCCAGCCCGGGTCCAGTGCCCGCATAGCGGAAGAGCACGTGTCCCACGAGAAGGCCATCGAGAAGCTGGAAAACGAGGTGCGGGAAGTGGAGCGGGCCCGCGGCGCCGCGCGGGCGCCGGCGCTGCTGGCGCTCTACCGCAAGCTCGGCCTGTTCATCGCCGACAACCTGGAGCACATGCACTACGAGGAGACCGTCCATAACGCCGTCCTCGCCGCGGCCTACAGCGACGAGGAACTGGCCGCCATCGAAGCCGACATCCTCGCCCACGTAGCGCCGCAGAGCATGGGGATGATCCTGCGCTGGATGCTTCCGAGCATCCAACACGGCCAGCGTATGGCCATGCTCGAAGGCATGCGTGTCACGGCCCCGCCGCAGGCATTCCAGGGCGCCCTCGCCGTCGCGCGGGAACATCTGTCCAAAGCGGACTGGGCGAAGCTGGCTCAGGGCCTGGACATCCCCGTCCAGGCCGCGGCGTAGGCAGCCTCTCCCGGACCTTGCCCAACGTCCTGCTCGCTAGGAAGTCTCCAGCACCAGCGGCCGGCGCACGCAAAGGCGCAGCCGGCCGCGTCCGGTCCTCTCGATGCGCAGCGGCGCCCGATGCTCCTCCAGGCGTCTTTGCAGGAGCAGCAGGCGGGCGCCGAGGTTATCGCTGACGTCCGGGAGGTGGATGCGCGGATCCAGGCGCAGCGCGCGGTTGCTGAAGTCCGTGACGCCCTTGCCGCTGTAGTCCTGCACCAGTGCCCAGAGCACCTCTCCCGCCACGCCCTTGATCAGGTAGCGATCGTCCAGGAACACACTGCCGTTCTCGGAATAAAACCGAACGGTTACCGGCTCGCCGGCCGGGGCCGGCGTACGGCCAGCGGCCGCCGGTGTATCCTCGATTCGGACGTTCCGGTCCGGGGAATCCTGGTCCACTGAGCCCTGGTCCACTGAGCCCTGGTCCACCGAATCCTGCTCGTCCAGCATGCGTATCTGCGCCGCCGTGAGCGCGGCGGCCACCACGAGGGCATCCTCGTCCTGGTAATCGAAGGCCAGATCTCGAGGACTTTCCACGAACAGCACGCCCAGCAGCGCGCCGCCGCTGATCATGGGCACGGCGAGCTGGCTGCGTGACCCGGGCAGCCCCGGCAACGGGATTTCGGTGTCGAGCTGGGCGGCCATGCCGGCCGAGGACACCTGCTCGCGGATGGCGCGGCTGTAGATGTACTCCTGCGTGAAATAGCCGATGCGGATGGGCGTGCGCGCCTGGGCCGCGGTCCCCACCACACCCCGGCCGAGCGGAATTTCCGCACCCACGCCCGAGGCTTCGTAACCCCGGCTGCCGACGGTATAGAGGCTGGCGCTGCCGGTGTCATACATGAACAGCATGGCGTGGCCGATCTCGAATCCCCGCTCCAGCGTCTCCCACAGGCTGTTCAGCACGCCGATCAGCGACGTGCAGCTCGCGTAGCGCTCGCTCAAGCGGCGCACCGCCGCCAGGCGGTCGACGACGGGCGCTGGCTCGGACGGTGGGTTTCCCGGTACTTCCTCGATGTCGAGCACACGGTAGACGTCCGACCCGAGCAGTCTGAACACACCCGCCATGCCGGTATGCGAGGCGATGCCCGCCAGCCGCGCCTTCATGCGCTCGAACAGCGGACCGTCGGTTTCCGTCCGAAGGTACTGCAGGCTCAGACGGTAGCGCGCGCCGGTGTCCGGATGGACCATCAGGAGACGCGCACGCGGGTTCACCAGCACGTTGCGCCGGGTCTTGTTGAAAAACTGAAAGCTGAGCGCCAGGTGCTGGGGATCCACATATTCAACCTGGGACAGGTAAGAGACGTTCGGCACGCCGTCCAGGTCGCAGGTCGCCACCGCGGGTGGGACGGCACCTTCCATGGCCGCGCGCACGCCATCCAGGGTCGGACGAACGCTCATCGCCGCAAGGCCCCGCCGGCACCGGGGCCGGGCGTCTGTGCGAAGCCTTCGCTGGGCGTGAAACTGATCGCGCCGAGCGACGACGGCTCGGTGACCAGCACCTGGCGCACGAAGTCGCCTCCGTAACCCCTGCCGCCCAGCTCGCCAATCATGGCGTCCCGGTAGGCAAGCACACACTCCCAGTCGCCCTCCTGCGCCCCCAGCACCCGCGCACGCGCACCCTTGAGCTGAATCGTCCGGTGCGTGCTGGGACGACTGAAGACCACCGCCACCCTACCGCCGGCTTCGAGGTCGGCGATCACCGGTCGCGCCTGATTCACGTCGACCAGCAGCGTGACGCACCCAGCGGCGTCGACCCGGCAACCGGCGGCCCGCACGATGGTCGGGATGAGGTCGCGCGAGCAGCTCGCTACCACGATGGAAACGGGGCCCTGTATGAAGGCGATTTCCCCGGCATTGAGCCTGAAGTCGGATGCCGCCGTGTTCATGACTGGATGATAGTGCCGCCCCGCGTCCCTAACCAGTGGTTGGTCGTTCTCCGGCCGTCTGCCGCCTAGCCCGCATTTTTCACCGGGATCCGGGATTTTGGGGCAAGCTGGCAAGGCAGGTTGAACGATCGTCCGCCGAGCCATAGCCGTAGCTATGGCTCAAGGGCGATCGTTCAAGATACACAGCCAGATTGTTCCAAAAACCGGATAGGACATAC
>JBAUWJ010000153.1:0-15651 GCA_049583715.1 Arenicellales bacterium | reverse complement strand
CGCCGGCCGCCCCCGGCTGCAGACGGGCCGGGGCGGGCGACCGCGCCGCCCGGAGAGGACCTGCCTCCCGGGGACGGCACCGGCACGGCCGCCGGTCGCCGGCTGTCCGTGAGGTCGCCCTACCGGGCCCGGGACGTCAGGATGGTCGAGCTGCCCCAACCGATGCCTTTCAAGACCGCTTCCCTTTCGCTGCTCGCGGTGTTCCTGGTTTTGCTGCTCGTGTGGCAGGTCAAGACTTTCTACTTGGACGATCTGTCGCAGGTACCGATCCTGCGGCCTTATCTCTATGCCGTCTGCCACCCGCTCGGCTGTGCCCTGCCTCCCCGCCGCGATTTCGCACGGATCGACCTCGTCGGCACCAGCATCAATGTCAACCCCGATGTCCCCGGCGCCCTGGAGATCAATGCCAGCGTGATCAACCGCGCGCGTTTCCCGCAACCCTACCCGGCGCTGCGCGTGACCCTCACGGACAGCGACGGCCGGATCGTGGGTCGGCGTACCTACCTGCCTTCGGAGTACCGCGGCGAAGATAAGGGGCTCATGCCCGTCAAGGCGGTACGCAAAGTGTCTATCAACCTGGCACAACCCGCCGAAAATGCCGTTGGTTATGAAGTGGAGCTCATGGCGCCGATTGACTGAAGTCCCCGGGCCGTTCTCACGGATCACACGCCGCATCGGTGGTGAACTCGTATGTGCCCGAACGCACATTGAGCTTGAACAAACAGTCCGTCGGAAAAAGTGCTGCCGAAACGATGTGAAGCTTTTTTCGCTCGTGAGGAACAAGTATGATAGTTCGCCCTTGGGGAGAGCGTTTGTCGTTCCTCACGGAAGGTATCGGAAGGCAGCGCGTCCGAATTCGACTAGACGGAAAACGCAGCGCCGAAGACCGGTAAGTCGCGCGATTGGTCTGTGACGGCGCAGTCGCTTACGGGACTTGCCGGCGGGAGCCGGACCGTCCCGGGTCTCTCCTTCCCTTGGAACGAAACACCGGCTTTCTATCGATTGACCGGCAGCCTCGAATGGCCGGCTATCGCGGAGGAGGGGGCCCTGCTTCATTCTGGACCGTGCAGATGAGCGCGGCGTCGCGATCGCTCGCGGTGGAGGTCGGGCGCGCGTCTCGAGCGCTCCCGGGCTGACGGAGATTTGGGCATAAAATCAAGCACATAGACACTGATAAGAGCAAGAGCCAATGTTGACCAGATTCTTGCAGAATACACCACCAAGGTT
Organism: Arenicellales bacterium; assembly: GCA_049583715.1. Classification (GTDB taxonomy): domain Bacteria; phylum Pseudomonadota; class Gammaproteobacteria; order Arenicellales; family JAANXG01; genus JAANXG01. The sequence goes on along the minus strand of JBAUWJ010000153.1, from coordinate 14,424 downwards.
GCCCGCGGTATGAACCAGAAGACGCACATCCCGCTTTGCCAGAGCGTGCGGGGCTCGTTGCGGAGGTACTTCAAGGACTTGAACGGGGAGGAGCCCATGAACCTGCACTGCATGGTGATCGCCGAGGTCGAAAAACCGTTGCTGGAGCTCGTGATGGAGCGCGCGGAAAGCAACCAGACGCGGGCCGCCAGGATGCTGGGGATCAATCGCAACACACTGCGCAAGAAGCTGAAGCTATACAACCTGGGGTAATTCGCCGGTGCGTGCCGCATGACGAATAAAGTGGTTGTCCGGCGCGCGCTCGTCAGCGTCTCCGACAAGACCGGCGTCGTCGATTTCGCCCGTCGCCTGCATCACGATGGAGCGCAGATCCTGTCCACCGGCGGGACCGCGTCCCTCCTGCGCGGTGAAGCGATACCGGTCATCGAAGTGTCGGACTTCACCGGGTCGCCGGAAGCCATGGCGGGGCGGGTCAAGACGCTTCATCCGAAGATCCATGGCGGTATCCTCGGACGCCGGGGCATCGACGACGACGAGATGCGCATGTACGGCTTCGAACCCATAGACCTGGTCGCCGTGAACCTGTATCCCTTCGAGCAGGCCGTTGCCCATCCCGACTGCACCTTCGACGAGGCCATCGAGAACATCGACATCGGCGGGCCCACCATGATCCGCGCCGCGGCCAAGAATCATGCTCACGTGGCGGTGATCGTGGACCACGCGGACTACGAAGCCGTGCTGGACGAGTTGGAGCAGTCCGGGGAAATCAGCCTCGACACCCGCCTGCGGCTGGCGCGCAAGGCCTTCGAGTACACGGCTCGCTACGAGGACGCCATCGCGGATTACTTCGGCCGGTGCGGTGATCCCGGCGAGGAGCGCTTCCCGCTCACCTTCAACCGCCAGTACCGGCGCGTCCAGGCCCTTCGCTATGGGGAGAACCCCCATCAGGAGGCTGCCTTCTACCGCGATCTTCGCACGGAGGACGCGTGCCTGGCGACGGCGCGCCAGTGGTCGGGCAAGGAGCTTTCCTATAACAACATCGCGGACGCCGACGCCGCGCTGCAGTGCGTCAAACAGTTCCCGGAGCGCAGTGCCTGCGTCATCGTCAAGCATGCCAACCCATGCGGGGTCGCGGTGGCGGACACCCCGGCGGATGCCTACGAGCGGGCCTATCAGACGGACCCCGAGTCCGCGTTCGGGGGCATCGTCGCCTTCAACCGGATGCTGGACGGGGAAACCGCGCAGCGCATCATCGACCGTCAGTTCGTCGAGGTGATCATCGCCCCGGAAGTCGCGCAAGGTGTGGCGGAGATCGTCTCGCAGAAGAAGAATGTGCGCCTCATGACCTGCGGCGAATGGCCGGCGCAGCCGCCGGCCTGGCTCGACTACAAGCGTGTCTGCGGGGGCTTGTTGGTGCAGGACGCCGACCTGGCCTTGTGGACGGAGCTCAAAACGGTGGGTGAGGTTCACCCGGACGACGGGATCATGCGCGACCTGGTATTTGCCTGGAAGGTGGCGAAGTACGTGAAGTCCAACGCCATCGTGTACGCCAAGGATGAAATGACCATCGGGGTCGGAGCCGGGCAGATGAGCCGCGTCAACTCGGCGCGCATCGCAGGCATCAAGGCCCGGCACGCGGGCCTGGTCGTGGCCGGCTCGGTGATGGCCTCGGACGCTTTCTTCCCCTTCCGGGACGCCATCGATACGGCGGCTGAAGAGGGAATACGCGCGGTGATACAGCCCGGCGGCTCCATGCGGGATGAAGAGGTCATCAAAGCCTGCAACGAGCACGGCATCGCCATGGTATTCACCGGTATGCGGCACTTCCGGCACTAGGCCGCCCGTATGCCCGAGCTCCCGCCGGCCAGTCCCCGTGCGCGCGTGAAAATCCTGGTGGTGGGCGGTGGAGGTCGGGAGCACGCCCTGGCCTGGAAGCTGGCGCAGTCGCCGCGAGCGGAGCGCGTTTTCGTCGCACCCGGCAATGCCGGCACTGCACGGGAGCCGGGAGTGGAGAACGTCGCCATCCCTGCCACAGACATACCGGCGCTGGCGGACTTCGCCGCGGGCCGCGGTATCGGCCTGACCGTGGTGGGTCCGGAGGCGCCCCTCGTGGAGGGTATCGTCGATGTCTTCTCCGAAAGGGGCCTGCGCTGCCTCGGACCGCCCAAGTCCGCCGCGCGGCTCGAAGGCTCCAAGGAATTCGCCAAGGCATTTCTGACGCGCCACGGAATACCCACGGCCGGATACCGCAGCTTCCACGACTGGCAGGCGGCGCGAACCTGGATCGAGGCCGCATCGCTTCCGCTCGTGGTCAAGGCGGACGGCCTGGCGGCGGGCAAGGGTGTCACGGTGGCGCACAGTCGCGACGCGGCGCTCGATGCCGCCCGGAGCTGCCTCGAGGAGGAACGCTTCGGTGAAGCCGGGCGGCGGGTGGTCGTCGAGGAGTTCCTGGCCGGGGAAGAGGCGAGTTTCATCTGCATGGTGTCCGGGGACCAGGTTCTGCCGCTGGCCAGCTCCCAGGACCACAAGGCGCGGGACGACGGCGACAAGGGACCGAACACCGGCGGCATGGGGGCGTACTCGCCGGCGCCCGTCATCGATGCGGCGATGCATGATCGCATCATGCGCGAGGTGGTCGAGCCCAGCGTGCGTGGCCTGCAGTCCGAAGGTATCGACTACCTCGGCTTTCTCTACGCCGGGTTGATGATTACCGAGGACGGCGAACCCAAGGTCCTGGAGTACAATTGCCGCTTTGGCGACCCTGAAACGCAGCCGATTCTGATGCGCCTGCAATCCGATTTCCTGGACCTGTGCGAGGCCGCCGTCGACCGGCGGCTGGACTCCGCGCGTCCGTCATGGCGCCCCGACGCAGCCCTCGGTGTGGTGATGGCCTCGGGCGGCTATCCTTTCGAGTACGAAAAAGGCCTGCCGATCCGGGGCCTCGATGCGCCGGGGCCGCCGGACGTCAAAGTCTTCCATGCAGGGACCCGCCGGCGCGACGGCGAGGTCGTGACCGACGGAGGGCGAGTCCTGTGCGTGACCGCCTTGGGACGGAACGTGAAGGACGCGCGGGAGCGCGCCTACGAGGTGGTCGACTCCATTCACTGGAAGGGCGCCTTCTACCGCCGCGACATCGGATCGCGGGCCGTCAACCGCGGCTGAACCCCCGGGGACGCGGCCGCGCCCCACCAACAACACTGAAGAAAACCTTTACGCCATGTCAGAGAATTTCGTTGCCGTGCTGATGGGGTCGGATTCCGACCTCGACACCATGCAGGTCACCCTGGACACCCTGGACAAGCTGGAAGTGCCGTGGGAGGTGAAGATCACCTCGGCCCATCGCACTCCCGATGCCACCCATGCCTATGTGCGGGACGCCGACGAGCGCGGCTGCGCCGTCTTCATCGCCGCCGCGGGCCTCGCCGCCCACCTCGCCGGGACCGTTGCGGGCCTGACCTTGAAACCGGTCGTCGGCGTGCCCATCGACGCCGGTCCTCTCAACGGCCAGGATTCGCTGCTGTCGACGGTGCAGATGCCGGGCGGTATCCCGGTGGCCTGTGTCGCCATCGGGCGCGCCGGCGCCAGGAACGCCGCCTACCTGGCGGCGCAGATGCTGGCTCTGTCGGACCCGTCACTGGCAAGGCGGTTGTACGAGGAGCGCCGCGAGAGCGCCGAGGCGGTGCTTGCCAAGGACCAGGCCCTCAAGAAGAAGCTGGGCCGGCCTTCGAAGGGGTAGCGCGTTTGGCGTCGTGCGCGGCCGAGATGCTGCAGGAGGCGTCCCGGGCGCTGCTCCGCGGTGGCGTCGTGGCTTACCCCACCGAGGGCGTCTACGGCCTCGGCTGCAATCCGCGGAACGCTCGCGCGGTGTACAAGCTGCTGCGCCTGAAACGGCGGAGCTGGAGGCAGGGCCTGATCCTGATCGGCGCCGAGTGGCGCCACATCGAGCCTTGGGTGAATCGAGCGGGCGAGGCGGCCATTGCCCGCGCGCGCGCCACCTGGCCGGGTCCGCACACCTGGCTGCTGCCCGCCGGGGCCGGCACGCCGGCCTGGCTGCGCGGGGAGCACGACACCATAGCCGTGCGTGTCACGTCGCATCCGCTGGCCGCGGCACTGTGCCGCCGTGCCCGGGGCGCCGTCGTCTCCACGAGCGCCAATCTCCATGGACGCCCGCCCGCGCTCAGCGCAGCGCAAGTCCGCCGCCTGTTCGGGGAGCGCATCGACTATGTTCTCCCCGGGCGGCTGGGGGGATTGAAGGGGCCCACCGAGATTCGCGATGGGCGTACGGGCGAGATCGTGCGTCCCGGCTGAAGCAGCTCGCCTCCGGCAGGCAATGCCGGTGCTCGTCGCCCCGCTGCCATACGCGGAAGCCCGGGGGTGAACCGGCGCCTGGAATTGTATAATCTGCATTCACGCGCGACAGCGGCAGCACCGGAGGCCCGGGGCTGCACAGAACCACCGTCCACCCCAGCCCTTTCCCACGGGCGAAAGGGACCAAGCTTGAACATCGAAAGCCTCAACTCGGTTACCGACTATCTCGAGTCCCTGCAGGACGAGATCTGCAAGGGGCTCGAAGCGGCCGACGGAGCAGGCACTTTTCACGAGGATCGCTGGCGGCACGCCCAGGGCGGCGGCGGCCGCACGCGGGTGCTGGCGGGCACCGGTGGTGTGTTCGAGCAGGTCGGGGTCAATTTCTCCCACGTGAGCGGCGCGGCTCTGCCGGACTCGGCTACCGCCCAGCGGCCGGCGCTGGCAGGCAGGGACTACAATGCCACCGGCGTGTCGCTGGTGGCCCACCCTCTCAATCCCCACGTGCCGACCGTGCACATGAACGTGCGCTTCATCACGACCGGCCTCGAAAGCGATTCGCCGGCGTGGTGGTTCGGCGGAGGATTCGACCTCACCCCTTACTACCCCTGTCGAGAGGACGTCCTTCATTGGCATCGCACCGCCCGCGAGGCCTGCGAAGGCTTCGGCGAAGACGTTTATCCGCGGTTCAAGCGATGGTGCGACGAGTACTTTTTCATCAAGCATCGCGGTGAGGCGCGCGGGGTGGGAGGGCTGTTCTTCGACGACCTCAACGAATGGGGGTTCGATCGCTGCTTTGCTTTCATGCGGTCGGTGGGGGACCACTTTCTTCGCGCCTATCTGCCCATCGTCGAAAGGCGCCGCGGCAGTGCCTACACACCGCGGCAAAGGCAGTGGCAGCTCTACCGGCGGGGCCGCTACGTCGAGTTCAACCTGGTCTATGATCGGGGTACTCTGTTCGGCCTGCAGTCCGGAGGCCGGGTGGAATCCATATTGATGTCCATGCCGCCGCTCGCCGCCTGGCGTTACGACTACCGCCCCGAGGCGGGCTCTCCGGAGGCGGAGCTCATCGAGGGCTACCTCACCGCCCGCGACTGGCTGGACACGGGCCGGGACGTTTGAGCGGGGGCGTGCACCGCTACGTCTATACCGCCCTGCTCTATGCGAGCCTGCCCCTCGTCTTGCTGCGCCTCGCGGCGCGGGGCTTCAGGAACGCCGACTACTGGTCGCGATGGGGCGAGCGTTTCGGATGGGTGAACGTGGAGCCGGGTGGAATCTGGTTCCACGCCGTTTCGGTCGGCGAAGTGCAGGCCGCTGCTCCCCTCATCGAGACCCTGCTCCCCGCGAACGTGCTGGTTACCACCATGACGCCGACCGGCTCCGGCCAGGTGAGGCGCTTGTTTCCGCGGGGCGTGCAGCATTGCTACGTACCCTACGACTACCCGGGTGCCGTGAGGCGGTTTTTGAACCGCGCTCGGCCGAGCTCCCTGGTGATACTCGAGACGGAGATCTGGCCGAACATCATCAATGCCTGCCACCGGCGGGGCATCAAGGTGGCATTTGCGAACCTGCGTTTGTCCCAGCGATCGTCGAGACGTTACGCGAGGGTTCGCGGCTTCATGGCCTCGGTTCTGAGCCAGGTGGACTCTTTCGCCGTGCAGGGGCAACCGGACTCGGAGCGTCTCGTCGAGCTGGGGGCGCCCGCCGACGCGGTGCACGTCACCGGCAGCATCAAGTTCGAGGTGGAGTTGCCGGCGAGCCTGACGGAGGTGGCCAAGGTGCTGCGACGAGAGTGGGGGCAGGATCGCCCGGTGTGGATCGCGGGCAGCACCCACGAGCACGAGGAGGAGCTGGTGCTCGATGCGTTCCGCGAGCTGCTGCCCTCGCATCCGGACCTGCTCCTGGTCCTCGTGCCCCGCCACCCGGAGCGATTCCCGGCCGTTGCCAAGCTCTGCCGCCGGCGCCATCTGAGCCTGGTGAGACGCAGCGACGGGGTCGGTGCCGTCGGCGCGGACACCCGGGTTTATCTCGGCGATACCATGGGCGAGCTCGGCCTCATGTACGCCGCCTCGGACATTGCCTTCGTGGGGGGCAGCCTGGTGCGGGGCGGCGGGCACAACATCCTGGAACCTTGCGCACTGGGTGTGCCGGTCCTGTTCGGGCCGCATATGCGCAATTTCCTGCAGATCAGCGAGATGGCGCTGGAGCGCGGCGCCGGGGTGCAGGTTTCAGGCGTCACGGATCTGGTGCAGGTGGTCGACCGTTACCTCGGAGACGCCAACCTGAGGTTCAGTGCGGGGGAAAGCGGGCGCGAGCTGGTGCAGGAGAACCGCGGTGCGCTGGAAAAGACGCTGGCGGTTCTGGCGAAGCTCGGCATAAGACCGGAAACCTAGCCCGCGCTGGTCCTCCGATCTTGGCGGTGCTGGTGGCGATTCCTGCTGCGCTGCAAGTTGAACGAGATAGACAGGGCATGGGCCGGGGAGTGCCTTCGTCGACACGCTGTGAATACCTTCCTAGTACGCTCGCTCTCCGCATCCCTGCTCCGAGACGGTCGACGAAGACACTCCCCGGCCCATCCCGAGACGCCGCTCCCTTCGTGATTAAGGAAGCTCTGTTTAATGCTGTCATTGCGAGGAGCGACGCGACGAAGCAATCCAGAAAGCGTGCAATGGCAGGCATCCTGGATTGCTTCGCTGCGCTCGCAATGACAGCATTAATCAGAGCTTCCTCAAGAAGAGTTTGGCGAAAAGCGCGCGATGGGCTGGATGTTCTTTCAGCCGCTTCTCTTCGATGCCGTCGGCTGGTTGCGGCTAATGCAAAGTGATGTTCCCGTCGGCCCGTTCCGTGTCCTCCTCTTCCTCCGCGTCGTCGGAGCTCGAGGGGCCCGGCGAGGCGTGGTGCAGGACCATGCGCCAGCCCGATTCGGTCTTTTGATAGGCGTTGGTTGCGAGAACAGTGACGGGCCGGGAGTGGCTGTTCTCGTCGATCAGGGTTTCGTTGACGAAGCGAACCGACACTTCCTCATCGGTATAGTGGTGCAGCATCTGCACCGATATCCTGAATCCCGTCGTGTTTCTCAGGATGTCGCGCCAGCTTTGCATGACCTCGTCGTAGCCCATCAACTGTGGGGCGTGGGGGTGGACGCACACGACGTTGTCCGAGTGCGCCCAGATGTTCGCCATGGCTTCGACGTCGCCGCTCTCGAAGGCCGAGTAGAACGCGGTCTCGGCTTTTCCGGGCGTGTCCGGCTCGCAGGTGCCGGGCACTACTTCAACCACTTGTTGACGACGTCGAGGTCGTCGACACCGAGCTCTCCCGCGACGCTGTAGAGCTGCAGCTTGTTGGTGATGTACTGGTAACGGGCCTGCAGATAGTTCCTCTTGGCCTGGTACAGGTCGCGCTGAGCATTCAGGACGTCCAGGCTGGTGTTCAGCCCCGCCTGGTAGCCTTCCTGGGTGCTCTCGAGGGACTTCTCACCCGCGACCACCGCCTCCTTGAGGGCATTGACCTCCCGCACGGAAGTCTTCACGTTCAGGTAGTCCGAACGGGCGCTGCGGACGGCGGCGCGCCGGGCGGATTCGGTCTGCTGCTGTGCGGCTTCGTAGCGGTAGACCGCGGCCCGGCTGTCCGCCGATATCCCGCCGCCCTGGAAGATCGGGATCTGGAGCTGGAGCATCGCGCTGGTTGAGGACTGGTTCAGGTCGCCGCCCGAGATGCTTCCTGAATCGTCCTGGACGTTGTGGTTGAGGGAGAGGTCCAGTGTCGGGATGCGCCGTGCCTTCTGCCGTGACACCTCCCGGCGGCTGATCTCCTCGTTCAAGCCCGCGGTGATCAGCGCCAGGTTGCTCTTTTGGGAGCGCTGGACCCACGCGTTCGAGTCATCCGGATCCGGCGGCGTGAGCGGGGTCTTGTCCTGCAGCGCCGCCAGTTGTTGAACGTCGCGGCCAACCAGCTCCTGCAGCGCTTGGTGGGCGTCCTGCAGATCTTGCTGCGCCTGAATCTCCTGGGCCTGGGCCTGCTCGAACCGTGCCTTGGCATTGTAGAGATCGGTCGTCGTGCCGAGCCCGACATCCAGGCGGCTCTTGGCCAGCTCGAGCTGGCGGTTGATGGAGCGGCGCTCGGCCACGGCCAGCTCCAGGTTGTCCTCGGCGGACAGCACTCCGAAGTAACGGTTGACTACCCGCAGAATGAGCTGCTGCTGATCATCCTTGAAGGTGGTTTCCGCGACCTGCTCCGTCAGCTTGGACTGCTCGTAGGTGAGAAGCTTGTCCCGGTCGTAGATGGGCTGGGTCACATTGATCCCGTACTGCGTGGAATCATAGGTGGCGGACCCCTTGGCTCCGACGGCCCCGCTGCCGGTCACCCTGTCGTGGTTGTGAGCCCCGGCGGCGAACAGGTTCACTTGCGGCAGCAGGCCGGCGCGTGCCGACGTCGGTCCTTCCTGGGCTGCCTTGAGGGTCAGTTGCTGGGACTGGAATTGTGGATCGTTCTGGACGGCCGCGTCGTAGATATCGATCAGGTCTTCAGCGAAGACCTGCGTGCAGCATAGCATCAAGGCCGCACAAAGCGCGGCTCGCAAAGTCAATCTGTTCATTTTCCACCTGTCATGTCGCTTGAGGAAGCATGGCGAGTACGGCCGGGTGTCAGAAGACGAACGACGGTACGGCTTCGGCGTGAATCAGGGGCGGCAGGCTGGTATCGAACAGGGACGTCGTGCGGTATTGCCGGCCGGCGATATGCTCGACCAGAACCGCTTCCATCACCGGATCCCTGCCGACGATCGCGGCCAGGCGGCCGCGGTCCGCGAGCAGATCCTTGAAGCCCGCCGGCAGCACCGCCACCGAGCCTGTCAGGAAGATCGCGTCATAGGAGTGATCGCTTTCCCAGCCGTGGGACGCGTCGCCCTCGCGAAACGACACATTCCTGATGCCGTGCCTGGACAGCTTGGACTCGGCGGACTTGATGAAATCCGGAAACACGTCGACGGTGTCCACGTGCCCGGCGAGATGGGCGAGAAGCGCGGTGACGTGGCCGCTGCCGGTGCCGATCTCCAGCACCCGGTCTTCAGGCTTCAACGCCAGTTCCTGGAGCAGCCGTGCTTCCTGCTTGGGCTGCATCATGACCTGGCCGTGGTCCAGCGGAATGTTCATGTCCGCAAACGCGAGTGCGCGGTACTTCTTCGGCACGTAATCCTCGCGGTGCACCTCGTGCAGCACGCTCAGAACCCTGGTGTCGAGGACCTCCCAGGGTCTGATCTGCTGTTCGATCATGTTGAATCTTGCGGTTTCGGTGTCCATGGCTGTCGGGCTTATTGGTGTTCTCGCTGTTCCTGAAAGGATGTCGAAAAGACTATCGGACCTGTCGTCCCTGGCGCGCGCGTACCGGGCCTTTGAGCGGTTCGGCGCGAGACGCGTCCCGCGGCTGTTCCTGGCTTGTTCCAGCCCGCTCGTCGCGGTCGCGGGATGCGCGAATCGAGCTCGCAGTCTGCTTGATTCGCCGCGTGGGCATAGGTTCCGCGAGGACCGGACGTTGCGGCCCCCGCTCCGCTATGGTCGGCTAAGATAAGGGGTTCGAGTTCCGCGCGCAAGCTTGGGGGGCACAAAGCGCTCCGAAACCGGCCCCGGCTCCCGTGCTCCGACGCCGACAAGGAGCGCAACGCGGCAGTGGCGGCTCACGCGCACTCCCTTCGGGCGGCCCGCAAAGGGGCCATCCGCAGCAAAGTGGCTCTTGCAAAGGGCTGGCCCTTTGCGGCGAGCCGCGCCTTGCGCGTGACCCCTTTCCGGGCCGCTGAATGGGCCAATATCAGTGACGGGGTACACTCGGGGGCGATGATCAGGCCGGCGATTGCGAGCGCGCTCCCTGGGTACGCCGTGTGTCGAATTGGAAGAACCTGTGAAATGGCGTTTCGCACTCCAGCCAATTGCAGAACGCCGCCACGTCCAGGTCTATATGCCGTTCGCTCGTCGGGCCGTAGAGGAAATGCTCGATCCCGACCTGCCGGCTGATCGACACGAAGTGGTTCCGATTCCCGTACCCGATTTCCGCCACGAGCGAAGTCGAAGGCATCCAAACGACGTGTCCCAAACCGGCGCCGTGCTGTCCAATAACCGCCGCCGCCCCGGCAAACAGCCGGACCTGATCCCTGAAGGACAGCCTTTCGGGGTGCGCGTCCACCAGGCGGTACGGGGAACGGATCGCCTCCCCGAGCACGCGGGAGAGCTCGGCCTGATTCCGGATGGACCGGCGCGCCGCCCCCGCCTTGGTGATCTCCGCACCCATACCCGGATTGAGTCGATTGATCAGGACCACGTCCTCGACCCGTTCCGGCCGCTGTACGCTCGTCCGTTCGAACACATGCTTTCGGAACGCCGCCCAATCCGCTGCCGACCTTGGATAGAACAGCGGGTTCCAACCCGCTATGGGAAAGGCCCGGCGAGGCACGTCTTCCGCGATTCGAACGCGCTCGTGGTACAGCATCGTGAGGATGGCAGCGAAAGGAGAAGAGAGATCCTGAAGCGGATAGCATACCCGGGCATTCGGATGGGCTTCGAGCAGATGGCTCAACGGCAACAGGACATCAAACATGAAGTGGAAGAAATGAGTCGTGTCACCCTTGTGTCCCGGCGCAGGGGCGGCGCGCAAAGGAATTTCGGCCCCGTACGCGGCATGCAAGGCGAACCGCCGTGCATCCCACCGGAATCGAAGCGAGGCCGTTGCCCTCTGCCAGTTGCGAAGCCTCCTCTTCCCCCCTTCACGCAGATCCCACATCAGCCCGCCTCGCTGCTGGAGTCGACTTTCGCCGCGATACCCGGGCGTCTGGCGTCGCGCAAGGGAATCGGGACGCGGCCGCTGTCCGTACCGGGAAGGCGGCTGGGCCCTGCCATCGTGCGACCGCCCCGGCGAGAGCCAATCGACGTGCTGTTGGTTCCGGCAAGTGCCCGGCTCGCTGCTCGATCACGTTGCATGTCGCAGTTTCGATGTCCAGGGTTGTCGGCCTTTCGTTGGCGTCGCGATTGGCACAGGATAATCGAAGAAGTGGTCCCTGTCGTCCCAGGCGCTCACATGCCGGGGCCCGGGTCCGACAGTGCTCCGGCCAGACTCTCCAGCGATGTACGTATCGGGCGCAGACGGGACACTGCTGTCCGGTCCGCCGGTCAGACAAGTCGAGGTACCGGCGTTTGGCAGACGAAATCCCGGCCAACCCGTGGGCGAATCGGGTTTTGCGGGTCGCCGATACGGTCTCCACACCGGACAAAACGCGGTATCATCGACCGGGGTCCCGAAGGGACCGGAATTTCTCAAACAAGTCATCTATTGCAGGCTGCTCATGAGCGTAAACCCCGCCGAACGCCTGAGGGCCTCGGGCCTTTCCAGGGAGGTTACCCTGGCTCTGCCCGCGTCCTCCAAGACCTACATCCAGGGCTCGCGACCCGATATCCGCGTGCCGGTGCGCAGGATCGAGCAAAGCCCGACCCGCTCGAGCACCGGGGCGGAGGAGAACCCTCCGATTCCCGTGTACGACACCTCGGGGCCCTACACCGATCCGGAAGTCGAAATCGACCTGACGAAAGGCCTGCCGGGTGTTCGCGACGCTTGGATAGCCGAGCGCGCCGATACCGAGCTGCTGGACGCGCCGAGCTCCGAATACGGGCGCCGGCGCCGCAGCGACGAGAAGCTCGCCCACCTGCGCTTCGAGCACCAGCGCCTGCCGCGCCGCGCCAGGACGGGGCGGTGCGTCACCCAGATGCACTATGCCCGCAACAACGTCGTGACGCCGGAAATGGAGTACGTGGCGATTCGGGAGAACTGCCGGCTCGAGGAGTTGCGCCGTGATCCGCGCTACCGCGACCTGCTGGCGCGCCATCCCGGCCGGGCCTGGGGCGCCGCGCTGCCGGACGAGGTGACGCCGGAATTCGTGCGCGACGAGGTGGCGCGGGGCAGGGCCATCATTCCCGCCAACATCAACCACACCGAGCTGGAGCCGATGATCATCGGCCGCAACTTCCGGGTCAAGATCAATACCAATATCGGCAACTCGGCGGTCACCTCGTCCATCGAGGAGGAGGTCGAGAAGATGGTGTGGTCGACCCGCTGGGGCGGCGACACCCTGATGGACCTGTCCACCGGGAAGAACATCCACGAAACCCGCGAATGGATCCTGCGTAATTCACCGGTGCCGATCGGGACCGTGCCCATCTACCAGGCCCTCGAGAAGGTCGAAGGCAAGGCCGAGGAGCTGAGCTGGGAGCTGTTCCGGGACACCCTGGTCGAACAGGCCGAGCAGGGGGTGGACTACTTCACCATCCATGCGGGCGTCCGCCTGGCCTACGTGCCCCTGACGGCCCGGCGTCTCACCGGCATCGTTTCGCGGGGTGGGTCGATCATGGCGAAGTGGTGCCTCGCCCATCACCAGGAGAGCTTTCTGTACACTCATTTCGACGAGATCTGCGAGATCGCCGCGGCCTACGACGTTTCCTTCTCGCTCGGCGACGGCCTGCGCCCGGGCTCCATCGCCGACGCCAACGACGAGGCACAGTTCGCGGAGCTCCGCACCCTGGGCGAGTTGACCGCGAACGCCTGGAAGCGCGACTGCCAGGTCATGATCGAGGGCCCCGGTCACATACCGCTGCACCTGGTGAAGGAGAATGTCGACCGTGAGCTCGAGGATTGCTTCGAGGCGCCGTTCTACACCCTTGGACCCCTGGTCACGGACATCGCCCCCGGCTACGACCACATCACCAGCGCCATCGGCGCCGCCAACATCGGCTGGTACGGCACGGCGATGCTGTGCTACGTGACGCCCAAGGAGCATCTCGGCCTGCCGAACAAGCAGGATGTGCGCGACGGCATCATCACCTACAAGATCGCCGCCCACGCCGCCGACCTCGCCAAGGGCCACCCCGGGGCCCAGCTCAGGGACAACGCCCTGTCCAAGGCACGCTTCGAGTTCCGGTGGCAGGACCAGTTCAACCTCGGCCTCGACCCGCAGAAGGCCCAGGAATTCCACGACGAAACCCTGCCCAAGGAGGCGCACAAGGTGGCGCACTTCTGCTCCATGTGCGGTCCCAGCTTCTGCTCCATGAAGATCACCCAGGACGTGCGCGACTACGCCAGGAAGAAGGGCATCACGGACGTCAACGCCGCCATCGAGGAAGGCATGCAGGAGAAAAGCCGGGAGTTCAAGGAGTCGGGAAAGGAGATCTACCAGGAGTTGTGATGAGCAGCGACAAGAAGTGGCAGGAAATCGCCTGGGGCGAGCATTTGCACATGGGCCTGTACGAGGGCGAGCGCGATACGCGGCAGCAGGCGATGATGCGCGCCACCGCCAGGATGGCCCAGGACCTGCCGCTGGACTCCGGGAGCAGCGTGCTGGAGGTGGGCTGCGGGACCGGCCAGGCGGCGCGGCATCTCGCCAACCAGTATGGCTGCCGGGTTCATGCCACCAATATCGACGAGAAACAGCTCGAGCTGGGCCGCCGCCTGACCGAGCAGGCCGGGCTCGACGGACTCGTCACCTTCGGCTGGGGCGATTTCCATGACCTGGACTGCGACGACGATACCCTGGACCTGTGGTGGTGCCAGGAGGCACTGGTGCATTCCCCCGCCAAGGAGCGTGTGCTGAGCGAGGCGCTGCGGGTGCTCAAGCCCGGCGCGGCCGCGGTGCTTTCGGACCTCGTGCTGGCCGCGGATATCGAGCCGGAGGTCCGGCAAAGGCTATGCTCGCGCATCCCCACCGAGGTGATCTGGACGCGCGAGCAATACGACGCCGCCATCGATCAACTCGGCTTCGAGGTCGCGGAGCATGCCGACTGGTCTGAGAACGTCGCTCGTTCCTACGACGAGGCCCGCGACATCCTCCGGGCCCGGGAAGCCGGGCTCAGGGAGCAGGTGCCGGAGGAAGTCTTCAACGAGACTCTCAGCCTCTACGATTTGTGGATCGACCGCGCCAGCCGGGGCCAGATCGGCTGGGTCTATTACCGGCTACGGAAGCACTAGCAGGCTGTTGAAAAACAGCCTGCTAGTGCGGGACAGGGATGTCTCGCCGCGAATCAAGCACTGTAAGTGCTTGATTCGGCGTAGCCGAGTAGCGGACATGCGCCGTGCTCGGCGCGTTGAAAA
>JBAUWJ010000152.1:0-64275 GCA_049583715.1 Arenicellales bacterium | reverse complement strand
GTCGGAATGAATTCCGACCCACATTTCTTCCTTGAAAACCACGGTACTTGTGGGTCGGGATACCCCGCGGTTTCAGTTCAGGGAACCGAACGAGGCGATTTCCTTCAGGCAGTCGAAGCGGCTCTGCGCGTCGGGGAGATCGGAGCGGATGAGGAGGGTATGGGAGCCCTGCATGCGGTACTTGCCGGGGTCCGTCTCGATCATGCGGATGATAGGCACGGGATCGATGTCCGCGGACTGGGAGAACTCGACGCGTCCCCCGGCGGGGCCGAGGTTGACGCGCTCGATACCTCGGCCGCGGAGCGCCAGGGCGCGCTCTGCCGTCCGGAACAGGGTCTTGGCGGCGTCGGGCAGGAGGCCGAAACGGTCGATGGTCTCGGCCTGCAGCTCATCGAGTTCCTCGATGTCCCCGGCACTGGAGATTCTCTTGTAGATCACCAGCCTCTGGTGGACGTCGTTCAGATAGGACTCGGGCAGCAGGGCCGGCAGATTGAGATTGATCTCCGGGCGCCTGGCATCGTTCAGGGCGGCATGGCGCGAGGCTTCCGACACCGAGCCTTCGGTGTTCAGCGTCTCGATGGCGCGGTTGAGGAACTCGGTGTACATGGTGAAGCCCACCTCGTCGATGGTTCCGCTCTGCGACTCGCCGAGGATCTCGCCGGCGCCGCGGATCTCGAGGTCGTGGGAGGCGAGGGCGAAGCCGGCCCCGAGGTCTTCGAGGGATTCGATCGCGTGCAGGCGTTTCAGGGCGTCGCCGGTCAGAGCTCTTCTGGGCGGGGTCAGCAGGTAGGCATAGGCCTGGTGGTGGGAGCGGCCGACGCGGCCGCGGAGCTGATGGAGCTGGGCAAGGCCGAAACGGTCCGCACGGTTGATGATGATGGTGTTGGCGGACGGCACGTCGATCCCGCTCTCGATGATGGTGGAGCAAAGGAGCAGATTGAAGCGCTGGTGGTAGAAGTCGCTCATGATCCGCTCCAGCCGTCTTTCCGGAAGCTGCCCGTGGGCAACGCGGATATCGGCCTCCGGCACCAGGGCGGCAAGCTGCTCGTAGTACTTGTCGATGGTGCGGACTTCATTGTGGAGAAAGTAGACCTGTCCGCCGCGCCGGATCTCGCGCAGGCAGGCTTCCCGGATCGCGGCATTGTTCCATTCCCGGACGAAGGTCCTGACCGACAGGCGGTCCTTGGGCGGCGTGCCGATGATGGAGATGTCCCGCAGCCCGGACAGCGCGGTATTCAGGGTCCGCGGGATGGGCGTGGCGGTCAAGGTCAGCACGTCCACCTCGGCGCGAAGCTGCTTGAGGCGCTCCTTCTGGCGCACGCCGAAGCGGTGCTCCTCGTCGATGATCACGAGGCCGAGATTCGGTATCCGGACGTCCTTCTGCAGGACCCGGTGGGTGCCGATCAGGATGTCGACCTTGCCCTCGTTCACTCTCGTGAGTATGGCTTCCGCTTCCTTGCGGGAGCGGAAACGGGAAAGCAGCTCGACCTCCACGGGAAAGTCCGCGAAGCGGTCGTTGAAGTTGTCGAAATGCTGCTGGGCCAGCAGCGTCGTCGGCACCAGCACCGCCACCTGCTTGCCGCTCGTGACCGCCAGGAACGCCGCCCGCATGGCAATCTCGGTCTTGCCGAAGCCGACGTCGCCGCACACCAGGCGATCCATGGGGTCCCCGGATTCCATGTCGGCGATAACGTCGTCGATCACCTGGGCCTGGTCCGGCGTTTCCTCGAACACGAAGCCCTCGCAGAAGCTGCGGTAGGCGTCGTCCGGCGGCCGGCAGGCGAAGCCCGAGCGCGAGTTGCGCAGCGCCTGGGTCTCGAGCAGCTCCGCCGCCACGTCGTAGGCCCGCTCCTGCGCCTTCTTTCGGGCTCGAAGCCATTGCTCGCTGCCGAGCTTGTGCAGGGGCGCGGTCTCCGGGCTGGCTCCGACATAGCGGGACACGGCGTGCAGGGACAGGATCGGAATGTAGAGCTTGTCGCCGCCGTAGTACTCGATGGTCAGGAACTCGGTCGGGTTGCCGTCTATGTCCAGGGTCGCGAGTCCCCGGTAACGGCCGACGCCATGGTCCTCGTGCACGACGGGGTCGTCGACCTGCAGCTCGGCCAGGGAGCGGATGATGGCATCCGGGTCACGCCGGGCCGGCGCGCGGCGGCGCCGCTGCGCGACCCGTTCGCCGAAGATCTGGGCCTCGGTGACGACCGCGATCGCCGGTTCCTGGAGCATCAGACCGTCCTCCATGCGGTCCACGGTGATGGCAAGGCGCGGCAGCCCATCGAGGAACTCAGTCCACCCGGGGACCTCGGTGGCCGGCAGGCCCCGGTCCCGCAGCAGGCCGCTCAGGACCTCGCGCCGGCCGGGGCTCTCCGCGACCAGAAGGACCCGCCCGTCATAGCCGTTCAGGAAGCGCGTCAAGGGCTCGAACGGCTCGGGCGAATGGGCCGCGGCGGCGAAGCTCGGCGGCGCCGAGGTGCCGAAGGAGACTCCGTCGCCATCGCTGTAAACGGTGTTCTCGATGCGCGCGCGCCGGCCCACTTCGGCAATGACCTCTTCGGGGCCGAGATAGAGCGCTTCCGGAGACAGCACGGGATTCTCGCCGTTGAGACGCACCAGCTCGTAGCGATCCCGGATCGCGGCGTGGTTGAGCTCACAGGCTTTCTCCAGCCCGTCGTCGTGGACCAGGATGGTTCCCTCCGGCAAGTAGTCGAATATCGTCGCCGTGCCGTCGAAGAACAGCGGCAGGTAGAACTCGATGCCGGCGGGAGCGAGGCCGCGGGACACATCGCGATAGATGGACGATTTCTGGGGATCGCCCTCGAAACGGCTCCGGAACCGCTGCCGGAAGGCCCTCACGGCGTCCTCGTCGAGAGGAAACTCCGTGGCCGGCAGCAGGCGCAGCCGGTCCACCCGGTCCACCGAGCGCTGGCTGTCCGGATCGAAATGACGGATGGATTCGATCTCGTCGCCGAAGAGGTCGATCCGAAACGGCTGGTTGCTGCCCATGGGAAAGACGTCGATGACGCCGCCGCGCAGGCTGAACTCACCGGGTGCCAGCACCTGGCCGACGTTGTGGTAAGCGGCCCGCTGCAGCCGGCCCGCCAGCTCGGCCGCGTCGACTGTATCGCCGACCGCGAGGTCGAAGGTGCGGCTGTGAACGTATTCGACCGGGGGCAGGCGCTGCATCAGGTTCGATACCGGCAGCACCACCACGCCGCCGCGCATGCGCGGCAGGCGATGCAGCGTCAGCAGGCGCTGCGAAACGAGGTCCGGGTGCGGGGAGAAATTGTCATAGGGCAGGCACTCCCAGTCGGGAAACGACTGCAGCGACGTGCGGCGCGCGTCGAGAAAGAAGCGAAGCTGGGTTTGGAGCCGCGCGGCGGCGCGCATATCGTCGGTGGCCACCACGATGGTCCTGCCGCTCGCCGCCAGCGCCGCGACTGCCAGGCCCGGGCCGCTGCCGAACAGGCCCCGCCAACGAAGATGCTCGCCGGCGCCCGGTGTTCGAGGCTCGAAAATGCTGGATGTGGATTCAGACAAGCGGGGCGCGGCTGGTGACTCGGGACGGCGGCGAATTGTACTCGCAGCGGGGGCGCTCATGTGATCGATACCGCAGCCCGGGTTGTCGTGGGCGTCGCGGCCGCTCTCGCTGCGACGGCGAGGGCCGTCGCGGTCCGGTAATGCAGGCGGGACTCCGACCGGACACTGGCCCCCATTCAGAGCTTGCGCAGCAACACGTAGAGCGCCCCGAGGCCGCCGTCATGCGCCGGCGCGGAGCAATACCCGAGAACGTCCCGGCGGCGAGCCAGCCACAAGGCCACCTTGCTGCGGAGGACGGGCCGGCGGCCCGGCGAACCGAGACCCTTGCCATGGACGATGCGAACGCAGGTCTGGCGCCGCCGGTCGAGCGCCGCGAGAAAGTCGCCGAGGCGTGCGCGCGCCTGCTCGACGGTGCAGCCGTGCAGGTCGAGCTCGGCGGCGACGGCGTAGCCGCCGCGGCGCAGCTTCTTGATGGTGCGCCTCTGGACACCGGGCTGGTGGAAGAACAGCTCGTCTCCGGTCTCGTGCTCGGTCCAGTCGACGTCCTCCCGGGCCAGATCATCCAATACGGCACGCTCTTCCCGGCGAGTCTGGTGCGGTATGGGATCGGGTCGAGGCCGGCCGGGTGGGACCACGTCGGTGCGATGCCGGATCACGTCGGACATCTGCTTTCGAAACAGCTCCCGTTCGTCGTCGCCGGACATCGGAACACCGCGCTAATCGCCCGTCATTGCGAGGAGCGAAGCGACGAAGTAATCCAGAATGAGTGGACGTCCGGGCATTCTGGATTGCTTCGCTTCGCTCGCAATGACGGCTGTGGAATGAATCAGGGCTTCCTCAAACTGTTTGGCTGCGAATTTGCGGGCTCGCTTGCGGGACGGGACACAAGGGTGTCGAGATACTTTTCCGCGTCCAGGGCGGCCATGCACCCCGTCCCTGCCGAGGTCACCGCCTGGCGATAGACGTGGTCCATGACATCCCCGGCCGCGAAGACTCCGGGAACGCTGGTACGAGTCACGTCGCCGTCGATGCCGCCGTTGACCCCGATGTATCCGTTTCGCATGTCGAGCTGGCCCTCGAAGATCCCGGTGTTGGGTGTGTGGCCGATGGCGATGAAGACGCCCGTCACGTCGAGATTCCGGGGCTCGCCGGATTTCGTGCTCTTGATCCGTACGCCGGTGACGCCGCTGTCGTCGCCGAGGACCTCGTCCAGCACGTGGTCCCAGACGACCCGCACGTTGCCGTCCGGCCCCGTACGGCTCATCAGCTTGTCCACCAGGATCGCCTCCGCGCGGAGCTTGTCCCGGCGGTGTACCAGGGTCACCGAGGAGGCGATGTTGGAGAGGTAGATGGCTTCCTCGACCGCGGTGTTGCCGCCGCCGATCACCGCCACGGGCTGCTGCCTGTAGAAGAAGCCGTCGCAGGTGGCGCAGGCCGACACGCCCTTGCCCTTGAACGCTTCCTCCGAGGGCAGGCCGAGGTACTTCGCCGAAGCGCCCGTGGAGATGATCAGGGCATCGCAGGTGTATGTCCCCTCGTCGCCCGTCAGGACGAAGGGCCGCTCAGAGAGGGAGACGGTGTGGATGTGGTCGAAAATCACCTCGGTGCCGAAGCGCTGGGCGTGGCGAAGCATCCGGTCCATGAGCGCCGGTCCCTGGAGACCTTCCACGTCGCCCGGCCAATTGTCGACGTCGGTGGTCGTCATGAGCTGCCCCCCCTGTTCTATGCCGGTGATCAGGACCGGGGCGAGGTTCGCCCTCGCGGCGTACACGGCGGCGGTGTAGCCCGCCGGCCCCGACCCGAGAATGAGCACACGGCAATGCTTGGTATCCGGCATGGTTCGAGATTCCTCGCTTCGATGAGGTGACAGGAGGCGCTTTGCCTATATGGTACGCGCGGCCGCTGAATTCAAGCAAAAGCCGCCCGGCGGGGGTTCATGCGAAAAGCCGTCATTGTCATTTAGAATAAGACTTGTCGAAAGGCGTGGATTGATGCAGCAGGCCCGAAGAAAACCCGTAAACAGCAACACCGAGTCCGTGAGCGGAAGCCGGCACACCGGCGAGGCGCTGCTGATCGTGTGCTCGGCGCTTGCCTTGTATTTCCTGCTCGCCTTGTCGACCTATTCCGCCAGCGACCCCGGGTGGTCGAGCACCGGGATCACCAGCGGGGTGCAGAACTGGGGCGGGCGGTTCGGTGCCTGGATTTCGGATCTCCTCTTCCAGGCGTTCGGGCGCGTCGCCTACCTGTTGCCGGTGATGGTCCTGATGCTGGGCTGGCGCATCTACCGGGGCAGGCTGACGATGTATCCCCATGAGCTGTCCGGCCGGCTGGTGAGCGCCCTGGGGTTTGTCCTCACCATCGTCGGCGGCTGCGGGCTGGAGAGCCAGCATTTCTACGGTTCCGCGAGCGGCCTGCCGTTCGTTGCCGGGGGTGTGCTGGGATCGATCGCCAGCTCGAGCCTGCGCGGCGTCTTCGGCTTCGCCGGCTCGACGGTGTTCCTGCTGGCGATGTTTCTCACGGGCGTGACGCTGTTCATCAAGCTGTCCTGGTTCTGGTTGATGGACCGGATCGGGGAGCAGGTGTTCGCGGCCATCGGCGTGGTTCACGGCCGGCTCGGGCAGTCGGTGGACAAGGCGGTGGGCATCAAAGCCAAGCGGGAGCGGATGGTCAGCGTGAAAGCCATTCGCGAGCGGCTGGATTCCGAGGGCAAGCGGCCCCCACGGATAGAGCCGAAGATACAGGCAAGGGCGGACAGCGGCCGCCTCGAGCGCGACAAGCAGTCGACCCTGTTCGAAGCCAAGGTGACGACCTCGTCGGTGATCCCGCCCCTGACGCTGCTCGATCCCCCGGGGCAACACGACCCCGGCTTCTCCAAGGACACCCTGCAGGCCATGTCACGCCTGGTGGAGAAGAAGCTCGCGGACTTCAATATCGACGTTCAGGTGGTGGCGGTCCATCCGGGGCCGGTCATTACGCGCTTCGAGATCGATCCCGCGCCGGGCATCAAGGCGAGCCAGATTCAGAATCTCTCCCGCGACCTGGCCCGGGCCCTGTCCACGGTCAGCGTGCGGGTGGTGGACAATATCCCGGGCAAGACGGTCATCGGGCTGGAGGTTCCCAACGAGGCACGCGAAGTCGTGCACCTGGTGGAGGGCCTGTCGTCCACCGCCTACGAAGAGGCGAATACGCCCCTGGCCCTGATGCTGGGCAAGGACATCAGTGGCGTGCCGGTGATCGCCGATCTGTGCCGGATGCCGCATCTGCTGGTGGCGGGTACGACCGGCTCCGGGAAGTCGGTCTGCCTCAACGCCCTGATCATGAGCATCGTGTTCAAGTCCTCGCCCAAGGATGTGCGCATGATCATGATCGATCCGAAGATGCTGGAGCTGTCCATCTACGATGGCATCCCGCATCTGCTGGCGCCGGTGGTGACGGAGATGAGCGAGGCCGCCAACGCCCTCAGGTGGTGTATCTTCGAGATGGAGAGGCGCTACAGGGTGATGGCGTCTCTCGGCGTTCGCAATATCTCGGGATACAACAGGAAGGTCGCCGGCGCCGAGGAGAGCGGGCAGCCGATCCCCGATCCCCTGGCCCAGGACCCGGAAGCCGCCGAGCCGCTGGCGAGCCTGCCGTATGTGGTCATCATCATCGACGAGCTCGCGGACCTCATGATCGTGGTCGGCAAGAAGGTCGAGGAGCTGATTACCCGCCTGGCCCAGAAGGGCAGGGCGGCGGGCATACACCTCATACTCGCGACTCAGCGCCCCTCCGTGGACGTGATCACGGGCCTGATCAAGGCGAATATCCCGTGCCGCATTGCCTTCCAGGTGTCGTCGAAAGTCGATTCGCGCACGGTCCTGGACCAGATCGGCGCAGAGCACCTGCTGGGGCACGGCGACATGCTGTATCTACCTCCCGGTACCAGCACGCCGGAGCGCGTCCACGGCAGCTTCGTCACCGATCAGGAGGTGCACAGCGTTGTCAAACACTTGAAGCATGCCGGAGAGCCCGCGTACGACGACGAGATCCTGGCGGGCAGTCCGCGGGTCGTCGAGGCGGTGACCGGCGAGACGACGACGGCGTCGGGGGGCGAGTCGCCCGAGGACGACCCTCTCTACGACCAGGCCCTGCGTATCGTGACCGAGTCGCGACGGGCCTCGGTATCGGCGGTGCAGCGACAGCTCAGAGTCGGGTACAATCGTGCCGCGCGAATGATCGAAGCGATGGAGCAGGCGGGCGTCGTCGGTCCGCTGCAGTCGAACGGGAAGAGGGAAGTGCTCGCACCTCCGCCCCCCGAGTAACGATCAAGGCAGTGCGGTGGTCCCGGCGGGCGGTCCGGGTCGTGTATCCGAGCCGGCGTCGGACGGCAAACAGTACCCAATGATCAGAATTTTCCTGAACATCATCGTGCTCCTGGCGGCCTGTATGGCCTGCCCGGCCGCAATCGCCGCCGTCGGCAAGAGCCTGAATCACTTCTTCAACGACGTCCACACCTATTCCGCGAGGTTCCAGCAGGTGGTGCTGGACGAGGGATTCAATCCCATCCAGGAATCCTCCGGCCGGGTCCTGATCAAACGCCCCGGCCGGTTTCGCTGGGACTACGATCCACCCAATCAGCACGAGATCATCAGCGACGGGGATAAGGTCTGGACCTACGATGTCGAGCTGGAGCAGGTCACGGTGCGCTCCCTGAAGAAGGCGCTGGGCAAGACCCCGGCGGCACTCCTGGCCGGGGGCGTCGACCTCGACAAGGACTTCAAAGTCACCGATCTCGGCCAGGTAAACGGACCCCTGCACTGGGTTCGCCTGGTGCCCAAGGGCGATGACGTCGGGTTCAAGGACATCCGGATCGGCTTTCAGGACGGCCGCCTGCGCGTCATGGAACTGGTGGACGGGCTGGGGCAGACGACCCGCATCACCATGACCGACGGCCAGGAGAACAAGACCATTGCCGACTCCCAGTTCGAGTTCACGCCGCCCAAGGGCGCGGATGTCATTGACGATACGGGGCAGTAGATGATCGGGAGGCGGCGCACATCCGTTTGGGGGGGCGACGTGGACCGGGATGTCCGGCGGCGGGAGAGCGGAGACTCTTAAGGTGCTGGACCCACACCTGCTGAGAAAGAATCCCGAGTTCGTTGTCGAACGGCTGAAGGCCCGGGGCGTCGAGCTGGACATGGACCGTTTCAAGGATCTCGACGACCAGCGGCGCGTCTGCCAGACGCGCACGGAGGGCCTCCAGAACGAACGCAATCGCGTGTCGAAGGCGATCGGCCGGGCGAAGGCGGCGGGGGAGGACACCACGGAGCAGATGGCCCGGATGAAGGAGGTCAACGCCGGACTCGCCTCTTCCGGCAAGCGCCTCGATGAGATTCGAGGCGAGCTGACGGCATTCCTGCGTGCGATCCCCAACCTGCCCCACGAGTCGGTGCCGGCGGGCCGCGACGAGAGCGACAACGAGGAGATCAGACGATGGGGTGCGCTTCCGGAATTCGGGTTCCCGCCGGCCGACCATACGGATATTGGGACGCGGCTCCACGGTCTCGATTTCGACGCCGCCGCCAAGCTGTCCGGGGCGCGCTTCGTGGTGATGCAGGGACCGGTCGCTAGGCTGCACCGGGCCTTGATCGAGTTCATGTTGCGGGTACATACCGAGGAGCACGGGTACCTCGAGACCTACGTGCCCTACCTCGTCAACAGAGAAAGTCTGTTCGGGACAGGCCAGCTTCCGAAGTTCGAGGACGACCAGTTCGCGACGGTCGGCGACGAGGAGCTGTTCCTCATTCCCACCGCCGAGGTGCCGCTGACCAACCTGGTCCGGGGCGAGGTCCTGGCGCAGGCGGATCTGCCCATAAAGCGGGTGGCCCACACCCCCTGTTTCCGAAAGGAAGCGGGGAGCTACGGGAAGGACACCCGCGGCATGATCCGGCAACATCAGTTCGAGAAGGTGGAGCTGGTGCAGGTCGTCGAGCCGGCGAGCTCCTACGATGTCCTGGAGGAGCTGACGGGACACGCCGAGAAGATACTTCAATACCTGGAATTGCCTTACCGCGTCGCGGCCTTATGCGGAGGCGATCTGGGCTTCTCGGCGGCGAAAACCTACGACCTGGAGGTGTGGCTGCCCGGGCAGCAGCGTTTTCGAGAAATCTCCTCGTGCAGCAATTTTGAGGCCTTCCAGGCGCGCCGCATGCAGGCGCGCTGGAGCAATCCCGCCACGGGCGGGAATGAGCCCGTTCATACTCTGAACGGGTCGGGGCTGGCAGTGGGCCGGACCCTGGTCGCGATTCTGGAGAATTATCAGCGTCCCGACGGGGGCGTCACGATACCGCAGGTGCTTCGTCCCTTTATGAACGGCCTCGACTGTATCCGGCCCGCGTGACGCGGGCCGGGCGCGCGCGGTGCTTTCAAACGTGGAGATTCGACCTGACATTGTCTTGTTAATTTATTGATGTAAAAGCACATTCTGGACTATTATGAGAGCGTGGATTGAGGGCGGCAAAGTTTAAAGAAGCCACGATGACCTGTCGCTATAACATAGAACTCGAAGAGTGTGTAATACTCCCCGCCGGTCGCGGGGAGCGCCGTTGCAAAGACCGGATTCTGGCGGTCCGGGCCTTTGCTTGAGCTGTTGAAACGCGCCCGTCACCAACATGCGAGCACCGACAATGACGTTAAGAAGCAGGATTCAGGCCGTCACTTTGTTTGCGAGCGGCCTGTTCGCGACCTTCCTTGCGGTTCCCACTGTCACATATGCCGATCTTGGGAAGGACATTCATATTCAGGAAGCGGGCGAGGTCCGTATTGACGTCGACAGGGAGGCGTTCAAAGTGTACTCGCACCTGTTTCGCCTGGGTTACCCGCCGGCGACCGTGATGATGCATGCCGTCACCACGGGCATGTCGCTCAACGACATCCTGTACATCGCGATCACCTCCAATGTCGAGCGCGCGCAGGAGTACTACGATACGGCCAAGTCCCTGACGAGCGTCCTCCCTGGATGGGTCTGCCAGGAGAAGTCGAACGCGGCCAGGTACATCAAGGCGGCGAGCAAGTCCACGCTTGGGAGCAATCCGACTATTCATGAGGCGGCGAACCTGTTCTTCGACAAAGACCTCAGGCTGGTCCCGTTCCCGGACTGGGAAGACGGCCGGGTTCACATGGATGCCTCGGTGAGCGAGCTGTCCGGTCTGATCGGCGACAATAAGTGGTATGTGGCCGGCAAGGACAACGGGACGCCGTTGAGCGCGCCGAACCGGCCGGTGTTCGTCTCTTTGTACAAGAGCAACAAGGAGATCGTCGTTGGCAGCGGCGGCAGGGAGCGTATACGGCGGGCCCAGGAACAGGGCACCAAGCTTCTGCCGGTGGTGTTGGTATACAACAATGTCAAGCAGCGCCCCATCAGCAGCTTTTCCTCGAACGTGACGCTCGCGGATCTCGCACAGGATTTCTACACCAATGGGGTCGAGCTGACCGCCGTTCCCGAGTGGGAGGTGGGCGACTATCACAAGATGGCCACTCCCGACGAGATTCGGGCGGTGGTGAAGATTCCGGATCGAAAAGACATTTCGCAGGCTGACTGGGACGCCGCCGTCCAGGAATTCGAGAACAACAACATGACCCTGAGCCGCCCCCTGCTGCTGACGCTCGTCAGGTCCGGGCGGGGACACGCCTGGATCAACGACCCCGCAGCGGTGGCGGTAGCCTCCAACCTCGGTGTGAAGCAACTCCCCATTGTGCTCTTTTATCACAGCATCAACCGGACCCCGTGTGGAGAGCCCTCGAATTGTCAGGATATGCTCTGTCGAGCGGCGACTGCCGCGGGAGCACCCGAAAAAGTCTGCGAGTCGAGCTCGAAACAGCCGCAGAACACGGCGGCCGGAGCACCGTCCAAAGCAGGGGGCACGAGCAGCAACGGCTCCCTCGGGATGGGGATAGACCCTCACCTTTACAATGGGCTGAGGTACACGCAGAGCCAGTGCACGTCATAGCAGCGGGAAGGATCACTATATGATGAGACATAGAATGAGAATCGAGGGTGGGCGTGAACCGTCCCGCCGCGGGTGGAACACCGGCGCGCGTTTCGCGGGCCTTTTGACCGTCCTGCTGACCGTGAGTTACTCGGGTGTGACCCTTGCCGAAGGGCCGGAGTTTGGAATTGCACCTGCCGCCAACACCCAGCGCGCGCTCAGCAGTTCTCCCACCAAACCGACCCAGAAGCAGGAAGGTCTGTACGCGGCGGTGGGAGTCGCGTACCTGCACAGGAGCAATGTGCGCAGAGATTCCGTTGCGGGGGCAAGCAGCCAGGGAGACTCTGCTGTCGTGATCACGCCGCAGGCGGGCTACAAGACATACCTTGGGCGGCATACGGCCGAGGTCGGGATCAGCTCCCAGTTCACGCGGTTCAAGGACCTGACCGATGAAAACTCGAGCAACTACACCGCTCATGCCTTGACCAACCTGGATATCAGCCGGAAGCTCGGCCTGGATCTGTTCGGTACCTTTACCCACACGGCGGAGCCGCGTGGCGGCTCCGGGACGCGGCTCGTGCAGAGCCTCACCCCGGATGAGGTGGACATCACCGGCTACGGCGGTGTGTTCACGATCGGCCAGCGCTCGAGCCGTATACAGATCGAAGCGGGGGCCGACCGCTCGCAATGGCGATACCAGAACAACGGGCAGCAATACAGGGACCGCGACGACGATCGCTTCCACGGACGCGTCTATTACAACATCAGCCCGCGGACCTCGGTGTTCGTCGGCGCGCACCTCATGAACGTCGATTATCGCCAGTCCGGGCTCGATCTGAACAGTCAGGAGCTCGGCTACGATGTGGGTGGACGATGGGATATCACCGCAAAGACCACGGGAGAAGTGAGTGCGGGGCAGACGAAGAAGGATTTCGACGACCCGACACTGACGGATCCCACGACGACCACCGTCGCCGGCAGATTGAGTTGGACGCCTCGACAGCGCACGACCGTCGACATTTACGGTTCCAGAGACTTCGAGGAGTCTACGGCGACGGCCGGAGATTTCTATATCAGTGAATTGATAGGCGCCACGGTCCGTGAGTCGATCGGGGACCGCCTGGGTGCGTTTGTCTATGCCAACAACACCAAGGACCACTACGACAGCGGCAGGCGGGACGAGCTGTGGGACTACGGCGTTGGGCTGGACTACTCGCTCCGCAGGTGGCTTTCCATTGGTGCCCAGTACAGCAGAATCACCAGGGATTCGAATTTGGCCGGCGAGAACTACAACGACCAGGTCATCAGCCTGTATCTGAACGGCAGCCTGTCGGTCGGGGCCCGGTAGCCGGCTCTGTCGATCAATCGGTGTTGAAGCGGGTCCTTTGAAATACTGAAAGTCCTGATGACACTTCTGAAGTCGTTGTCCTTCGTCGCTCTGCTCACCATGGTGGGCGTTGCAAGCACCTGCTACGCCACTCAGGCCCCTTCGTCGACGGGGAAGGGGGTGGACTACATTCTCGCGCCCGGTGACGTAATAAATATTACGGTCTTCAACGAGCCGGAGCTGAGCGTCGAAAACCTTCGTATCCCCGGCGACGGTGTGATCTCCTATCCACTTCTCGGGCGGATCGATACCAGCAATCAATCCGTGGATACGCTTGAGAAGCAGTTGACCGCCATGCTTCTGAACGGCTATCTGAAGAAGCCGAAGGTGACGGTGACGGTCTCTGAGTATCGTCCTTTCTTCGTCCAGGGGGACGTTCAGGAGCCCGGCGAGCATCCATTCACCGAGGGTATGACGCTCGAGCAGGCCCTCACGATTTCCGGAAGCTCAATACAGCTCGGCAAAGGTACCCACGTTTCCGTAAGCCGCATAGACGGAGAGACCTTCCAGGTCAATGAGGTCAACTTTCCCATCAGGCCCGGCGACGTGATCACCGTCAAGCGCGACGTGGTGGATACGGCCGAAAAGGCCACGGATTACATATATCTTTATGGCCAGGTCAGCAAGCCCGGCGGCTATACATTTCGCAGCGGTCTCACTGTGGAGAAGGCCGTTGCGATCGCAGGCGGATTCACTCCCCGCGCGTCGAAGCACAAGATTGATATCTCGCGTTACACGCAGGGCGACGGTCCCCATACCCTGGAGCATGTGAAGCTGACGACGCCCATCATGCCCGGTGACGTGATTACAGTGGGGGAAAGCTGGTTTTGAGCACCGTGGTTGACCACGGTGATCGTTCCCCGGCCCCTTCCAACGTCCGGTCGTTGCCGCTGGAGGGCCGTCAGCGGGCGGCGCCGGAGTCGGAAAGCGATACCGGGGCCACAATATTAAAGTACCTTCGTGTCGGCCTGAGGTACAAATGGAGCATTCTGTCCTTCGCCGTGGTGGGGTTTATCGCCGGGGCGCTCCAGTCGGCCACCGCGGTCCCCATCTACGAAGCCGAAGCGACAGTTGCGATCGGACCGGATTCGAGCAATGTCGTGCCGGGGCAGAACCTGAATCTCTACTATGCGGAATCGTGGCGCTACTACCAGACTCAATATGAGCTGATCCACAGCCGCGCGGTCGCCGAACGTGTCGTGGACAAGCTCGGCCTGGTGACTCGCAAGGACCTGAATAAACCGCTCAAAGCGACGCCGAGCCTGATCGATCTGGCCGAGAAGGCACTCGGGTTGAATACGGCCGCGAAGCCGAAGGATACCGATACGCAGCTGGCCCTGGAGATGCAATCCCCCGGCCAGCTCACGAAACGCAGGGAGGCCCTGGCGAACATGATCCGCAGCGGCGTATCGGTCGACGGCAGTGACCAGAGCCAGATCGCACGCGTGAGATTCGATTCGCCGAATCCGCAGTTTGCGGCCGAGGTCACGAATGCGATTGTGGATGCCTACATCGAACTTGGCCTCGAGGCACGTCTGGACCGCACCAAGCGCACCAGTGCGTGGTTGACGGAGCGCCTTGGCGATCTGCGTAAGAAGGTCGCCAATGCCGAAGACAAGCTGCAGGCATTTCAAAAGAGCTCCGGCCTCCTCGATTCCCAGAGCATGGACCAGATATCGGCGGACAAGTTGAAGTTCCTGAACGATGAGGTCATCCGGACCCAGAAGGCAGTCTCGGAGCTCTCCGAACGGTACGGTCCGAAGCATCCCAGGATGATCAACGCAAAGGCCGAGTTGGCATCAGCGAGACAGCGACTCGAAGAGGCGTCCAAGAAGATCGTTGACGACAAGAACAAGCAGTTCGAGCTCAGCAAGCTGGAACGGGAAGTGGCCTCGGACCGGCAGCTCTATCAGGCATTCCTGTCGAAGTTCCAGGAAACCAACCTATCGTCGCAGTACAACCTCACCAACGCGCAGATCGTCGACAAGGCACGTGTACCGAAGTCGCCTATCAGGCCGGACAAGAACAAGTTCGTGTTCCAGTGGAGCATGATGGGTCTGTTCGTAGGCATTCTGCTGGCCCTGTTCCGGGAGCAGCTCCACAATACCTATCGAACAAACGAAGATATCGAGCAGAAGCTCGCTCTACCGGTGTTGGGAGTCGTTCCGCTGCTGGGCAAGAAAGGCAAGCGTGTCGACCAGGCCCGCCGGCGGAAGATGCTCAGGAAAGCGGAGGAGGGCCCCGCCCCCGAAAGATATTTCCTCGAAGACTCGAAATCGGCATTCTCCGAGTCCATTAACCATGTGCGCACCGGCATCGCCTACTCGGATGTCGACAATCCACCTCAGACGATCCTGATAACGTCCTCGGTGCAGGGAGAAGGCAAGACTACCCTGGCATCGAATCTCGCACTGTCCTTCGCGAATCTCGGTCGCACCCTGCTGATCGACGCCGACCTGCGCAAGCCACGGGTGGAATATCTCACCACCGCATCCTCCAAGGGAGGGTTGGTGGAATACGTGGCCGGTCTGAGGTCCCTTCAGGAATGCGTGGTTCAGGACCCGGAGTGCCCGTCCCTTTATATTCTCAAGGGCGGCGTCGTGCCTCCGAATCCTCTGGAATTGCTCTCATCGCAGACCCTGGCCAAGACGCTCGTCGAGTTGAGGAGCAAGTTTTCCCACATAATCATAGACACCGCACCGATTCTGCCGGTGAGTGACGCCATCGTCCTGGGTCACATCACTGACGCCTTACTGCTGGTCGTGCAGGCGGAAAGAACGACGACCAAGATGACCCGTGACGCGCTCAAGAGGCTCGGGAATGCGGGGATACGCACCATGGGTGTGGTTTTGACCCAGGTGCAGGTTCGTCGGTCCGCGTACTACTACGACGGCAAATACCAGTACTACTACGGCGGGTATTACCGGAGTGCCGATGACCCGGCCGCCTGAGAGTATCCTTCCATTTCTTGAAACTCCGTAGCCTGCGACACAGACTGCTTCTGTGCGCGGTCCTCGCCACAGCCGTTTTGCTCGCGCAGCAGGCTTGGGAGCGCCTGGAGGGCAGCCTGAGCTACCTGGAGCTCCGGAGTATAAAGGCGCGCTGGCAGAAGGAATCCGGCATTCCCCACGACAGGGAGCTCAACAGGGCTTTTATCCTGGGCTACAGGGCATCCGTGGACGAGCTGGACAACTCCGATTATCGATACATGCTGGCGAGCTTGCACGCCTGGCGGGAGCGGGGCCTTCGACTCTGGCCCCGGCAGGAGGCAGCCGAAAACAAGAAGATCATCGAGAGCCTGAAGGCGGCCCTGGTTCGCAGACCGTCCTGGTTCGAGCCATGGATCCTGCTCGCGTTGGTGAAGTACCAGGCGGGGGAGGTGGATCACGAATTGAAGGTGGCACTCGAGAAGTCAATTGAAACGGGGGCCTGCGAGACGACGGTCCACCATGGCTTATCGTACGTCGCTCTCAGAGTCTGGGGCCAACTGGGACCACAATTACAGAAGAGCGTGGTCGATACGCTCAAGATTGGCCTCGACAATCCTCATGTCAACAAGTTCGTCGTGGAGCAGATCGTGATGACGGGCAAGATCCACCTGTTCAAGCACAAGCTTGAATCCGAAGCTAAGCTGACAGGCTTGATGAACCTGTATCTGGAGGAACGAAGCAAGTCGCTGTGAAGCTCAATTTGGGGACGGTGAGGAAGTACCACGATGTCGCAGTATTCCTGGGTCTCCTGATGGCTGTCGCCTTCGTTCCGATACCGCTCGGCTCGAACAGACCGTATGCCTGGTACGCGCTGGCTATCTTCGTCTATGGGCTGCTCGCCATCCAAGCTATGGGTGCAATGGTCTTTGCGGGACACCGGATCCTTCCTCGCCGCACCGCGACGATTCTCGTTGTTCTCGTGGTATGGCTGGGCTTTGTCTTTCTGCAGACACTGTCTGTCCCCCGGGTCGTGGTGCATGCCCTGAACCCGCTCGTTTACAAGCTTCAGCAGAACCTGGCTTTGATCAGTATTCGTGCGGAGAATACGCTGAGCGTAGACCCGGGAAGCACCTACGACGAGTTCTTGAAGTTCGGCTGCTACGCTGCGGTGTTCTATCTGACCTTGACCACCGTCAATACAAGGGATCGGCTGCTCCGGATGGCCGGCGTAATCGTCCTCGTGGCGACCATCGAGGTGGCCTTCGGGCTGTACTGCAAGGCCACTGGTTTCGTTCTCTTTCCGGAGGCGAGCACCGACAGCGAGATGCGAGCTGGAACCTTCGTGAACCCGCACCACTACGCCAACCTGCTGATGATGGTCCTGGGGCTGGTGTGTGGCTTGATGGCATCGGTGGCCAATTCAGTGAAGGCGGGCAATATTTGGAAGCTCGAAAAGTGCGGGAAGGTGCCCCTTTGGGGACTGTCGGCGCTGGCGGTAGTTGCGTTGACCCTCATCTCCGGGGTCCTGGTGGCCGGCGCACCGGCGCCAGTGGTCTTTTTCGGGATTGCCTTCGGAGTCGTGCTGCTCGTGGGCTGGCCGCTCAAGTGTGTCACCGCCGCAGACCTCGTCCCCGCACCCCTCGTCGTTCTGGCGGCGTTGGCGGCTACAATATTGATTGGTCTTCACCGTGGCCTTGCGTGGTTCACTCATTGGGACCTGGTTGGAAGTGAGCGTCTTCTCCAGGACGTATCGGGGCTGAGGCTTCTCGGATCCGTGTGGGCGACCGGGGTTGGCGCGGGCAACTATCGCTGGGTATTTCCCATGTTCCGGAGCGCCGACCTGAGATTCGTGACCTACGATCACGCCCACAACGACTATCTGGAGGCTGCCATCGGACAGGGTATTCCGACGGCGATGATCCTTGGGCTCGCCGTATTGCTGATATTGCGGCAGCTCTGCAAGGGCTATAAGAACCGGCGAAACCCGCTCATGCGCGGAGTAATATTGGGGTCCCTGGTGAGCCTGGTGTTCATGCTCCTGGACGCAACGATCGGGTTCAGTTTTCAGATACCTGCCAACTCAGTGTATTTCTTCGTCATCGCCGGGATGGGGTTGTGCGCGTGTCGAATCGACCAGGGCAAACGGGCCGTGGCGACGAGCGGCGGAAGCGGAGGAGTACAGAATGAGTAAGAGAAAGCGGATCCTGGTGACGGGCGGGGCGGGCTTCCTGGGATCACACCTGTGCGAGCGCCTGTTGAGGGGGGGGCACGACGTCCTGTGCGTGGACAACTACTACACCGGCAGCAAGTCGAACGTCGCGCATCTGATGGACAGCCCGTATTTCGAGCTGATCAGGCACGACGTCACGTTTCCGCTCTACGTAGAGGTGGACGAAATCTACAACCTGGCCTGTCCGGCCTCGCCAATTCATTATCAACGGGACCCGGTACAGACCACCAAGACCAGCGTGCACGGTGCGATCAACATGCTGGGCCTGGCGAAGAGGGTGGGAGGGAAGATTCTCCAGGCGTCCACCAGCGAAGTCTACGGAGATCCCGATGAGCATCCGCAGACCGAGTCATACTGGGGAAGCGTGAATCCCGTGGGGATACGGGCCTGCTACGATGAGGGAAAACGTTGTGCAGAGACCTTGTTTTTCGACTATCGGCGTCAGCACGGCTTGAACATACGGGTACTGCGCATCTTCAATACCTATGGGCCGAAGATGGATCTCTACGACGGTCGGGTCGTCTCCAACTTCATCGTGCAGGCCTTGAAGAACGAGCCGATCACCATCTACGGCGACGGCACCCAGACCCGCTCGTTCTGCTACGTCGACGATATGATCGAGATCATGGCCCGTTTCATGGACGGCCCCGACGATTTCCCCGGGCCCCTCAACGCGGGCAACCCCGGAGAGTACTCCATCAGACAGCTCGCGGAGCAGATCATCGGCATCACGGGCTCCGCTTCCAAGCTGGTGTATCGGGACCTTCCGTTTGACGATCCTACGCAGCGTTGTCCCGACATACAGCTCGCGAGGGAGAAATTCGACTGGGAGCCCAGGACCGCCCTCAAGGAGGGTTTGGTGAAGACCGTGGGATACTTTGACGCCTTGCTGAGCAATGGAGAGAGAAGGGCATAATGCACCCCGGTACCGCGTCCAAGAGGGGTGACGCGGCGGCAGGCCGTGGAAAGATCCTTGTAACGGGCGGGGCGGGATACGTGGGCAGCCACACCTGCAAGGCCCTGGCAGCCCAAGGTTATGACCCCGTGGTGTTCGACAGCCTGGAGACCGGCCACCGGGGGGCGGTGAAGTGGGGTTGCCTGGTCCGGGGCAGCCTGCGAGACAAGGAGCACCTGCTTAGGACCATGGAGCACCATCGCGTCGTCGCGGTCCTGCACTTCGCGGCCAGCGCCTACGTGGCGGAGTCGGTGAGCGACCCTGCAAAGTACTACCGCAACAACGTCGGGGGTACCATCAACCTGCTTGACGCGATGAGGGAAAGCGGCCCCGGGCACATCGTATTCTCCAGTAGCTGCGCGACCTATGGAGTTCCCGAGTCCACGCCGATTTCCGAGCAGGCGTCCCAGGATCCCGTCAGTCCGTATGGCCGATCGAAGTTGATGATTGAACGTATCCTTACGGATTATTCCGCAGCCTACGGCATCGGCGCATGCAGTCTCCGGTATTTCAACGCGGCCGGGGCGGACCCGGATGGAGAGATCGGGGAGCGCCACGATCCGGAGCCGCATCTCATTCCGAGTGTCCTGCGGGTGGGTCGCGGCGGGAACGGCAGCGTGAAGGTGTTTGGAGGCGACTATCCCACACGGGACGGAACCTGCGTTCGTGACTTTGTTCATGTTGCGGACCTCGCCGAGGCGCATTGTCTCGCCTTGCAATATCTCATCGAGAACCGCGGATATCACGCCTTCAATCTGGGGTCCGGCGAGGGGTACTCGGTGATGGAGGTGATCAAGGCGGCCGAGTCCGAAATTGGGCGACCGGTTCCGTTCACGGTGGAGCAGCGCAGGCTCGGCGACCCGCCGGTATTGGTGGCGGATTCGTCTCGGGCGGAGCGAGAGCTCGGTTGGGTGCGCAATTATTCGAGCTTGGGCGAGATACTCGGGACGGCGTGGCGATGGGAGTGCTCAGGAGTGTCCCTGGACTAGCAGGGTATTGAAAGAGGGCTTTCCTGCCCTCCGTTGAATGTACCGGTTCAACGCGAAGATATCGGACCGCCGTGGAAGGCACGAACAGATGTTACGGGAGCGAACACTCGCCATTTCCTTGCACTAACAGGCTGCTTTGCAACAACCTGCCAGGGGCGTCTCGAGTCGACGGATTCAAGTCTCCCCGCAATGGCGACGATAATAGTCTAGACTTCTGTAGAATTAAGAGGGCGTAGTCATCAAATATTCTCTCGTACTTGCCGCCGTGTTCCTGGTTACCGTCGTTGCGCTGGAGGTACTGCGTCAGAACGCGCGGAAGCTGGGACTGCTTTCCTACCCCGGCGCCCACAGACGGCACACGGAGCCGACGCCGCTCGTGGGTGGCCTGGGCGTATTCGTCGGCATACTGCTGGGCGCGTGGCTGCTTCCCTTATCGCAGGACATACGGACCGCCGTAATCTTCTGCGGCACCATTCTGGTCGTAATGGGGGTCTGGGATGATGCCAGGGAAACCTCCTTCGCCGTGCGTTTCGCGGCGCAGGCGCTGGCCGTAGGTGTGCTGGCCTGGGTTGCCGGTGTTTCGCTACGTGATCTCGGGCACATATTTCACTCGGCCTATGCCACGGGTCTGGGGCGCTGGGGCGTTGCCCTCACGATATTCTCGGCGGTCGGGGTGATCAACGCTGTGAACATGTCCGACGGGCTTGATGGCTTGGCCGGCGCCTTGTCCCTGGTCACCTGTCTCGCCCTGATCGTTGCCTCGTACATGACGCACCACCTCGCCTATGCCCCGTTCGTGGGCGTAATGATGGCTGCTCTGCTGGCCTTCATGCTCTACAACGCCAGGATCCCCGGCTTCAAGACTGCGAGGCTGTATCTCGGCGACGCCGGCAGCCTGCTGGTCGGGTTCATGCTCGCATGGTTCCTGATCGCGATGACCCAGGGAGACGACAGGGTGATGAAGCCGGTTACCGCATTGTGGGTGTTTGCCTTGCCTTTGTTCGACGCGGTGGCGTCATTGCTGCGCCGTCCGATACAGGGACGATCGCCCTTCCACGCGGATCGGACCCACTATCATCACTACCTGCAGGAATACGGCTGGACGGTGAACCAGAGCCTCCTGATATCCGTTGCGGCGGCGAGTATCATCGCGTCGCTCGGGTTGCTCGCGGATTTCAAAGGCGTCTCTGAGCAGATGATGTTCTTCGGGTTCCTGGGTCTGTTCGCGCTGTATCTGCTGTTGATGATTTACCTCGACTTCAACATCGAGCGAATCGCTCAAGCCCGCGAGCAGCACAGCTGACCGGCCCGGTCAC
Organism: Arenicellales bacterium; assembly: GCA_049583715.1. Classification (GTDB taxonomy): domain Bacteria; phylum Pseudomonadota; class Gammaproteobacteria; order Arenicellales; family JAANXG01; genus JAANXG01. The sequence goes on along the minus strand of JBAUWJ010000152.1, from coordinate 42,967 downwards.
CGGCGTGCTGCCGGTGGAGGTCGCGGATGCGAACCGAGGCCATGGAGAGTTAAGGAAATGCAGAAAAAGCCCCGTCGAAGGACGGGGCTTTTTCTTATCCGGGCACCAAAAGTGCCGTCAGGAGGAGAATGCCGTCAGTCGCGGCCGAAGCCCGCCATGAGCTGGAGAAGGGCCAGGAACAGATTGTAGATCGCGACGAACAGGGTAATGGTGGCCATGATGTAATTGGTCTCGCCGCCATGAATGATCTGGCTGGTCTCGAAAAGGATCAACCCGGACATCAACAGGACGAACATGGCTGAGACTGCCAGCGACAGGGCGGGCATGTGGAAGATCGCGGCGCCGATCCCGGCGAGCATCGCGATCAGTATGCCCGAGAACAGCAACCCGGCCATGAAGCTGAAATCCTTACGGGTCACCAGCACATAGCCGGAGAGGCCCAGGAAGATAATTCCCGTTGCGCCCATTGCCGTCATGACGAGCTGGGTACCATTCGGGAGGAACTTGATGTACGCACTGATTATGGGTCCCAGCGTCAGGCCCATGAAACCGGTCAGGGCGAACACGAACACCAGCCCCAGGGCGGAGTTCCGGAACTTGGTCGTGAGGAAGGACAAGCCATAGAATCCTACCAGGGTCAGGATCAGTCCAGGATAAGGCCAGTGGTAGGCCATGGACATGGCCGCCGTCGCTGCACAGAACAGCAAGGTCAGCGACAACAACATGTAGGTGTTCCTGAGGACCTTGTTGACTTCGATACCGGCGACCTGCGGCCGGGCAACGGCTTGATTGAGCTGATTCGGATTCATTCTGCCTCCGCTGAATATAAGTACCCGTTAGAGGGTCTGCTAACGGCCGAGTTCCAAGGATACCGACCTCATTCGAAACTTCAAGTGCTTTCGAGATAGGGTCTAACTCCATGAATTTCAAGCCTTCTCTCTTGGTCCCAAGGGACCTAAACCGGTATCATCCACCCCGCCGGAGAGGTGGCCGAGCGGTCGAAGGCGGCGGTCTTGAAAACCGTTGACCCGAAAGGGTCCGTGGGTTCGAATCCCACCCTCTCCGCCAAGCCTTACGGTGGCCCAGCGGGCCACCGTAAGGCTTGGTTGAGCGGGCGCGTGGACGAACCCACCCGGGTTCGACAATTTCGCCGGGAGCGAAATTGGACGCGCTTCAGCGCGGCCCCGCAGGGGCGAGGCTCAGGAAGAGCCGAGCAATCCCACCCTCTCCACAGGACAATCAAGCGGTCCACCGGACCGCTTACAACTTGGTTGAGCGGGCGCGTGGACGAACCCACTCGGGTTCGACAATTTCGCCGGGAGCGAAATTGGACGCGCTTCAGCGCGGCCCCGCAGGGGCGAGGCTCAGGGAGGGCGATCCCCCCTGTGTTTGAACTGGTCGGCCACCGGCAGAATTGGTGGGTGCATGGTACGGATAGGCTCTCGCCAAGACGCCAAGCACGCCAAGGGGGATCGGATCGCGCTGATTGACTTTCCCTGGCGTGCTTGACGAGAACGCAGGAACAATCAGCATGAGGCTTCCCTTTCGGGAGCCGGATTGATCAAGCGGTGCACGAGGATCGCTCCCCGTTCATTTGGCACCCGGGGAAGCGTCAGGGAGCGACAAGAGCGACTTCTATTTCCCGGATGAATTATACGGGTCCGCCCTGTAGAATCCCCGAGGGAGTCCCACCGGCCGAAAAGAAATGAAAGCAGCGGGAACCGTGCATGGCGGACGATAGGGCAAGAGCCCTCGAATATCATGCGAACCCCAAGCCCGGGAAGGTTTCGATTCAGCCCACGAAGCCGTTTGTCACCTCACAGGACCTGTCTCTCGCATACACGCCAGGCGTGGCGGCTCCGGTGGAGGAGATCGCCAGGGACGAAGAGAACGCTTATCTGTACACCAACAAAGGCAATCTCGTTGCCGTGGTCACCGACGGCAGCGCGGTGCTGGGACTCGGCAACGTGGGTGCCTTGGCGGGCAAGCCGGTCATGGAGGGCAAAGCCATCCTCTTCAAGCGTTTTGCCAACATCGACGTCTTCGACCTGGAGATATGCGCTCCGAGCACCGAGGCCTTCATCGAGACCGTCGTGAACATCGCGCCGACCTTCGGTGGCATCAATCTGGAGGATATCGCCGCCCCGCGATGCTTCGTCGTCGAGGAACGGCTGAAGGAGCGCCTGAACATCCCGGTCTTTCACGACGACCAGCACGGCACCGCGGTCATCGCCTGCGCCGGGCTGCTCAACGCCCTGGAGCTTCAGGGCAAGCGCCTGCAGGACGTGCAGATCGTCATCCTCGGCGCCGGCGCTGCCGGCATCTCGACGACCCGCGTGCTGATCGCCCTCGGCGCCGGGAGGGAACAGATCACGCTGGTCGACCGGAAAGGCGTGGTGCACACGGGCCGCATGGACATCAACATCTACAAGCAGGCCTACGCGAACGACACGCGGAAGCGCACCCTGGCGGAAGCGATGGTGGATGCGGACGTCTTCATCGGCGTATCCGGCGCCAACCTGGTCACGCCGGAGATGCTGACCGTGATGTCCGACAGGGCGATCGTGTTTGCCTTGTCCAATCCCGTGCCCGAGATCATGCCGGAAGTGGCGAAGTCCGTCCGTTCGGACATCATCATGGCTACGGGACGGTCCGACTACCCGAACCAGGTCAACAACGCATTGTGCTTCCCATTTTTGTTTCGCGGCGCATTGGATGCGAGAATCAGGCGTATCGACCAGAATATCCTCACCGCCGTGGTTCACGCGCTGGCAGACGTCGCGAAGGAGCCCGTGCCACAGGAAGTGCTCGAGGCCTACGGTGTCGACAGCATGGAGTTCGGCACCGACTACATCCTGCCCAAGCAATTCGATCCGAGGTTGATTGAACGAATTCCGAGAAGGGTGGCCGAGGTGGGACGAATGCAGAAACCGGATTGAAGACAATTGATTATCAGTTAGGGGTTTTCCATGAAGATTCATGAATACCAGGGAAAAGAGTTGTTGAGGAAATACGGCGTCGCAACACCCGCCGGTGTCGCTTGTTTCTCCGTCGACGAAGCCGTCGCGGCGGCCGAAAAGCTGGGTGGAAAGGTGTGGGTTGTCAAGGCCCAGATCCACGCCGGGGGACGCGGCAAGGGAGGCGGCGTCAAGGTCGCACGGTCCATCGAAGAGGTCAGGACAGCGGCCGCCGAGATCCTCGGCATGCAGCTCGTTACCCACCAGACGGGACCGGAAGGCAAGGAAGTCAAGCGGCTGCTGGTGGAGGAGGGAGCCGATATCGAGTCCGAGCTTTATGTCGGCCTGGTGGTCGATCGCGCCACCCAGCGGGTGACCATGATGGCCAGCTCCGAGGGCGGCACCGAGATCGAGCAGGTGGCGAGCGAGACGCCTGAGAAGATCCATAGGGTGGCGATTCACCCCATCGATGGTCTGGACCCGGATCAGGCCGCCGACCTGGCAAAGAAGATCGGCATTCCCGAATCCTGCCGCGACCGTGCGGTCGAGTTCTTTACCGCTCTCTACAAGGCGTACTGGGATTCGGATGCTTCGCTGGCAGAGATCAATCCCCTGATCGTCACCCGGGACGGGCGCGTGCTGGCGCTGGATGCCAAGATCAACTTCGACGACAACGCCGCCTTCCGGCATCCGGAATGGAAGGAGCTGCGCGACCTCGACGAAGAGGACCCGAACGAGATCGACGCTTCCCAGTTCGACCTCAACTACATCGCCCTGGACGGCGACATCGGCTGCCTCGTGAACGGTGCGGGACTGGCCATGGCGACCATGGATATCATCAAGCTGTACGGCTCGTCTCCGGCCAACTTCCTCGATGTCGGCGGGGGCGCGACGACCGAGCAGGTCACCGAGGCGTTCAAGATCATGATGCGCAATCCCCATCTCAAGGCGATCCTGGTCAACATATTCGGCGGCATCATGCGCTGCGACGTCATTGCCGAAGGCCTCGTCAACGCAGCGAAGGTCGTGGAGCTCGGCGTGCCCCTGGTGGTGCGGCTGGAGGGCACGAACGTGAAACAGGGCCGGGAGATCATCGCCAATTCCGGAATCAATGTCATCTCCGCCACCACGATGGCGGACGCCGCCGAGAAGGCGGTGGCGGCGGCGAGGAGCTGATATGTCTATTCTGATCGACAAGAATTCGAAGGTCGTCACCCAGGGGATCACCGGCAAGACCGGCGCGTTCCATACCAAGCACTCGATCGAATATGCGTTCGGCAAGCAGTGCTACGTCGCCGGCGTTACCCCGGGCAAGGCCGGCCAGTCGGTGGAAGGCGTGCCGGTGTTCGAGACGGTGCGCGAAGCAAAAGAGCAAACGGGATGCGACGTGTCGGTGATCTACGTGCCGCCGAAGTTCGCTTCCGCGGCCATAGACGAGGCTGTCGAAGCCGGGATGCGGGTGGTGATCTGCATCACGGAAGGCATTCCGGTGAAGGACATGATCCTGACGCGATACAGTATGAAGGACGGGCCGACCTTGCTGGTGGGCCCCAATTGTCCCGGAGTCATCACTCCGGATGAGCTGAAGATCGGGATCATGCCCGGCTACATCCACAAGAAGGGGCCCATCGGTGTCGTGTCGCGCTCCGGGACCCTCACCTACGAGGTCGTGGCGCAGCTCACCGAGCTGGGCCTCGGCCAGTCGACCTGCGTAGGCATCGGCGGAGATCCCGTCAACGGCTTGAAACACCTGGATGTCATGAAGATGTTCAACGACGATCCCGCCACCGAGGGCGTCGTCATGTGTGGAGAGATCGGCGGCACCGACGAAGAGGACTGTGCCGCCTGGGTGAAAGACAACATGAAAAAACCGGTGGTAGGCTTCATTGCCGGCGTCACCGCCCCTCCGGGCAAGCGCATGGGACATGCCGGCGCGATCATATCCGGCGGCAAGGGCACCGCCGCCGAAAAGATCGCCGCCATGGAAGACGCCGGTATCGGCGTCACCCGCAACCCCGCCGAGATCGGCAAGCTGATGAAGAACGCCCTGGGCTGATAGCGCTCTCCCTTACCTCGACTGAGTTTGCTTTCCGCTCGCGGTAAATTCGTACAGATAAGGGATGTAACCCTTGAAGAGATGTGCGGGATTGTGCTTGTTCGCTGGTTGATGGGAGCACGGAAAGCATGGTTTGGGGGAGGCTTTCGCCGACACGCTGTGAATACTTCCCTGTACGCTCGCTTCCGGCATCCCTGCCTCCAGACGGTCGGCGAAAGCCTCCCCCAAACCATGCCTACACGGCGGCCCCCTTCGCCGGGTAGTCAATCCCGCCTGCGGACGCTGCCTTCAATCGAGGGGACCGACGCTTGGAATAGGGGAACGCGTTTCAACCGGCGTCCAAGGGCAGGCACAGAACCCCGGAGATGGACTTCTACAGGGAAGGTGCTCGCCACGTCTCGCCGATGTCCGATAGCTGAACGAATTCGTCTCACAGGTGCCAGCGCCTATCGAAGGGATGGGCGCAAGAGCATGAAGCGGGGAGGGGTTTCGGCGGGCGTCTGGAGGCAGGGACGCCGGAGGCGAGCCTACAAGGACGTACTCGCGGCGTCCCGCCGAAACCCCTCCCCGCTTCATGCCAGGGCACTTTCGCCAATCACCCGCACATCCTGACCATGCAGCGAGGGCATCGAGCCGAAAAACTTCGGCTTGGTGACGACCCTACTTCAAGGCCGCCAGAATCGCTTCCACGCTGGCCCGGGCGTCGCCGAAGAGCATTCGGGTGTTCTCGCGGTAGAACAGCGGATTGTCGACTCCCGCGTAGCCGGAGGCCATTGAGCGCTTGAGGACGATGACGTTTCTGGCCTTGTACACCTCGAGGATGGGCATGCCGGCGATGGGGCTGTCCGGTTCTTCTTCGGCCGCGGGATTCACGGTGTCGTTGGCGCCGATCACCAGCACCACGTCGGTGTGCTCGAAGTCGTCGTTGATCTCGTCCATCTCCAGCACGATATCGTAGGGCACCTTGGCTTCGGCCAGCAGCACGTTCATGTGGCCCGGCATGCGCCCGGCCACGGGATGAATCCCGAAGCGTACCTGCACGCCCTTGCTACGCAGCAGGCTAGTGATGTCCGAGACGGCATGCTGGGCGTGCGCGACGGCCATGCCGTATCCCGGCGTAATCACGACCTCGGATGCGTCTTCCAGGAGAGCGGCCACTTCCTCCGCCGTGGTGGATTGGACCTCGCCGGCGGCAGCGGCACCGGAAGCTGCGGTGCCGCCCCCGAATCCCCCCAGGATCACGCGCACGAAGTTGCGGTTCATGGCGCGGCACATGATGTAGCTCAGAATAGCGCCGCTGGACCCCACCAGCGCTCCCGTGACGATCAGGAGATCGTTGGAGAGCATGAAGCCCGCCGCGGCGGCGGCCCAACCCGAGTAGCTGTTCAGCATGGAGATCACCACCGGCATGTCCGCGCCGCCAATCGCCATGACCATGTGGATGCCGAACAGCAGCGCGATCATCGTCATGATAATCAACGGAATCGCACCCTGCGCGGCGTCCGGGGCGCCGAGAAACAGGTAGCCCAGATACACGCAGACCAACGCGGCGACCAGGTTCAGGACGTGTCGGGCGGGCAGGAGCAGGGGAGCCGAGGGCAGCAGCTCCTGGAGCTTCCCGAAAGCCACTACCGATCCCGTGAAGGTGACAGCGCCGATCAGGACGCCGACATAAATCTCCACGTCGTGGATGGTCCTTTCCGCGCCGGTGAAATGCAGGCTCGGATCGGCATAGTTGCCGAAGCCGATGAGTACCGCCGCGAGTCCGACGAAGCTGTGCATCATGGCCACGAGCTGCGGCATCTGGGTCATCTGCACCTTCATCGCCACGAAGGTGCCGGCGGCGGCCCCCAGCACCATCAAAGTGACGACCAGGCCGTAGTCGTGAACCCGGTCGCCGGCTATGGTGGCGGCGATGGCGATTGCCATGCCGACAATACCGTAGAGGTTGCCCCTGCGCGCGGTCTCCTGGTTGCTCAGGCCGCCCAGGCTGAATATGAACAGTATGGCTGCGAGTATGTACGCCGCTGTAATGATGCCGTGTCCCATGTGCCAGCCCTATCTCCGAAACATCCTGAGCATTCTCTGGGTGACCAGGAACCCGCCCACGACGTTGATGGAGGCGATCAGCACGGCGATCCCCGCAAGGACCGCGACGAGATGGGCGGGGGAGCCGATCTGAAGCAATGCGCCGAGGATGATGATCCCGCTGATGGCGTTGGTGACGCTCATCAGGGGAGTGTGCAGGGCGGGCGTGACCGCCCAGACCACCTGGTAGCCGACGAAGATCGCCAGGATGAAGACGGTAAAGTGGTTCATGAAGTCGGGTGGGGCCGACGAACCCATCCCCAGTATCACCAGCGCTCCCACGGCCAGCAGCAGTAGCGACACCCAGGGCCGGCGCCGCCTGGCGGCTTCGGCCGGAAGCGCCTCGTGCGCCGGTTTCGCCGGACCCGGAGGGGCCGCGCTGATCTTCGGTGCCGGGGGTGGCCAGGTGATGTTCCCATCCTTGATCACGGTGAGGCCCCGGATGACCTCGTCCTCCATGTCGACGACCGGCCGTCCGTCCTTCTCCGGCGTGAGCTCGACCAGGAGCTGCCGCAGGTTGGTGGCATAGAGCTGGCTGGACTGGGCGGCAAGCCGGCTGGCGAGGTCGGTGTAGCCGATGATGGTCACGCCGTGCTTGACGACGGCCTCGCCGGGCTCGGTGAGCTCGCAGTTGCCTCCCTGCTCGGCGGCCAGGTCGACAATGACGCTGCCGGCCTTCATGCTCTCCACCATGGGCGCCGTGATCAGCTTCGGCGCCGGCTTCCCGGGGATCAAGGCGGTGGTGATGATGATATCCACCTCCTCGGCCTGCTGCTGGAACAGCGCCATCTCGGCCTTGATGAACTCCTCGCTCATTTCCTTGGCGTATCCCCCGGTGCCCGAGCCTTCCTCCTTCAGGTCGACCTCGAGGAATTCGGCATCCATGCTCTCCACCTGCTCCTTGACCTCCGGGCGGGTGTCGAAGGCGCGGACGATGGCGCCCAGGGACCCGGCGGCTCCGATGGCGGACAGGCCCGCGACGCCGGCGCCGATGACCAGGACCTTGGCCGGCGGGACCTTGCCGGCGGCGGTGACCTGGCCGGTGAAGAACCGGCCGAAGTGGTGGGCGGCCTCGATCACGGCGCGATAGCCGGCGACGTTGGCCATGGACGAGAGGGCGTCCAGCTTCTGCGCCCGGGAGACCCGCGGCACCGAGTCCATGGCGCAGACCGTCACGCCCCGCGCGGCCAGCCGCTTCATCAGGTCTTCATTCTGGGCCGGCCAGACGAAGCAGACGAGGAGACTTCCGGGGGAGAGCAGCTCGGTCTCGTCGACGTCCAGGTCCGGGTGACGGTCGGGCTTGTTGACCTTGAGGATGATGTCGGATTCGCTCCACAGCTTGCGGGTATCCGCCTCCACCGTTGCGCCCGCGCGGCGGTAGTCGTCGTCGTGGAAGCTCGCGCCGGCGCCGGCGCCTTGCTCAACGACGACCTCGTAGCCCAGCTTCAAAAGCTCGGGGACAACCGCGGGAGTGGTGGCGACCCGCTTTTCGCCGGGATAGGTCTCTCGGGGTATGCCGATTCGCATGTCTACGTTTCTCTCAGGAAGTCCTGCCGGCAGCAGGGCCGTGGTCCCGGTGCGCACGAATCGATGGGAATGCCGAGAGGACCGAACCCCACTGCTGCGACGTGTTCTTATTCACCTGGCCGGAAGTGTACCACTTGTCAGGATGGAATCCGGATGTGCAGGTACCTTGGTATCTTTTGGAATCATCTTCTTTAGCAGACTCCAACCGGCTCCGTCTTGATACTGCGCAAGGGAAAGCAGGATCTGCACGACGGGGACCTTGACAGGTCTCCTGGATCAGGCCGGAGGAAGGGGCGTCAGGGCATGAAGCGGGGAAGGGTCTTGGCGGGCGTCTGGAGGCAGGGATGCCGGAGGCGAGCCTACAGGGAGGTACTTGCGGCGTCCCGCCAAGACCCTTCCCCGGTTCATGCTGGGCACCTTCGTTTAGGATCGGCACGACACGACGCCGCCGAGTGAGGTGCCGTGCATGGGCCTGGGGAGGGTCTTCGGGGGCACGCCGTAGATACGTCCATGTAGGCTCCGATGCCGCACCCTGCGGCATAGGTCCCCCGAAGACCTTCCGCAAGCCATGCCTACAGGCTTCTTGCGGGATACGATACCGGCGAAACGAAAGCCGGGGGCGCCTTGGTGCGCCAAGCAACTTTCGCGCGGCGGTGATATTCCGGTATGCTCGCGCTCCTTGAAATCCACAGTTGAGATTGATCGCGATGGAATTTACGTCCCTGGTTGAAGCCGTGAAGGAACTGAAGGGGCGGGAAGCCGCTCTCAGGAGGTATCTTTGACTTCGACAGCAAGAAGGAGGCGCTCGAGGAGATAGACCGGCAGTTGGAGCAGCCCGGTATATGGGATAATCCGGAGCGGGCCCAGGAGCTGGGTCAGAGCCGCTCGCGGTTGGCTCGGGTGGTGGGCAACCTGGAGCAGATTCATCGCGCGATCGCCGAGGCGGCAGAGCTGATCGAGCTGGCCCATGATGAGGCCGATCCGGAGCTGCTCGGCTCGGTGGAATCCGACCTGAGCGGTCTCGACGCGAAGCTGGCGGAGCTGGAATTCCAGCGGATGTTTGCCGGCCCCATGGACGCCAACAATGCGTTCGTGGACATCCAGGCCGGCTCCGGCGGTACCGAAGCGCAGGACTGGGCGGAGATGCTGCTGCGCATGTACCTTCGCTATTGCGAGTACAAGGAGTTCGAGAGCGAGGTGGTCGAGATCTCCGAGGGCGAGGTGGCGGGGATCAAGAGCGCGACCATCAAGGTCTCCGGGGAGTATGCCTTCGGTTACCTGCGGACGGAGACGGGGATTCACAGATTAGTGCGTAAGTCGCCCTTCGATTCCGGACACCGGCGGCATACCTCTTTCGCTTCCGTCTATGTCTACCCCGAGATCGACGACAAGGTGGAAGTGGAGATCAATCCCGTGGACCTGCGGATCGATACTTACCGGGCGAGCGGGGCGGGCGGTCAGCATGTCAACCGTACCGACTCCGCGGTGCGCATCACGCACCTGCCCACGGGTATCGTGGTCCAGTGCCAGAACGACCGTTCGCAGCATCGCAACAAGGCGACGGCCATGCAGATGCTCAAGGCCCGGCTCTACGAGGCCGAGATGCAGAAGCGGCGGGCGGAGCAGCAGGCCGTGGAAGACAGCAAGGCCGACATCGGTTGGGGGCAGCAGATCCGTTCCTACGTGCTGGACCAGTCCCGCATCAAGGACCTCAGGACCTCCGTCGAGGTCGGGGACACCCAGGGCGTGCTGGACGGCAGCCTGGACCCGTTCATCGAGGCGAGTCTGAAGGCCGGGCTGTAGCGGGACCGATCAGGCAAGGATCGTGTCTAGTCCGCGAGTGGGAGATGGACACCCCTTGGCGGCGGACCGTTACCGGCGGTCCGCGACCCATGAGTCAAACATCGGAAAATGAACGACGACAACGAGCAAATCAGGCAGCGTCGCGAGAAGCTGGAAGCGCTGCGGCAGGGCGGGTTCGCGTTTCCCAACGACTTCAGGCCGACTCACCTGGCGTCGGAGATCGCGGCGGAGTACGGCGATTGGGACGCCGAAAAGCTTGCCCAGTCGGCGATTCCGGTCAGCATTGCGGGACGGATGATGAGCCGCCGGATCATGGGCAAGGCATCGTTCGCGCACATTCAGGACCGCAGCGGGCGGATTCAGATCTTCGTGCAGCGCGACAGCCTTCCCGAAGGTCGGTACAACGAGCAGTTCAAGAAGTGGGACATCGGTGACATCGTCGGGGTGCGAGGCGAGCTGTTTCGCACCCGGACCGGCGAGCTCAGCGTGCGGGCGGATGACATCCGTCTGCTCACCAAGTCCCTTCGCCCGCTCCCGGAGAAGTTCCATGGACTCAGCGACCACGAGCTCCGCTACCGCCAGCGCTACGTGGACCTGATCATGAATCCCGAGGCACAGCGCGTCTTCCGGATCCGGGCCAGGATCATCCAGGTCATCCGGCAGTTCTTCGCGGCACGGGATTTTCTCGAAGTGGAGACCCCGATGATGCAGGCGATACCGGGCGGCGCCGTGGCCCGGCCGTTCGTGACCCATCACAACGCACTGGGCATGGACCTGTACCTGCGGGTCGCACCGGAGCTCTTCCTGAAGAGGCTGGTGGTGGGGGGCTTCGACCGCGTTTTCGAGATCAACCGCAACTTCCGGAACGAGGGGGTGAGCACCCAGCACAATCCCGAGTTCACCATGCTGGAGTTCTACCAGGCCTACGCGGACTACACGGATCTCATGGATCTCACGGAGACCCTGTTCCGGGAGCTGGCGAACGAGGTGCTCGGCAGCGAGTCGTTCGACTACCAGGGGCAGGGGATCAGCTTCGAGGCGCCCTTCAAGCGACTCAGCGTCAAGGACGCCGTTCTCGAGCGCAATGACGAGCTGACCCCCGCCGACATTGCCGATCGTCAACGATTGTCCGAGTACGGCCGTTCGCTCGGGATCGAGCCCAGGGAGCACTGGGGCGAAGGGAAGTGGCTGATGGAGATATTCGACCAGACCGTCGAGGACAAGCTGATTCAACCGACATTCGTGACCCTTTTCCCGGTGGAGGTATCCCCCCTGTCGCGCATCAATGACAACGATCCGTCGGTGACGGATCGTTTCGAGCTGTTCATCGCGGGGCGGGAGATCGCCAACGGTTTCTCGGAGCTGAACGATTCGGAAGACCAGGCCCGCCGCTTCCACCGGCAGGTGGCCGAGAAGCAGGCCGGGGACGAGGAGGCCATGCACTTCGACCACGACTACATCCGCGCCCTGGAGTTCGGTCTTCCGCCTACCGCGGGCGAAGGTATCGGTATCGATCGCCTGGTGATGCTGCTGGCGGACTGTGCTTCGATCCGCGATGTCCTGCTGTTCCCGCACATGCGTCCGGAGACGGGCGTCTCCTAGCCCCGGTCGATCGAGCTCGCTGCCCCGTGCTTCCCGTCTTCATCGGCCTGCGCTACACACGCGCCAAGCGCCGCAATCACTTCATCTCGTTCATCACACTGATCGCGATGATGGGGATCACCCTCGGCGTGTGGGCGCTCATCACCGTCCTGTCCATCATGAACGGCTTCGAGGGCGAGCTCCGCGACCGCATCCTGGGCGTCGCGGCCCACGTCACCATTACGGCCGATCAGGGCGGCCTTCAGGGCTGGCAGCATCTCGAGGATGCCGTGAAGAAGATTCCCGAGGTCGCCGGAGTGGCCCCTTATGTGCTCGGACAAGGAATGCTCACCAAGGGAGGCAATGCCACGGGTGCCATCGTGCGAGGGATCATGCCCAGCCAGGAGCCGAACGTTTCCGATATCGGCAAGCATATGGAGGAGGGCAGCCTCGATTCCCTCGAGCCCGGCAAGTTCAAAGTGGTCGTGGGCAGCGTGCTGGCGCGCACCCTGGGGCTGGACGTCGGGTCCAAGGTGACCATCGTCGTTCCGGAAGGCCAGGTGACGCCGGCCGGTATGCTGCCGCGGCTGCGGCGGTTCACGGTCAGCGGCATCTTCAAGATCGGGATGTACGACTACGACAGCGGCCTGGTGCTGATCGATCTCGGCGACGCGGAGAAGCTGTACGAGTCCGGCAACGAGGTGACCGGGCTGCGCCTGAAGCTGCACGACATCTTCAAGGCCCCGCTGGTCCGCAACGGCCTGGCCAATTCCCTCGGACCGGGCTTCTACATCAGCGACTGGACCCGTGACCACCGCAATTTCTTTCGTGCTCTCGGAATCGAGAAGCGCGTCATGTTCATCATCCTGTTCCTCATCGTGGCGGTGGCGGCATTCAACATCGTCTCCACCCTGGTGATGGTGGTCACCGACAAGCAGGCGGACATTGCCATCCTGAGGACGCTGGGCATGCGGCCGAGCGGCGTGATGGGGATCTTCATCGTACAGGGCATGCTCATCGGGGTGATCGGCACGCTGTTGGGGGGGCTCACCGGGGTGATCACGTCCCTCAATATCCAGACCATCGTCCCGTTCCTCGAGCACATCTTCCATGTGCAGTTCTTTCCGGCGGACGTCTACGTCATCAGTGATTTCCCTGCTGACATGCACTGGCGGGACGTGCTGGTCGTGACGCTGTCTTCCCTCGGCATGAGCGCCGTCGCGACGCTCTATCCTGCCTTCCGCGCCTCCAGGACCCAGCCGGCGGAGGCATTGAGATACGAATGAGCGGGAAAGTCGTGCTGGCGTGCCGGGGCCTGGTCAAGCGCTTCGACCAGGGCGGTCTCAACGTCGACGTTCTGATGGGGCTCGACCTCGAGGTGTTCGCCGGAGAGCAGCTCGCCATAGTGGGTGCTTCCGGATCCGGCAAGAGCACGCTGCTGCACTTGCTCGGCGGTCTGGATATACCTACCGGCGGCAGCGTTCAGATCGAGGGCACGGACTTCTTTGCGTTGTCCGACTCCGAACGGGGAGACATGCGCAATCGCTATCTCGGCTTCGTGTACCAGTTCCACCATCTGCTGCCGGAATTCACGGCCCTCGAGAACGTGATGATGCCTCTGCTGGTGCGGGGCGAGGCGCGCGGCACCTGCGTCGAACGCGCCCGGGCCTGCCTGGAGGAAGTGGGCCTCGGCCAGCGGCTGCAGCACAAGCCCGGGGAGCTCTCCGGCGGCGAACGCCAGCGTGCGGCGGTGGCCCGGGCCCTGGTGACCCGGCCCGCGTGCATCCTCGCGGACGAGCCGACCGGAAACCTGGACAGAAAGACCGCCGAAAAGGTCTATTCCCTGATGGTGGGGCTGAACCGAGAGCTCGGCACCAGCCTGGTGGTCGTTACGCACGACCGTGATCTGGCCGGCCGTATGGACCGCGTCCTGGAGCTCAAGGACGGCTTCCTCGGGCCCTTGCAGCCCGAATAGCCTGCTGTCCCATTTCCCGATCCACCACACCCGTGGGTCGGCAGGAATGTCGCTCCCGGAGATCTCCGGCACTTCCCCCTGTGGGTCGGAATTCATTCCGACAAACACCGCCTGATGCCGCGCCGCTATCGGGACCTGCGACCTTGGGCAGCGCGCCGTGCGACCGCGGGTGTGCTACTTGTGGGTCGGAATTCATTCCGACAAACACCGCGGGTGTGCTACTTCACGAGTCGTCTGAGGTGCTGGTAGCGTTGCCGGTACCTGCCGGGGGTCACACCCGCGAGACGCTTGAACAGTCTGCGAAAGGAGGCGGGGTCGTCGTAGCCGACGGCGTCGACGATGATGTCGATGGCCTCGTCGGTCGTTTCCAGGATCTGTTTTGCTTCCTCGATTCGCAGCGTTTGGACGTACTCGATCGGCGTGAACCCCGTTGCCTTTCTGAAGCGGCGTTTGAAGGTCCTCTCCGGCAGGCCCGAGATCGCCGCCATGCGCTCGACACAGTCCGAAGCGGTGTAGTGATCGGAGACCCAGAGCTGGGACCCCAATTCCCGTGATGGGCGCCGTGCAGGATCGGATCCTGGCGTGTTTCGAGACCGGAGACGGGACCGAGTACTCGGACTATCCGCACTTTCACCAATTCATGGCCGAAGACAGCGGCCAGACCGTTGTCAAACCGCTGTTCGAGCTGATACTACCGTTGATCGAAGGCATCGACGAGCGACTGCGTGCCGGTATCGACGTACTGGACGCCGGCTGCGGTCGCGGGCGGGCCTTGATCGCGATGGCCGAACGTTTCCCGGCCAGTCGGTTCACCGGATACGATCTGTGTCCGGATGCGATCCAATACGCGAGCCGGGAAGTCCGCAACCGAGGTCTGTGTAATATTGGTTTCGAGGTTCGCGACCTGAGCGGCTTCGAGGAGACAAGCCGGTACGATCTGGTGATGTCGTTCGACGGCATCCATGACCAGAAAGACCCGGGGGCGCTGTTGGGCGGTCTGTACCGTTCCTTGAAGCCCGGCGGTGTGCACTTGATGCAGGACATCGGCGGCTCCGCCTCTCTGGAGAACAACATGGACTTCCCGATGGCATCCCTGTTGTACGCCATTTCCTGCTTTCACTGCACACCGGTCTCGATCGGCCAGGGTGGTGCCGGACTCGGTACGATGTGGGGCTGGGAAACGGCCGAACGCCTGCTGCGGGAGGCCGGCTTCGAATCCGTGCGCCGCCAAACGCTGGCGCATGATCCGATGAACGTCTGGTTCGTCAGCAGGCGGGAGGGGTGGTCGTGAGGCACACGAGCAACGAAAGTCCGACGGTGATCGTCGTGGGGCCGCTCCGGCAAGGCGGGAAGGTGGATGGATCGGCGCAGTCGTTCGATTGTTGCTTGACGGCTCTTACCTCAACGGTCTCCCCCAGGATTTCGGACCGGAACGACGCGGAGCCGGCGGCACGACCCACTAGTTCTTCTTCAGGTTGTAACGCCGTGCCCGTTCCGCGCGATGGGCACGTACGTTGAGACGCCACAGGGTGTTGATGACGAAATAGCCGCAGGCGCCCGCAAAGATGCCGACGATGACGCAGCCGACCCACAAGGCGGCCATCGACTCGAGCAGCACGTGCATCGTGATGTGGTGGGTGTCCACGGCGGGCTCGTTCAGTATCCACGAGCCGAGCAGGTAGGCGGGTGTGTAGAGCGGAAGCCAGGTCAAGGGGTTGGAAATCCAGACCCAGGCTACTGCCAGGGGCAGGTTGCCGCCGAACCATATGGCGCCCAGTGCCGCGACCACCATCTCGAAAGGCATGGGCAGGAAGGCGCAGAACAGTCCCACGGCGGTTGCGTTGACGACGGAGCGGCGATTGAAATGCCAGAGGTTCGGGCTGTGAAGGTGCTCACCGAATACCTTCAGGTAGCGGTGTTCGACCACATCGTTCTTGGTGAGCAGCCAGCGTGGCCGCCTTGTCTTCCAGGGCATAGATTGATAACTTAAACGCCGAACCGGCAGAGCGTCTCGCGCGACCCGGTTTGCCGGACGCAACACGCGGAGGATCTCGCCTCGGACCGGACGCATCGATCCCCACCAGGGGACGATTCGGGCCGGGCCCCGCCTTCGATGGAACGAAATTGTGACAGGGAATCGTGCATTTTACATCTATACCGTCCTGTTCGCCCTCGGGACGGCATGCGCGCAACTTTCCCCCGTTTCCGTCCCCGCCTGGCTCACGATATCGGGTGGCCTCGTTCTCGTTCCGTGTGCCCTGGTCCGCCCGCTGCGGCCGGCCGTGGTCTGCCTGGCCGGCGTCGCTTGGGCATTATTTCGCGCAGATCTGGTCCTGGCCGTCCAATGGCCGCGGGCGCTGGAGGGACGGGACGTCACCATCGTCGGGAAAATCGCAGGGCTGCCGCAGCGCGGCCGACACTACCTGAAGTTCGATCTGGACGTCGAGCACGCCGAGCGCGGAGGGCGGGTCGTGTCGTTCGACGGTCGTATACGACTGCGGTGGTACAGCCCGCCCTGGTACGCAGTGGCGCAGGTGAAGGCGGGCACGAGGTGGCGCCTCGTGGTGCGTCTCAAACGGCCGCACGGCTATTACAACCCCGGCGGCTTCGACTACGAAGGCTATCTGTTCAGGCGCGGTATACGGGCCACCGGATACGTCAGGCGATCCGGCGTCGACTCGCGCCTGTCACCGGCCGGACTGTCGCTCGGATCACTGCGCCAGGCGCTGAAGGATCGCCTGGACCTCGGCTTGACCGGCCTTCGTCATGCCGGTCTCCTTCGAGCGCTGGCGATCGGGGACCGCTCGACGATCTCGGAGGCGGAATGGCATACGCTGCGCGCCACCGGGACCAGCCATCTCATTTCCATATCCGGGCTGCACATCGGGTTCGCGGCCGGTATCGGGGTCTTTCTCGGGGTGTGGCTCGGACGGTTCGCGGGCCTCTTCGCCCGCGGCGTGGCGGCGCCGCGCATCGGTGCGCTCGGCGGCCTGTGTTTCGCGACTGCCTATGCCGCGCTGTCGGGGTTCAACGTCCCGGCCCAGCGCGCACTGGTGATGGCGCTGGTGTTCCTGTTCGGGGTGCTGTGCCGGCGACACAGTTGGAACATGCGCGGCCTGTGCCTGGCCCTGATCGCCGTGCTGGTCATCAACCCGGCCTCGGTGCACGACGCCGGGTTCTGGCTTTCCTTCTGCGCGGTGGCATTCATCCTCGCCTGGATCGCACGAGCGAATCGACGGCAACAGGCCGCCCGGATCCCGGATGTTCGATCCGCGGAGCCCCTGACGTGGCGCGACCGGGCCGCGGAGACGGTGAAGCTTCAATGGATGCTGAGCCTGGCGCTTCTACCCCTGGTGGCGCTGTTCTTCGGCAGGGTATCGACGGTGTCCGCACCCGCCAACATGCTGGCCGTACCCGTGGTGATGTTCTGCATCGTGCCTCCGTGCCTGCTCGGCACCGTGGCGGTGACCTTCGGCTGGGAGGGCGTCGCTTCGCTGTGCCTTCGCATCGCGGATCGGGTGGCGGATCTCCTGTGGGCGGCGCTGACCTGGCTCGGCCAACTGCACTACTCGAGCCTCCCGTTGCATCTCGAGCTCTGGCAGGCATTCGTCCTCATGGCCGGAGCCGCCTGGATAGTGCTCGTCAGGCCGCGCAGGCGCGCATGGGGCGCGGTATGCCTGGTGGCCCTGCTGGCGCCCGCGCCGGCGGGCCCGGCTCGCGGTGAGGTCAGGCTCGCGGTGCTCGACGTAGGCGAGGGACTGGCGGTCGTCGTGCGCACCCGGCATCACACGCTGCTCTACGGCACCGGCCCCAGCTATCCGGGCGGGTTCAGTCTCTCCCGGGCCGTGGTCATTCCGTACCTGCGCTCGCGGTCCGTGAGGACGATCGACACGCTCATCGTTCCCGATGGACGGCGGCGAAACGGAATGGACGATCTGCGCACGGCATTCCGGCTGCGGCGTGTCCTGGCCGGCCACATCCGGAGGCTGCCCGGGGTTCTGTCCTGCGGCGGTCGGCACTGGCGCTGGGACGGCGTGACTTTTCGCATCCTGGATCTGTCCCCCGGTTCCGGCGACGGCGGGTGTGTTCTCAAAGTCACCGGCCGCTATGGCTCGCTGCTGCTCACCGGCGACATCCAGGCGGCTGAGGAGCGTGCCCTGCAGCGGCGGTGGAGCGGTGCGCTGCACAGCGACGTCCTGTTGGTGCCCCACCATGGCGGCACGGGTGCCTCGACGCTGCCTTTCATCACCCGGGTGGCGCCAAGCTGGGCCATCGTTTCGGCGGGCTACCTGAATCGATATGGTCATCCTCGCCCGGAAGTCATGTCCCGGTATCGGACGCACGGTATCCGGACGATCACCACGGGTTTTGCGGGAGCGGTTATCGTCGATCTGTCGCGCGACGGCATCCGAGTTCAGGGTTGGCGGGCGCGGCGCCCCCGGTACTGGCTGACCCGGCGGTGAACCTGCGCATACAACGGGCGCAATTTGATACACTTTGCCGCCCAGATTCCCACACCCAGGAACATATTCAAGGTGCTCGAGCTTTTCCGATCCGGCGGCTTGTTGATGTGGCCGATCCTGGCCTGCTCCATAATCGCCGTAGCCATCGTATGCGAACGGTTCTGGACCTTGAACCGCCGCGCTGTCACGCCTTCCGACCTGACCGCGGAAGTGCAGCAGCTCATTGAGCGCCGGGATCTGAATCCCGCGCGTATCCAGGCGATTCGAGAGAACTCTCCGCTGGGTCGGATACTCGCCGCCGGGCTGGAAAACCTCGGCAGCGGGCGTTATGTGATGAAAGACGCCATCGAGGAGGCGGGACGACACGTCGTCCACGAGCTCGAGCGTTTCCTGAACTCCCTGGGCACCATCGCCGCGATCACACCCCTGCTGGGGCTGCTCGGCACCGTCATCGGCATGATCAAGGTATTCGCGGCCATTACCACCTACGGCGTGGGTGATCCGACCGTGCTCGCCGATGGCATCTCCCAGGCGCTGATCACCACGGCGGCGGGCCTGACGGTGGGCATTCCGGCCCTGATGTTCTACCGCTACTTCCGGGGCAAGGTGAACGAGCTGACGGTCAGCCTGGAGCAGGAGGCGCTGCGCCTGGTGGAGATCATTCACGGCGACCGGGCAGCGAGCCCCGCTGCCGCGCTCAACATCAAGAACTGACGGAGGGCGGCGACGATGAAGTTTTCCGACCGCGACAAGCAGAGCGACGACGTGGAGATCAATCTCGCGCCGCTGATCGACGTGGTGTTCCTGCTGCTGATCTTCTTCATGGTATCCACCACGTTTTCCAAGGAGTCGGAGCTGCGTATTCGACTGCCGCAGTCCACTGACCGGCCCGTGGAGCACAAGCAGAACCAGACCCTGGAGATAGACATCACCGCCGGGGGCGTCTACGCCGTCAAGGGTCCCGGTGACGCCTCCGCGAAGGAGCTGCTGGGCACCGACCGCAAGACGCTTTATCGGGCGCTGGCGGCCGCGAGCGGCAACCGTACGGACCTGGTGGCCGTGATCCGTGCGGACCGCAAGACGCCCCATGAATCCGTCATACGCGCCATGGACATCGCCCGTCGCCTGGGCTACACGAACATCACTTTCGCGACACAGAAGATATCGGACGAAGATCTGCCAAAGTGACTCGTAAGAGCCAAGCCTACAGCGACGGCGGCGTGTTGTATCGGCGCCTGCTGGCTCGTATCCGTCCCTACAAGGGTGTGTTTACGGTGTCGGTGATCGCCATGGCGCTGACGGCGCTGTCGGAGACCGGGTTCGCCGCGCTGTTCAAGCCCATCATGGACAGCGGCTTCGTGAAGCCGGACAAGACCTTCATCGCCTGGATTCCCTGGCTCATCATGGCGGTGGTGCTCATGCGCGCCGCGGCCGGATTCGTGGCGGACTACACCATGGCCTGGGTGGGCAGGCAGGTGGTATTCGACCTTCGCAAGGCGGTCTTCGACCGCATGCTCGAGCTCCCCTCTCACTTCTACGACAGGCATTCCTCATCCGGCCTGGTGTCCAAACTGATCTACGACGTCGAGCAGTCCGCCACCGCCACCACGGATGCGCTGACCCTGGCGGTGAAGGATTTCCTGACCTCGGTGGCGCTGATCGGCTGGATGTTGTACCTGGACTGGCTGTTGACCCTGGTCTTCCTGGTGTTCGCTCCGTTCACGGCTCTGGGTATCGGCAAGGCGGCGCGGCGCTTTCGAAAGAGCAGCGAATCCATCCAGGATTCCATGACCGGCATCGCGAGGATCGCCAAGGAGACGGTCAATGGTCACCAGGTGGTCAAGACCTTCGGCGCCCAGCAGCAGGAGAGGACGTCCTTCGAGCGGGCGAACCAGTACAACCGCCGCCAGTCCATGCGCAAGGCAGCAGTCGCCGCCGCCATGGTGCCGATGGTGGTGGTGGTGATGGGGGCGGCACTGGCCCTGGTCATCACCATCTCGGTCAACCGCAGCGGCATCGATTCGGTCACCGCCGGTACCTTCGTCAGCTACGTCACGGCCGTGATGATGCTGACGGCGCCCCTGAAGCGGCTGGCCAAGGTCAATGAAAAGATCCAGATGGGCGTCGCCGCCGCCAAGAGCATGTTCGGCGTCATGGACGAAGAGCCGGAGCTGGACGAGGGGACGGTCGAGGTGGATCGCGCCCGGGGCGAGGTGAACCTGGATCACGTGACATTCGCCTACGAGAAGACGCGCTTCCCGGCCGTGAAGGATATCGACATCCATATTCGCCCCGGGGAGCGGGTGGCGCTGGTGGGGTTGTCGGGCAGCGGCAAGTCCACCCTGGTTTCACTGTTGCTGGGCTTTTACCAGCCCTCGTCGGGCGTGGTGCGTCTCGACGGCCACGACACCCGGGAGCTGACCCTGGCGAGCCTGCGCAGGCAGTTTGCCTTCGTCACCCAGGAGACCATGCTCTTCGAGGGCACCATTCGATCGAACATCCTTTACGGCTCTCCCGCGCAGTCGGACGACCGGCTGGACGAGGTCGTACACGCGGCCCACGTCTCCGAATTCCTGGAGCGCATGCCCAAGGGCCTGGACACCCCGGTAGGGGAGCGGGGAGCACGGCTGTCGGGCGGCCAGCGCCAGCGCGTGGCGATCGCACGGGCCCTGTACAAGGATGCGCCCATTCTCATCCTGGACGAGGCCACGTCATCCCTGGATTCAGTGTCAGAGCGGCTGGTGCACGACGCTACCGAGAACCTGACGCGCAACCGCACCACCATCATCATCGCCCACCGGCTGTTCACGGTCGAGAACGCCGACCGAATCTTCGTACTGAGCGAGGGCAGGGTGGTGGAGGAGGGGCGTCACCGGGATCTCATCGAAGGGGGCGGCCTGTACACGCGCCTGTATCGGACCCAGCAGATGGAAGAACATCGCATCGCGGTGTGACGCCATGGCCCGGCCGTTTCGACTCGCGGCGTCGAACCTGTGGCGCGGTCGCAGCCCCGCCACCCGGCTGCTGGTCCCGCTGAGCTGGGTCTATCTCTCGATCATCCGCCTGCGGCGGATGTGCTACGCGCACGGTCCGTGCCGGGCTGTCACTTTTGCGAAACCGGTGGTGGTCGTCGGCGGCATCACCGTCGGCGGAAGCGGCAAGACCCCGCTGGTGATGCACGTGGTGCGGCTGCTCGCCGCGCGGGACCGCAGGCCGGGCATCGTCAGCCGGGGCTACGGCGGCAGACCGCGGTGGCTGCCGCTGATCGTCGACCGGAATACGCCGCCGTCGGAGTGCGGTGACGAGCCGGCGATGATGGCGGCGAACCTCGACATTCCAGTGGTCGTGGACCCCAACCGGCCACGCGGGGTAAACGAGCTCATCTCGGCGCTCGGCTGCGACATCGTCGTATCGGACGACGGCCTGCAGCACTATCGGATGGACCGGCAGGTCGAGATCGCCGTCGTCGGCGGAGCCGCACCCTTCGGGAACGGCTTTTGCCTGCCGGCGGGTCCGCTGCGCGAGCCTCGCAGCCGTTTGAAGGAAGTCGACCTGGTCGTATACGGCGGTGTGGCGGATCGTGAAGGGACGAAGCCGGGCGCTTATCGAATGGAGATTCGTATCGAGGGATTCATTCATCTGGGCGGAGGCGGCCGGCGGCCGGCCGGCGATTTCGAGGGCCGGCGGGTGCACGCGGTGGCGGGAACGGGTAATCCCGATGGGTTTTTCGACGCGCTCCGCGGGCTGGGGCTGAACGTTCAAGCCCATCCCTTCCCGGACCATCACCGCTACCGGCGGGAAGACTTCTCCGGCCTCGACGGCGCTCCCATCGTGATGACGGAGAAGGATGCGGTAAAATGCCGGGATATGAAGCTGGAGGATGCCTGGTATGCGGCGACTTCCACCCATGTGGATACCGGATTCGACGACAAGCTGATCGAGCTGCTGAAACCATGATCGACAAGAAACTGCTGGACATTCTGGTCTGCCCCGTCACCAAGGGCCCATTGATCTACGACAAGGAGCACCAGGAGCTGATCAGCAAGTCGGCCCGTCTCGCCTATCCCATACGGGACGGCATCCCGATCATGCTCGAGGACGAGGCCCGTCCCTTGACGGACGAAGAAGTCCAGCGGCTGAGGAAATAGGCCGCCATCGCACCTGGATGGAATTCAGTGTGTTCATTCCGGCCCGGTTCGATTCCACCCGGCTGCCGGGCAAGCCTCTCGCCGAGGCCGCGGGTCGTCCCCTCATCCAGTGGGTCTACGAGGCGGCCTGCCGCAGCGGCGCGCGGCGGGTGGTGATCGCCACCGACGACGAACGGGTGGCGGCAAAGGCGGAATCGTTTGGCGCCGAGGCCTGCATGACCAGCCCCCGGCACGCTTCCGGGACGGACCGCATCTGCGAAGCCGCTGCGCTTCTGGCGCTCGATCCGAGCACCGTGATCGTCAACCTTCAGGGCGACGAGCCTCACATGCCCGGCGAGCTGGTCGCGGACGTGGCACGGGCGTTGGCGGAGTCATCCGGTGCGAGCATCGCCACCGCAGCTCACGTCCTGCGCGAGGAGGCCGACATGGACAATCCCAACGTCGTGAAGGTGGTGTGCGCCCGCAACGGCGATGCCCTGTATTTCTCCCGCTCCCGGATTCCCTACCCGAGGCAGGTTCCCGGGGACGCCGCAGTGTATCGTCACCTCGGGATCTACGCGTACCGTTACGCTTACCTCCGGCAGTTCACCAGCAGGCCGCCCACGGTGCTCGAGAGAACGGAGTGCCTGGAGCAGCTACGGGCGCTCGAATACGGTGACCGGATCGCCGTCCACATTACGCCGCTCACGGTTCCGCCGGGCATAGATACACCCGGCGACCTCGAGCGGTTCCGTCACGAAGTGGAGACGGGGTGAGCCAGCACATGGTCAAGGTTTTGTTCGTCTGTCTCGGCAATATCTGCCGATCTCCGACGGCGGAGGGCGTATTCCGCCGACTCCTGGCGCGCGAGAACCTGGAATCGGCGGTGGAGGTGGATTCGGCGGGGACCCACGCCTACCACATCGGCTCGCCGCCGGACCAGCGTGCCCAGGAGGCGGCGTGGCGGCGTGGTATGGATCTGTCCTGGATGCGCGGCCGGCGGGCTGGCCCGGAGGACATCGCCGCGTACGATTACGTGCTGGCTATGGACCGGGAGAACCTTCAGAACCTGATCCTCATCAATGGCGGACCGCATGACAAGATCCGCCTGCTGATGGAGTATTCGGCAGGCTTCGACGAGACCGAGGTTCCCGATCCGTACTACGGCGGCCCCAACGGCTTCGAGCGGGTCCTGGATATGATCGAGGACGCGTGCGAAGGCCTGCTGCACGAGCTTCGGCGAGCCCACTCGCTGTAGAGCATGAGGCTCGACGTCTCCTTGTCGCGGCAGCGGATGCAGCTCCTGGACGAACGGGGGGAGGTGCTCGAAACCTACGAGGTCTCAACCGCCCGCAACGGTCCCGGGGAGCGCGACGGCAGCGAATGTACCCCACGCGGCGCCCACCGGATCCGCGCCCGGATCGGTGCCGGCTGTCCGGTGAACACCGTCTTCCGGGGCCGGCGACCCACCGGCGAGATCTACAGCCCGGAGCTGCGTCGCCGGTTTCCCGAGCGCGATTGGATACTCACCCGAATCCTGTGGCTGAGCGGCCTGGAGCCCGGGTTCAACCGCCTGGGCGGCGTGGACACCATGCGCCGCTACATCTACATCCACGGCGCGCCGGACGAGGACCCCATGGGCGTGCCCGGGTCCCACGGCTGTATCAAGATGCGCAATCGCGACATACTGGAATTGTTCGACCGGGTGCCGGCGGGCACCCCCGTCGCCATCCGGGAGTAGGAGCCGGCCGTGGCAAGCCTGGGACCCCTCATCATCGACCTGGCCGGCGGCCTGTCTCTCAGTGAGGACGACAGAAAACGCCTGCGGCATCCCCTGGCAGGCGGGGTCATCCTCTTCAGCCACAACTTCCAGCACAAGAGCCAGCTCCGCTCGCTGGTGCGGGAGATCAAGGGGCTGCGGTCCCCTCCATTGCTGGTGACCGTGGACCAGGAAGGCGGCCGCGTCCAGCGCTTCCGGGATGGATTCACCCGCCTGCCGCCCGCCGCGGCCTGTGGCCGGCTTTACGAGTCGAACCCCGCCGAAGGCGGGCGGCTGGCCCGTGATATCGGCCTGGTCATGGCCGGTGAGCTGATCGACTGCGGCGTGGACCTCTCCTTCGCTCCCGTATTGGACGTCCTGAGCTGTGACAGCGAGGTGATCGGCGACCGGGCGTTCCATTCCGACCCCGAAGGGGTACATGCCCTTGCGTCGGGGTACATCAGCGGTATGAACGAGGCCGGCATGGCCGCGGTCGGTAAGCACTTCCCCGGCCACGGCGGAATCGGTGCCGACTCCCACACCGAGCTTCCCGAGGACCAGCGTTCCCTGGACGACCTGCGCGCCTGCGACCTCGTACCCTACGCCTCACTCGCCGGTCAGTTGGGAGGCGTGATGCTCGCCCACGTCGTCTATCCGAAGATCAGCCCGCAGATCCCGAGCTATTCCTCGTTCTGGATACGCAACGTCTTGAAGGACGAGCTGGGATTTCAGGGCGCCGTGTTCAGCGACGACCTCAGCATGGCCGGCGCCGGTGCCGAGCCGCTGCCGGAGCGCTGCCAAAGAGCCCTCGACGCGAGCTGTGACCTCCTGATCGTGTGCCACGAGCTTCCCGCGGTGGACAAGCTCATGAGTGAAGGACGGGACACATGGGCGCTGGACGACATGGAGGACAAGATATGGTCTCTTTACGTCGACCACAGGCCTCTGGCTCCACGGGCCCTGGAGGCGGCTCGCAAGTCGGTGAAGCGGGCATCCTTGACG
Organism: Arenicellales bacterium; assembly: GCA_049583715.1. Lineage (GTDB taxonomy): Bacteria > Pseudomonadota > Gammaproteobacteria > Arenicellales > JAANXG01 > JAANXG01. Next base: position 17,629 of record JBAUWJ010000152.1, on the reverse strand, counting down.
ATGGGGTGAGAGGCGGTGCTTGTGGACCCGCCCTCATCCCCCTAAGGAAGCTCTGATCAATGCTGTCATTGCGAGGAGCGACGCGACGAAGCAATCCTGAAAGCGTGGAATGGCAGGCATGCTGGATTGCTTCGCTGCGCTCGCAATGACAACTCAGACGATAAATCAGAGCTTCCCTGACCCTCTCGAGTCTAGCTTCAGGCTTCGCTGTGCCTGCGCCAGCGCGGGGGAGGACGTTGCTCCCTCTCTGGAGCGAGGGGGCAGTGTTCGAAACCACCCTCACCCTAACCCTCTCGGCTCCGGCTCCGTGCTTCGCTCTACCTCCTCCGTCCCTGGAGTCGTCCCGCCAGCGGGAGAGGGAACATCGCTCCCTCTTCCACCGCGAGAGGGCTGGGGCGAGGGGGCGGTGTTTGGAACCACCCTTACCCTGACCCTCTCGCGCCAGCGGGAGAGGGGACGTTGCTCCCTCTCCCTTGGGACCTTTCGGCAGAGGGCTGGGGTGAGGGGGCGGTGTTTGGGGTCACCATGCTTTCGGTTCGGCCTCCAGGCGTCGTCCTATCCCCACCCTCCTCGAACTCGTCCAGCAGGGGAGGGGACCCTTCGCGCAAGCTCCGTCGACGCCGAGGAGCGACGTAGCCAGGGAGGTCCGCACCTCCGTGAAGCATGGACCGGGGAAGGGTTTTCGTCGGGCCTCTGCCGCAGGGATAGCGGCAGCGGAGCCTACAGGGATGTATTTACCGCGTACCGACGAAGACCCTTCCCTGGTTCATGCCCGGCACGGCCCGCCTGCTCGCGAACGCCTGGACAGCGGTGTTTTGTACCGCACAAAGTCCTGAACGCACCAACGAGGCGCATTACGCCCGCTCGACGTATTCCCCCGAATCGGTATTCACCTTGATCTTGTCGCCGATGCCCACGAAAGGCGGAACGATGACCTTGAGCCCCGTCTCCAGCTCTGCCGGCTTGCCCGAGCCCGTCGCCGTCTGGCCCTTGACCACGCTCTCCGTATCCACCACCTCCAGCACCACGTTCGCCGGCAGGTCGACCCCGATCGGCACGTCGTTGTGGAAGTTCACCTGGACCTCGGTATTGGGCAGGAGATAACCGAGCTGGTCCTCCAGGTCCTCACGGGGGATATGCATCTGCTCGAAGGTCTCGTTGTCCATGAACACCAGGGCGTCGGACTCCGCGTAGAGGTATACCATCTGCCTCGGCTCCACGTGGGCCTTCTCCACGGTGTCCACCGAACGGAAGCGCTCGTTGAGCTTGGTCCCCCCAACGATGTCCTTCAGCTCGACCTGCACGAAGGCCCCGCCCTTTCCGGGCTTCACGTGATTCTTCTTGAGCACCCGCCACAGCTTGCCCTGATATTCCATCAAATTGCCGACGCGGATCTCGAACGCAGAGATTTTCAAAAGTCTGTCACAATCGAGTTGAAAGAGAAGCGCGATTCTAGGGGAAGCGCGCCCGCCACGGCAACAGCCCCAAGCCTCTCTGGCATACTACCCGTGTGAACGCGAGCTTTGATCCGGGATGCCGCAGATGCGCCAGGTTGGCGGAGTTCCTGCGCGCCGTCGCGAACGAGCATCCCACTTACCATTGTGCCCCGGTGGCCCCGTTCGGTGACCCCGATGCCCGGCTCCTCATCGTCGGCCTGGCGCCCGGCAAGCACGGGGCCAATGCCAGCGGGCGGCCGTTTACCGGGGATTATGCCGGAATCCTGCTCTACAGGACCCTGCACCGGTTCGGATTCGCCACCCGGCCGGAATCCCACTCGGCGGACGACGGGCTGGCGCTTCGAGACTGCCGGATCACCAACGCCGTGAAATGCCTGCCGCCTGAGAACAAGCCCTTGAACTCGGAAGTCATCAACTGCAACCGCTTCCTGAGGTCGGAGATTGAACAATCCCGGGCGGATCTTGTCATTCTGGCATTGGGAGTCCTCGCCCATCGCGCCGTGCTCAGAGCGCTCGACCTCAGGCAGTCCGGGTTCAGGTTCGCTCACGCGGCGCGCCATGAGCTGCCCGCGGGAAGGACCCTGGTGGACAGCTATCACTGCAGCCGGTACAACACGCAAACGGGACGTTTGACGGAAGCCATGTTCGCGCAGGTGTTCGATCGAGTTCGTCAGCTCCTTGCATAGCGAAGCGGATACATGCCCGAATTCGATTCCAAAGCGTTCCTGGCGACCCTCGACGACTCTCCCGGCGTTTATCAGATGATGAGCGCGGCGGGGGAACCCATCTATGTCGGCAAGGCCAGAAGCCTGAAGAAGCGGGTCGCGAGCTACTTCCGCTCGAGCGGGCTGCCGCCCAAGACCCAGGCCATGATGCGTCACGTCGCAAACATCGAGGTCATCAGGACCCACACGGAAAGCGAGGCCCTGCTGCTCGAGAACAATCTCATCAAGAAGCACCGGCCGCGCTACAACGTCGTGCTGCGGGACGACAAGAGCTATCCCTACATCCATCTCGATGACAGCACCGAGTTTCCCCGCCTCGGCTTCTACCGCGGCAACCGCTCCCAGCCGGGCCGCTACTTCGGTCCCTACGCGAACGCCGGTGCGGTGCGAGAGATCCTGGCGCAGCTCCAGAAGATCTTTCCCGTCCGGCAGTGCGAGGACACCTTCTACCGTACCCGCTCGCGCCCCTGCCTGCAGTACCAGATCGAGCGCTGCACCGCGCCCTGCGTCGGCTATGTCGACGCTGAGCGATACCGGCGGGACGTAGAGCAGGCGGTGCTGTTTCTCGAGGGCCGGAATGACAGGCTGCATCACTACCTGTCGGATACCATGGAGAAGGCATCGTCCGAGATGGATTTCGAGACCGCCGCCATGTATCGCGACCGGATCCGCTCCCTCGCGCGCATCCAGGAGACGCAGTCCATCAGCAGCGGCGACGGCGACTGGGACGTCGTGGCCCTGGCGATGGAGGCCGGCGCGGCCTGCATCGACGTGACCTTCGTACGGTCCGGCCGGCACAGTGGCAGCAAGGCTTTCTTCCCCAGGATCAACCTGGAGACCCGGGCGGAGGAGGTGATGAGCGCCTTCCTGGGACAGTTCTACCTGGACAAGCCCGTGCCGCCTCAGATCCTGGTGCATCCGGCGCCGCGGGGCGCCGCACTCATCGAAGGCATGCTCTCGGAGCGAGAAGGCCGGAAGGTTCGTCTCCAGGCGAGGCCGCGCGGACGCAGGGCGCGCCTGCTCGACAGCGCCACGGAGAATGCCCGTCATCACCTCGCGGGGCACCTCTGTGAGCAGGCCGGCCAGGTGGAAAAGCGCGAATCGCTGCAGCGCATCCTGGGCCTCGAGGCGGTGCCGCAGCGCATGGAATGCGTGGACGTGAGCCACACGCAGGGAGAGGCCGCCGTCGTTTCCTGTGTCGTCTTCGACGAGGGCGGCCCGGAGACCGCGGACTACCGTCGATACAACGTCAAGCCCGGGGCGCCGGGCGATGACTACGCGGCGTTGAGGGAAGCCCTCTCACGCCGGTACAAGAAGCTCAAGGACGGGGAGGGGCGCGTTCCCGACCTCCTGATCATCGACGGGGGCAAAGGGCAGCTCGCCGTTGCCGAGGAGGTTCTCGAGGAATTGCAGATAGACGGCGTCTCGATCATGGCCGTGGCCAAGGGACCCACCCGCAAGCCGGGTTTCGAGAAGCTGTACGTGTCCGGGACGAGACACGCGATCCGCCCCCGCGCCCACTCGACGGGCCTGCATCTCATTCAACAAATCCGGGACGAAGCCCATCGTTTCGCCATTACCGGGCACCGGCGGCGGCGGGCCAGGGCGCGGGTCACGTCTTCGCTGCAGGAAATCCCCGGCGTGGGCCAGAAGCGCCGCCAGTCTCTGCTCAGGCACCTGGGTGGCCTCCAGGAGATTCAGAGGGCGGGAATAGACGACCTCTCGAAGGTGCCCGGCATCAGTTCGGACCTGGCGCGCAGGATCTACAAACACTTCCATCAATAGGAGACAATCGCGGCGCCGTGACGTATACCATTCCGAATATATTGACGCTGCTGCGGATCGCTCTGGTCCCGGTCTTCGTGGTCGTGTACTGGCTGCCCTACGCGTGGTCGCCGGTGTGGGCCGCCTGGATATTCATCATTGCCGGGGTCACGGACTGGCTGGACGGCTTTCTGGCCAGACGACTCGAGCAGTCCTCCTCCTTCGGAGCATTCCTGGACCCGGTGGCGGACAAGCTGATCGTCACGACGGCCCTCGTCCTGCTGGTGGGAGACCACAAGATCCAGGCTTCGGTCTTCAGCAGCATACTGTTCGCCATCACCGCCGCGGTGATCATCGGTCGCGAGATCACCGTGTCGGCGCTGCGGGAATGGATGGCCGAGCTCGGCAAGCGCGCGAGCGTCGCGGTGTCCCTGGTCGGGAAGTCCAAGACGCTGCTGCAGATGGTCGCCATCACCATGCTCGTGTACAAGTACAAGTTCATGGGTATACCGACCATCATCGTGGGCGAATGGTTGCTGTATCTCGCGGCCGCCCTCACTCTGTGGTCGATGTTCGCCTATTTGAGATCCGCGTGGCCCGCGCTGAGCGGGCAGGAGCCGTCCTGATCCTCGAGGCCCGGCACTTGACAAGGCCTGGATGTGACTAGAAAATTACTCGCCCTTCTACGCAGCGGGAATAGCTCAGCTGGTAGAGCGTCGCCTTGCCAAGGCGAAGGTCGCGAGTTCGAACCTCGTTTCCCGCTCCAGAATTTCCCTGTGCCGTACACCGTCCCGGCCTGTCCGCCGGGTGCACCCTTCCTGTGTTGAGCTCCGGCCGCAGACCGGAGATCGGCGCCTGGCTGGTGCCGGTCGTCCTGGTGTTGCTGGCCGCTTTCTGTTACCACCTTTTCAACCAGAACATCGACTACTCCCCGGGGCATAATCCGGAGAGCGCCAAGAAGGTGTTGTTCGTTCTGCGGGGCACGGAGGATTTCTTTCACCCGATCCTCATGCTGTTGACCATCAAAGCGGCGGCGTGGCTGCGACATGTGTCAGACGCTGAGCAGGTGCTGTTGCTGGGGCGCCAAGTGGCTGCCTTGTTCGGGATCGGTTTCGTGCTCGCAAGTTATCTCCTCGCCCGCTGGTTCGTCGGCCGCGCCACCGCCCTGGGCTGCGCGCTGGCCACCGCTGTAGCGCCGTTGACGGTGGTCCACATGCACTACCTCAAGGAGGACGCCTGGTTCGTCTGCTTCACTACCTTGAGCCTCGCCGCGTTGATGGCCATGATCCGGGTGCCTTCCCGGCTTCGATGGGTGGTTTTCGGGGTGGCCTCGGGCCTCGCGATGTCATCGAAGTACATCGGCGCCGCCGTGCTGCTGCTCGCCTGGTCGGTGCCGCGGCTCGCCGGGGACGGTTTCGATGAGGAAGCTTTTCGCCGGGCCACGCGTCGCGCGCTGTTGACGGCCTGCGTGGTATTTCTGGTCGTCAATGCGCCGCTGTTTCTCGATCCCGGGAACTTTCTACACGGGCTCGGCAACGAGTTGATCCATCCCATCGAGGGCCACCAGGCGAAAATCCTGCCGTTCCAATTCCTGTGGACCTTTCATCTGCTTGCGAGCCTGCAGCCGGGCATGACCTCGTGGCTGCTGATTCCGGCCCTGGTGGCTTCATTGTGGCTGGTGCTGGGATGGCGAGACCATCCGACGACGACCCGCACCTTGCTGGTCGCCCTCGGCGGCTACTACATGATGATCGAATCGACCCCGATGAAGCCGTTCCCGGACTTCATGCGGTATGCGATGCCCCTCGTGCCCCTGCTGGCGATCACCACGGGGATGATGCTCGAGAAGGTCGCGTCGTGGCCGGGACCGAAGCCGGGGTCCGCTCTGCCGTTGGTGGCCCTGTGCCTGTTGTCTCTGCCGGCGTATTCCCTGAGCTGCAAGTACAATCAGGCGCTGGCCCTGGATACCCGCGACGTCGCCGGGCGGATACTGGACCGTTTACCCGGTCCGATCGTGATCGAGCACTACACGCGCGACTGCTTCGGTGTGCAATGTGAAACTCTCACGGATACGCGCCCGGACCAGGTCTCCGTAGCCTTCCTGCGGCCCGGGGTCGTGCGCGGACACCATTATCGATACGCCGCGATATCGAGCTTTCAGTACGAGAGAATCATGCTCTCGAGTAGCTTGTGGGTCCATTACCCCAGCCACGACGAGTGGGCGGCCTACTACAGGACCCTGTTGGACAAGCCCAGGCTGCAGATCAGCGGCGTCCTCCCCGCGATGGGCTTCATCGACCCGACCATCCAGATCGTCGACCTCCAAGGCAATGCCGGAGAGCTGAAGCAACTCGCCGGCTCGTACGGAAACGATCTGGTCAAGCTGCGTTTCATCGACGGCCGCAGCTCCTGAACCCGGCGCGTTCGGTCCGGGCGTCCCGGGGTCGCCTCAATGTTTGGGGCCAGTGTGTCTGTGCTGGTACAGATCGTCGTAATAGCCGCAGATGGCGTGCATGACCGAATCCCAGTCGTAGCGGGCGCTGTCCTGCACGGCCGCCCGCGACATCCGCCGCCGCAGCGCCGTATCCTCCGCCAGCCGGGTGACGCAGTCGCTGAACTGCTCGACGGAATCCGGGTCCGCGAGATAGCCGGTTTGTCCCGAGCGCACCAGGTTCCGCGAGCCCGGCGCATCGGCGCAAACCGCCGGCAGGCCCGAGGCCATGGCTTCCAGGGTCACGTTGCCGAAGGTATCCGTGGTGCTGGGGTAGAGAAAGACATCCGAGGAGGCGTAGGCCTTGGCCAGCTCGGTGCCGCCCAGCCGCCCGGTGAACCGCGTTTCGGGGAGATGCTGTGTCAGGTGCTTGTAAGCGACCCCTTCACCGACGATAACGGTCCTGATGTGCGGGGATCGCGCGTGGAGCCGCTCGATAATCCTGCACAGCATCTTCAGATTCTTCTCCCATTTCAATCGCGCTACGAACAGGACGATGATGTCCTCGGGGGCCGCCCCGTGGGTCGAGCGCCATTCCTCGCAGCGGTGGGCCGGTGAGAAGCGCTCCCGGTCCACGCCCCGCGGCCACAGCAGATAATTGGCCCGGACCCCATGGCGCTCGAGTTCCACCCGCATGGATTCGGTGGGGACGTATACCTGGTCGCAGCGCCCGTAGAACCAGCGAAAGTACGCCCAGCCGAGGCTCTCCAGGACTCTGGGGAGCCGCAGATAGCGGAAATACGACACGATATTGCTGTGAAAGGAGGAGACGACGGGCAGTCCATGGCGACGGGCGAAGCGCAGGCAGGAAACCGCCAGCGTATCCGGCGCACCCAGGTGGATCAGGGTGTCGGGGTTCGCGAGAAGCGTCCGCTTTACGGTGCGCGTCAAGCCGCCTGGAAGACGATACTCGGGCTCGAAGGGGAGTGGGACGGACGGTACCTGGGCGATATAATCAGGGTGCGAGCTCCCGTCGGAGGTGGACCGGGCGCCGCAGACTACGGTCACTTCGACGCCCCCTGCCCTGAGGAAATCCACTAAACGCCGCAACGTCACGATCGAGCCGTCAGAAACGTACAGATAGCTTCCGTTGACTACGAATACGCGTTTGTATTTAATCAGTTGGCTATGATCTGGTTTCAGGGCACAAGACGGCTGAAAATCCCGATAAACTCGCCTCCCGAGGGCTTATAGGAACTCTCCCTTTCGGCGCGGGATTCTACGTTTTCCGTCTTGGATCCACAACTTGTTTTCGAGCCCGGTCTTCGTTTGCCGAACGGCGCAGCGCCTTGCAGCGGCCGTTCGCGGCGGGAAGACTCTGAACACACAGACCGGTACGCCATGAAGAAAACACCGACTCAGACAAGCAGGCGCTCATGGTCGGTAGTCATACCTTATTTCAATGAAGAGCGGTTCATCGAGCGCACCCTGAGATCGCTGCTCGATCAGACTCTGGGCGGCTTCAAGCTGATTCTCGTGAACAACGGCTCGACGGACTCGTCAGAGCTGATCTGTCGCCGCGCGGTCGCCGCCGTGCAGGACATCGAGGTGCTGTTTCTCAATGAGCGCCGGCCGGGCCAGGTCTACGCCCTGGAGGCGGGCATCGCCGGGGTGGACACGGATTACGTCGCCATCTGCGACGCCGACACCTATTACCCGCCTCACTACCTGTCGCTCGCGGACTCGATATTCGAGCGGGCCGACGAGGAGACAGCGGCCGTCATGGCGATGGACATCTATACCCATCCCCGCAGCGGTATCGCGAAACTGGCCAGGCTCAAGGGTCAGATCATGTCCCGCGTGTTCCGCAATCAGTGCCACACCGGCGGTTACGGCATGTGCTTCAACACCGAGATCCTGAAGCGTGCCGGCGGCTATTCGCGGCGTGTCTGGCCTTATGTCGTTAAGGATCACGAGCTCGTCAATCGCGTCCTGCGCCTGGGTCGCACGGTCTACAACTACGATCTGTGGTGTATGCCCTCGGACCGCAGGCAGGACAGAAAGGCGGTTCGCTGGGACCTCCTGGAGCGGATCCTCTACCACCTGACACCGTTCGCCATGAAAGAGTGGTACTTCTACGGGTTTCTCGGCCCGCGGCTGCGCCGCCGGCGTCAGGACGAGCTGGTGCTGCGCGATCGCTCCTGGTCGTCCTGACGGGTGAATACGTAGACTTTCCCGTCGACGATCTCGCGAAGGCCGAAACTCCGGCCGCCCAGCGAGGCGAGGGCCCCGGGGACGTCGAGCCCCGTGAACAGGTCCGGATGAAGCTCCATGATGATCGTTTTCAACCCCGGGAACCGGCATTGCTGGATCAGCTCGCATTCGCCCCCCTCTATGTCGCAGACCAGCACCGTGGCGCCCGTCTCTTCCAGCATCTCGTCCAGATCGACACAGGGCACGACGTCGACCTTGGCCGTGTTCCCCCGATCCAGCACGGAGGACGACCAGATCTCTCTGGATATGTTGAAAGGCCGCTCCGTATGGCCGGGCGCGGACACCAGGCCGTGAATCAGATGGGGGCAGGGAACTCCATTCTCCCGGAAATTCGCTTCGATATGGGACAGGAGGTCCCGGTTTGCTTCCACGGCGTAGAGATTATCGGAGCCGACGATCCTGGCGATCTGGAGGCTCAGGTACCCGATTGAAGCACCCGCATCGATGACGACCTCTCCCTCGCCGACGAACTTCCTTACGGCTTTGACCTCGCTGCCTTCGTACAGCCCGGCGTAGATGCTGCGGCGCACCTGGCCCGAGCAGATGTCCGGGACCAGCAGCCGGCTGGAATCCAGCACGACCCTGTCCGGTTGTGTCGCCAGGCGCCAACAGTACCTGACCAGCCGCAGGGCGTGGGCGCTGATCGTCGAGACGCCGTGTGGTCCACCGGCTTTCGACCGGATCATCCCCCCCGTGGTGTCACCGGAGGCGCTAGGCATGGCGGGACTGCCGTCTTTCGGCCTTGCCTATGAACATTGCGTGGTCCTTGAAGGACGTTCCCGTATACACGAACAGGTTGGCGATCTGATACAAGGCCAGGTTGGCGAGGAACATGGCGCTGATGGCGGTTTCCTCGGCCGGTACGGTGCCGGCGAACGCGACGGCGACGGCGAGGAAGGTCAGATCCTTGCTTGGGACGAAGGGCAGGCGCCCCACAACCATGTACAGCGTGAGGAAGAACAGCCAGTCCATGAGCGGCACCGCCGGTATCGCGACCCACCACTGCAGGGCCTGAAGGAGAAGCACCACGGCGAGGCGCACGATATGAATTGCCGACACAGCCGCCATGTCGGTGGCCGGCAGGAACACGACGCGGCGCCGGAAAGCGACAAGGAAGCACAGCGAGACGAAGCTGAACGACGAGAAGACCCAGAGGTAAACATTGGCGGACGGAAAGAACCTGTCGATCTGGTGAACCGAGCTCGAATTGGCAAAGGCCAGCAGCAGCGCGATCATGACCGCAATGGAGACGATGGCCGACGCGATGTTCACATCCTTGATAATCGAGAAGGTTCTCGTCTCGGGGTCGCGGGAGTTCTTCTGGGCCCAGAGATAGAAATAGGCCTCTCCGGAGTAGTCCAGAAGCGCGTGGTTGTAGACGCGCTTGCGCAGGAACACGGGAATCGAGCGTGGGATGGAGAACCGCCAGAAACGCCGATAGATGACGATTTCGAACAGCGGCAAACTGAGAAACCGCACCACGAACAGGACATAGAACCAGGGGGACACCGGCAACGAGGCGAGTACTTCGTACCAACCGAGCTCGGAGAGTCGGTAGACCAGATAGCCGCAGATCGCGAGCACGAATCCGATGTGCAGAGCGCGCCTGGTGATCACGAGCCACTTCGGGCTCTTCGGAGCATCATCCGATGGGGGAGAGCCGCGCAGCTCTGTCGGGATCATGGTCGTGGCCAGCGAAGGTGTGTATGAAGTTGCAGCGAACGGTGCAACGATCCGGCGACTGGGCGGACTGCCCCGGCACGCGATTGAGTTCCGTAGTGTACTACAAGTGCTTGTGACACCGGGTGAAGTCCCAATGAAATCAACTCCTTAACGGGCGAAGTGTCGCCGGGTTATGCCGGACTTTCCGGGATGGGAGGAGAGCTCCCGGAGCTGTTCCGGCTTGACTGCTTGTGCGCCCGGCGGCGGGGATCGAGTGCTTGCGGTGCAGCAACGCTTTTTGTACGATTCGCCCCCTGCCGCGGAACTCGGCCTCCAGCGAGTATTTTCCGCAGAGCCGCCGGCGGTCGCGATCGTCCATCTCGGGCTGGGTGGCAGAGTGGTTATGCAGCGGACTGCAAATCCGCGGACCTCGGTTCGATTCCGGGCCCAGCCTCCAGGTTCCCTGTTCCCCCCTTGTTTTGCAAACACCCTCCAAAGACCTTAAGCTTGCCTCGCGACTGCCCGGGTGGCGGAACAGGTAGACGCAGCGGACTCGGTTCGGGTCCGCCACGGGGAAACCCGTGGTGAGTCAGGGGTCAAATTCGGGGAACCCTTAACAGGTCAAGCTGATGGCAATCCCGAGCTAAGCCTCATGCGTGGGATGTGGTCCACGATCGGGGAAAGTGTAGAGACTAGACGGCCCCTGCCTAAGTGCGCGGCGACGAGCCCGCATAGGGCAAAGAGATAGTCCAGACCCCAAACCGCCGGTCCTCCGGCGGGCAGCAAAAGCTGTAGTGGGCAAGTAAAATCCGCTGGCCGTAAGGCCGTGCCGGTTCGAGTCCGGCCCCGGGCACAATTACTAAATTCGGCGACTCGTACTTTAGGGAAACTCTGGTTAATTGTGTCACCGTCGTTGCGAGCGAAGCGAAGCAATACAGGATGTTGACCGAGAGTCTTATGTAGACTTCTGCCGTGAATTCAGCCGGGTTGAGCACGCTCATGTGCAAGCGGGAGGAGCCGTCGTGCCGTTATCGTGCCTTTGGCGTGAGCATCTCCTCCAACGCGTACAGTGTCTTTTGAGGGAAGCGTTCGAGGGGGTAGTACTTCGAGATGATGGCAACTGCCTGGTCGTAGGCGTCAATGTTGAGGTAACGCAGCAGGAATTGAATGTCCCGCTCATCCTGAAATTCCGCGCCCAAGCGCATCGAGAGGCACTTCATGGCCAGCAGGTACTCGGGCTGGGCGACGAGCACGCGCAGGTGACTCAGTTCCAGATAGTCTTGGAACTGTCCCGCATCGCTCAGAAATCCCTTTACGGCATCGTTCAACCAGCCCTTGTCGGCATGCAGCGCTTCCGCGACGCGCGCGGCGGCTTCCCGGATTACCGGGGCAGGGGCGAAGACTGCGTCGATATCACGCGTAGATTGCCGTGCCTTCATTGCCAGGCACATCACAGCTCCACCGACCACATAGACTTCGCCCGAAATCCCTTGCTGGGCGAGCTCCTCGTTGAGCGCGTGGAAAAGCTTTGTGATTTTATCGCGGGTCAGCGCAACCGTCATACCCGATCCCCCAGGCCGGCATCTATGAATAGGTTGCGCCGCTTGAACGGCGGCGGCGACACCACCAGCAGCCAGAGGCGGAGACTCCGCAGTCCAGACGCAAACCATGGCTCGTCCAGAGGCTCGATGCGGGCGGTCCAGGAGGGCGGGCGCCGGCGCTTGCGGTGCGCGGCTGTTTCGACCATGGCGGCAAGATAATTGGCGGCGAGCGGGTTCAGTGAATGCGCCGGCGACTGTGCGCAGGCGGCTTGAAAGTCTTCGGGCGCCAGAGTCTCCAGGAAGTCGTTGAGGGTGGCGAGGACGAAAGTTGGGTCCGGGGCGGTCGCCAGCTCGCTGACCAATGCTTGAAATCTCTCCGCGGCGGGCTCCCGGAGCCGGCCCAGAACATAGGCGGACACATCCAGACCGGCGCATTTGGCGGCTCTGGCAATACGGGTCTTCTCACGCGGTGACAGACGGATCTGAAGCTGCGTAGTTTTCAGGTCACGGGCCATGGCGCAATCTTAAGCAGGTTCTCGCGAATGTCAATACATCTGTATTGACATCTATGGTGGCTCCGGAACCAGCGTAAGGGGCATCGGCCGGGAGCGCCCGGCCTCCCTGGCCCCTCTTCGGGCACTCCACCAGTTGCCTTGGAGCCCGGCAGTCCCACTCCTGGGTGAAGAGTACTTCGTTCATCGCTATGCCGCCGGTGGAAGTGTCCCCTCAAACCCGGTCGCTTTCCGGAAAGCTTGCCGCTGATCAGAAGGCGATGATCGAAGCCGCCTTGGCGGAGAGCACAGGTTGGGCTTCAGCCCGACAGTTGTTCCAACGTCACGCTGGAGGGGCGAAGTGCGCAGGGACTGGATCCACGATTGGGGTAGAAATGAAGATGTTGACGTAGTCACCGGTGCGTCCCTGGTCCAGGACTGTGGCGCGCGTGCCTCTCTGTCAACGTTCTATCACTTACGCCAACTTTACGCCAAGCCTATGTAAGTAGTTGATGAAGAACAGAGTTCGAGTCCGGCCCCGGGCATTATCATGTCAGTTCGAGTGGGCGTGATGTGTGTTGATCGCATGCGGTCCTTGAGTCCGGTGTCTGGTACGTGGTAGCGCGATCAGAAATCCTTTGCGCGATCGGATCACGAATGACCTGATGAGAGTCGCGCGGGTACGCTCGCGCATATGGTGGGGGATCATGTTCAGCTCCAGTTGCATAGAGACTCACCACCTGGAAAGAGATGACAGGTCTTCCCAGATGCGTCCAGCAAGGCTCGGTAGAACCGCACGTCGGAAGCGCGAGGCTCTCATCGCACAATACTCCTTCCCGTTGTAATCTATTCGAGGCGAACGTCCTCCCGAAGCGAGTCCTGGTGGAGGTCATTCCATCGTTTCATCGGCTAGTCTGGCGATCTCACGCATGAGCCTGGACGACAATCGGTAACCTTCCTGCCCCAGTTCACGGATGACCGGTAAAACGGCATCGATCAATCCGTGATACTTTGCCGCCAGCAAGATGCCCGCGACACCGACAACCGGCACACCCCGGCGTTTCGCGATGCTTCTTCCTTGCCTGTCGTCGATCAGTAGAAATCGACAATCAATGTGCTCCGCAAGCACGATCGCCTCGGCTTCTCCGGCATCGACGATAGGAGCGAGTTGCGTCAGGGTGGTGTCAGTCGATCCGGGAAGCCCGTGGACCTTGAGCCAACCCGACGTCAAAGCGCTTTCGAGCCGCGAAGCGCCGGGGCGTTGTGAACCGATTTGAAGTTCATCACGGACAGCGGGAGGGATCCATACCGAGCCATAGAGCCTTTGAAGGAGCTCGAGGCGGCCCGCTCTGGCCAGACCGATCAGCGGGCTGGCATCGGCGACAATGATACCCATCACCGAGCGGTATCCAGCTCCTCCCTCAACTCCTCGGGCGCATAGTCGACGGCGGGTATCCCGGCTTCACCGAGCAGCGCTACGAATTCCTCGACGGACAGGTCGGCAACCTTGGCTGCTTGTGTGAGGGTCATCCGACCGGACTCGAAAAGATGTAGCGCCAGCGCCCGATGTACGCCGTGGCGGAGCAGGTGCTCGTCGAACGGTAACGCCAGGATGGCAGGCGTGCCGCGCTTGGTGATCAACGAGACCTTGCCGGCTGCCGCATCCCGCAACAGATCGCCAGAACGGTTTCTGAGATCCCGTACCGAAAAAACATCGAAGTCTTCCATCCTCTTCACCCAAATGAAGTGCCCACAAAGTGTAGCACATTTCGTCCCGGGTGGATGTGCGAAAGCGGCGAAACACCATTCGACGTCGGCGTCGGCGTGCTCGGGGCGGCTTTTAAAGAATGACTCGGCACCCCAAACGGAATAGGCACAACGCTCGGACCACGAAGCTCCGGTTTACCAGGATCGGCTTGGGCTGGCTCCGGATTAGGGGTGTTCTTCAATTGACACGCCTTTCGACGCGGAAGAGTGCTTCAAGGATTATTTGCTCTTGCGGTTCCCAAACTCCTCCTTCGATGCTGTTCGGTACCCAAGGCTGCGATATCCGGCCTCTCTCTTGGCCGCCATCTTTGCCAGCATCGGCTCGTTTTCATCCACATAGTCGTAAATGACGACATCGTGTTTGGTCGCGTGCAACCGGTGCAGCCGGCCGGCATACTGCGCAAGGATTCCGCGCCAGGAAATCGGCATGGTCAAAAACAGGGTATCGAGCCGCGCATCATCGAAGCCCTCACCGAGATAACGACCCGTCGCCACCAGAACGCGCTCTTCACCGGCCGGGATTGTGGCCAAAGCCTCGGTTGCCATCCGTGACTGCCGTGTGCTCATTCCACCCCGCAGAACGATGACGTTCTTTGCAAATTTCGACAGACGTGCGGCCAGCTGATCGAGATGATCCTTGCGTTCGGTGATGACCACAGGCGAACGACCCTCTTCGAGGGCCGACAGGATGTCATCGAAGATGAGATCGTTCCGTTCGCCATCTCGGGCGAGCTTTGCGTAGAGCTCCTGGATCCGCGGCCTTTCATTGTCATCGTTCGGGACGTACCGGAACTCGGTCCGCCGGAACACGACCTTGTGGTCGAAGGGACGAAGAGCTGCCTGTTTCCTGGCGTCGACACGATGGCGGATCGGGCCGCATTGCATGAAGATGATGGGATGGCGGCCGTCCTTGCGCGTCACCGTGGCAGACAGGCCGAGCACGTATCGGGCCCTGGCCTCTCGGACGATGGCTTCGAAGCTCACGGCGGACACGTGATGGCATTCATCGACGATGAGGTGCCCATAGTCGGCGACAAGGTCGGCCACGGCGCCTTTCCGTATCAAACTCTGCATGAGAGCAATGTCGACGTGGCCGCTCGGCTTCCTCTTTCCGCCATGAACGACCCCAAGCCTATGCGGCGCAATATCCAGAAAGTTCTGTAAGTGCGCCGACCATTGATCGAGAAGGCGCCGGCGATGGACGAGGACCAGGACATTTCGATCCCGCTCCGCAATCAGTTTCGCGGCAACAACGGTCTTGCCGAATGCCGTGGTCGCCGCGAGCACCCCGGTTTCAGACTGGAGAAGGGTATTCGCCGCTTCATTCTGTTCCGGGGTCAGACTACCGAGAAAACGTGTGCCGAGGGGCAGTCCAGGTTGGCGTTCGTCGCGCAGCTCGACGGCAATGCCCCACTCACCGAGAAGATTCCGAAGCTCATCGATGCATCCCCTTGGCAGGGCGACATGTTTGGGATACAACTCGGCACAGGAGATGACGCGCGGCTTACCGAAAGTCGGTAGGCGCATGGCCTGCGCCGCATAGAACTCGGGGTTCTGGAAGGTGGCCAGCCGTGCAATCCGGTTCACGAGGGCCGGCGGTAGCTTCGTTCGGTCGATGTAGACCTGGTTGCCCAGCACGACATCGACCGAACCGGGAAGCTCGCCATCGAGCGGTGGTTCCCTGCCGTGGCGGGACGGCAGCCCCATCCAAGACTGGTCGTCTTCTCCAGTGGAGGGAATCCGAACGGCCACAATCTGTCCGGTACCGGCAGCCTCGGCCACGATGGAGGTCAGCGCGGCAGACGGTAGCCGATCGACCGTTGACAGATACGCCCACTGATCTTCATAGGGGAGGAAATCGTCATCGAGGAAGACGCTGTTACCATTGACACGAGGTTGGCTTTGCAGCGGCAAAGCGATCAGATTGCCGAAACCGCCCTCTGGCAGTGTGTCCTGGCTCGGAAAGAACCGATCATACGAATCGAAGCCGATATCGGGGCAGCGATTCATCGTTGCCGTGACAAGAAGTGCACCGAGGCGCCTTGCGTCTGTAGCCGGTACCGGCTCGGCGAAAAAGATCCAGACATGAGCACCATTGCCCGAGCGTGACCGTTCGATGGCGACGGGCACACCCTTGGCCCGCGCGGTGTCGCGGAATGCCGCGACGTCCTGTATCCACGACTTCTTGTCGAAATCGACGGCGAGAAACCAGCATGTCTCGTCCGGCAGCATTGGGTAGACGCCAAGCGTGAAATCGGCCGTGTTGCCGGAGGCCTTTCCTGCAAGATGGGCCCGGACAACATCGTCGCTGGTAGGGATAAACGCCTGGTTTGGGCACTCCCCGCACTTCACCTTGGGCTTTCGGCAGACTCCCGCGACCCATTCGTTCCGGCACATGGGCGCGTAGCCTGTCTTCCCAGTTCTTGGGTTTTCCCACCGACGGGGCACTACATCCTGACGTCCGCGAAAGAGGCTGCGGTAAAGCGCGATCTTCGCGTCGGTGGGGGAGGCCATGGTGACGCTCCCAACGGTATTGCCCCGACGTTTCATCCTCTCTGTTTGCCTGCGTTCAAGCGCGGCCAATTCCTCGGCGATCATCGTCCGTTCCCGATCGAGTGCAGACAGCCGGCCCCTCAGGGTTGCAATCTGTCGAAGGATATCGTCGGGGTTGGCTATCGTATGGTGCCGGTTTCGAAGGGCGCCCTGCCACACCAAGTCAGGGCTCCGGTCAGGGAATAGCACTGGATTTTACGCGGTTGTGGCGGATGCTGGAAACCGAGAAGGACTTGATTGGCCCAGGTGAGGCGCCGCGCGCCAACACGATAACTCGTATCCGCTCTGCTTGATGCGGTGGCGACTGCGTAGGATGCGGCCGTGCGGCGGTGGGGGTCGGCGCCTCAAGCGCGTAAGACGTGAAGCAGGGCAGGCGCGTGCCGACCGAGAGTCTTGTTGAGTGAAGCGGTGGACAGGGGATCTCATTTAGCATATGCTTAGACATATGCCGCATGAGGCCAGTCACAGTGCCCGAACGACACGTCAAGCTTTTCAAGAATGGCCGGAACCAGGCCGTCCGTATTCCTCGTGAGTTTGAGCTTCCGGGTGAGGACGCAATCATGCGCAAGGATGGGGACAGGCTGATCATCGAGCCCAGCCCGCCCCAGTCTCTGCTGGCGCTGCTGGCAACCTTGGCGCCGCTCGATGAAGATTTTCCAGCGATCCCGGACCCGCATCCCGAGCCCGTCGAGCTTTGATGCGGTACCTGCTCGATACCAACATCGTCTCCGATCTGGTTCGCCACCCGCAGGGCAGCGTCGTGGAGCACATCCGCAGGGTCGGCGAGGCGCAGGTCTGCACCAGCATCATCGTCGCGGCTGAATTACGTTACGGGGCTGAGAAGAAGGGGTCGCAGCGCCTGACCGCGCAGCTCGAAGCGGTGCTCGGCGCGCTGGATGTCGTGCCTTTCGAGATGCCTGCCGATATGACCTATGGGCTGATCCGCAGCCGGCTCGAGCGGGCC
>JBAUWJ010000151.1:0-39060 GCA_049583715.1 Arenicellales bacterium | reverse complement strand
CTCCAGGGAAGCTCTGATTGATGCTGTCATTGCGAGGAGCGACGCGACGAAGGAATCCAGAAGGGGTGGAATGGCAGGCATCCTGGATTGCTTCGCTGCGCTCGCAATGACAACTTAGACGATAAATCAGAGCTTCCCTGGACTTCGGATGGACCGCGGGTATGTTCACGACGAAGGTGCGTGGAGGTTCTCCGATCCCCCTGCGGGTCAGAACTCATTCTGACTTGAAACAAGTCGGGCTGAGGCCCGACCTGCATTTCAAGCTATGTTGTTTTCAAACCGCAACGGCGGGCGGCCGCGTCGACGATGCGTTGCAGCAGCTCGGGATACGTCATCCCGGCAAAGCCCGCCATCAGGGCCAGCTTGGCGTCATAGGCCCAGGCGGGATTGGTGTTCACCTCCATCAGCTTGATCAACCCGTCCTTGGAGCGGCGAAAGTCGAAGCGGCCATAGTCCCGCAGCCCGAGCCGCTTGTACAAGCGGCGCGCGTGGTTCACCAGCTCCGCCTCCTCGTCGGTCGTGAGGTCGGCGCGGCGGAACTTGATTTCGGTCCAGTAAGGCGACTCCGGCATGGCCTTCGACTCGTAGGACAGGATCGGATTCAGCCCCTCCGGCAGCCCGGAGAAGTCCACCTCCAGCGCGGGCAGCGCCTCCAGATCGTCGTCCGGGTTGCCGATCAGCCCGACGCCGTACTCCGTGCCGGTGAGATACTCCTGGAACAGAGCGTCGCGGCCGGGCAGCGACTCGACGTACCAGTCGAGGTAGGCCCGCGCTTCCTCCGGTGAGCGTACGACCGCGTCCTTGGTGATGCCGAGGCTCCCGTCCGCCCGGTTCGGCTTGATCAGGGCCGGGTAAGGCCCATCCGGGGCCGGCGCCGTCAAGGCCTCGAAAGGTATATACAGCTCCGCCGGCACGGGCACGCTCATGGCCTCGGCCACCAGGCGCACGATGGCCTTGTCATAGACCAGGCTGAGGGCGGCCGGCGGCGCGCCGGTGTACGGGATGTCCAGCAGCTCCAGGTAGGCGGGTATGTGGGGCTCCAGCGTGATCCGGTTGCGATAGCCGGTGTCGCAGAAGTTCACCACCAAGTCGAAACGTTCCTGCCGAACGAGGTCCAGGAAGCGGGCGTGGTCCGCCAGGACCCGGCAGTCCAGCCCCGGCAGACTCGCGAATGCCTCCTCCATGACGCGATGTGCCTTGAGGTCCTCCTCGTTGTACCGGCCGCCGTGCTTCTCGGGGTCCGGAACCGTGTGGTCACCTGTAATCACCAGAATCTTCATCATGTGGGACGGAACGGGCCCTTTACCCGGTTGGCTCCTGGAACACCGGCCATTGTAAAGGCCGCCAAGCGCGCGGGCGAGCGCCTCGTGTCCCGCTGGCGGCTACCCGGCGGCGCTTGGCCGTTCGTTTGTCGAACTCTGTTTCTTTCCTGTACATTTCAGGCTTTTACAATATCCTGTTTATGAAGTCCCGTGGGGCGGGAGCTTCATCGCAACCAGAACGACGCGTAAGAGGCTGAACGAGATGGCTGAATGTCCGGTATGCGGCGCCCAGGTGGGAACCGATTCAACCGTAGTGGAGGGAGAGCTCATCGAGTGCGCCGACTGTGGAAGCGAGCTGGAAATCACGGGGATTGATCCTGTCATGCTCGAACAGGCCCCGGAAGCGGAAGAGGATTGGGGCCAGTAATTGGGGCTGATCAGAGTCGGTTTTCTGCACTCGCTGATCCGCAAGGAAGAGAAGCTGCTGATCGGCGAGCTCGAAAGGCGCGAGGCCGTCGAGCTGGTGATGCTGGACGATCGCAAGCTGATTTTCGACCTGGCACATGGGCCGGAAGTCGACGTCGTCGTCGAGCGATGTATCAATCATTCCCGCGCCCTGCATGCGCTGCGCCTGTACAAGAGCCTGGGTGTCCCGTGCGTCAACACCTACGACGTCGCCCAGACCTGCGGCGACAAGATCCTCACCGCCGTCGCGCTCAGGGACCATGGCGTGCCGCAGCCGGACCTGCGCATCGCTTTCACGGAGGAGGCCGCCCTCGAGGCCATCGAGGCGATGGGCTACCCCGTGGTCCTGAAACCGGCGGTCGGCTCCTGGGGCCGCCTGTTGTCCAAGGTGAACGACCGCGACGCGGCGGAGACCATCCTCGAGCACAAGACGGTCCTCGGCACCTATCATCACTCGATCTTCTTCATCCAGAAGTACGTCGAGAAGAAGGGCCGTGACATCCGCGCCTTCGTCGTCGGCGATGAATGCATCGCGGCGATCTACCGGACCTCCGAGCACTGGATCACCAACACCGCCCGCGGCGGAGTGGCGAGCAACTGTCCGGTGACCCCGGAGCTGGCGTCGCTTTGCGTGGGTGCGGCAAAGGCGGTGGGCGGCGGCGTCCTTGCAGTGGACGTCCTGGAAGACGAGGCGGGCCTGCTCGTCAATGAAGTCAACTACACCATGGAGTTCCGCAACAGCATCGATACCACGGGCGTCGACATCCCGGACAAGGTCATCGGCTACGTCCTGTCCAGGGCCCGGCCATGATCGGCGTCTCCATCGCCGGCGGCTCCGGTTACACCGGCGGTGAGCTCATTCGCCTCCTGTTGCAGCACCCGGAGGCGGAAATCCGACAGGTCACCTCGGAGCGGTTCGCCGGGAAGTCGGTTTACAAAGTCCATCCCAACCTGCGCAAGGCGACCGATCTCAAGTTCTGCGGTATGGGCGAGCTCGAAAAGAGCGACGTTCTGTTCCTGGCGCTGCCCCACGGCCGGGCCATGGCCGACATCGACCAATTCCTCGAGCTGGCCCCTGCAGTGATCGACCTGAGCGGGGATTTCCGGCTGGAAGACGCCGGAGCGTATCGCAAATGGTACGGCCACGAACACCTGCGGCCGGAGCTCCTGAAGGAATTCGTGTACGGCGTGCCGGAGGTCAACCGCGCGCGCCTGAAGAACGCACGCTACGCCACCGGTGCCGGCTGCAACGCGACAGCGACCATCCTGGCGCTGCGGCCGTTGTACCGACGCGGATTGGTGGACCAGGCGGTGGTGGAGGTGAAGACCGGCTCCAGCGAAGCGGGCAACGCCGCCAGCGATGCCAGCCATCATCCCGAGCGCAGCGGCGCCGTGCGCTCCTACAAGCCCACCGGCCACCGCCACGTGGCGGAGATCCTGCAGGTCCTGGGCGGCGACGCGCGCGTGCATTTTTCCGCCACCTCCATCGAGATGGTGCGTGGCGTCCTCGCCACCGCGCATGTCTTCCTGAACGACCGGATCACGGAGAAGGACGTGTGGCAGATCTACCGCGAGGACTATGGCGGCGAGCGCTTCATCCGTATCGTGAAGGAGCGTACCGGCATCTATCGCTACCCGGAGCCCAAGCTCCTGGCCGGCACCAACTACTGCGACATCGGCTTCGAGCTCGACCCCGATGCCGACCGCCTGGTGGTGATGAGCGCCATAGACAACCTCATGAAGGGCGCCGCCGGCCAGGCGGTGCAGGCTTTCAACGTCATGCAAGGCTTTGCCGAGGACACGGCGTTGACTTTCACCGGGCTGCATCCAGTCTGAGCCCGGAGCACTGTCACCGCCCGTGTGCCGCCTGCTGCTGCTTCACGATCCCGAAGGTGTCGAACCGGGCGTGCATCTCCCCGAATTCCGCGCGCTCTCTCGAGACAGCAGGGAATACCAGGGACACGGCTGGGGCTGCGCCTGGCTGGACGAGCAGGACCGCTGGCGCCTGTACCACAACATCCGGCCCGTGTGGGAAGACAAGTCGCCGGCGTTCCCCCGCACGGCGCTCTTCATCGCCCATGCCCGCAGCGCGTTTCAAGATGAGGGCATTGCGATCGAGAACAACATGCCCTTCAGTGACGGAGACAACGTGTTTGTCTTCAACGGGGAGCTGCGCGGCGTGAGAATCCGGGAGGACGGGCGCATCGGCGCGGAGAAGATCTTCAACTACATCAAGCGCTTCGACAAGGGCGATATGGGAGATGCGGTCAGGCGAGGCGTCGATGTCATACAAAAGCGTACCCGCTACGTGCGGGCCATGAACTTCTTCCTTGCGAACCGGCGGCGGGTGTTCATCGTCTCTGTGTTCAGCGAGGATCCGGAGTATTTCCAACTTCGTGAAACGACCATGGGGGGAACGAAAGTCGTCTGTTCGGAACCCTATCGCGAAGACGAACACGAGTGGACGCCGATCCCGAATCGGACGATTGCGTCAATCGACGTGGAAACATCCAGTGCCTCCGGAGAAAGTCGCAATAGCGCCTTCTCCCCTCCGGAGGGAGGGTGAGAGGGCGTGGTTTGGCGTCGCGTTTACGTCCTTCCCGGTTGCACACGTGTGTGGGTACCAAATGGGTCGTGCCGAGGCTGTATTCCATTGCCCTCACCCTATCCATCTCGACTCGGGTTCCGGACTTCGTCCTACCTCCTCCGTCCCTGGAGTCGTCCCGCCAGCGGGAGAGGGGACTTCACTCCCCCTCCCCTCCGGGGAGAGGGCTGGGGTGAGGGGACGGTGGCCGGAGAACGCCCACACTTGCATATGCGTACCTGACAAACATGCTGATAGTCAAAATCGGGGGCGGCGAATCGATCAACCTGTCCGGCGTCATGGCGGACCTGGCGGAACTGAAGGATGAGCCCCTGGTCATCGTGCACGGCGCCAATGCACTTAGGGATCGCATCGCGTCGAGAATGGGGTTCGAGAAGCGGGTGCTGGTATCCACCTCCGGCTACAGCAGCGTGTTCTCGGATGAGACCGCATTGGATGCGATCCTCATGGCGTACTCGGGCCTGCGGAACAAGCGCATCGTGGAGCTCTGCCAGCAGCACGGGATCAACGCGGTGGGCCTGACCGGCCTGGACGGACGGCTCATACGAGGCCGGCGCAACAAGGGCATCCGGGTGCGCGAAAACGGCAAGAACCTCATCAAGCGGGACCTGTCCGGCAAGCCGGCCGAGATCAACACCGATTTCCTGCTATTGTTGCTGGACAACGGCTACACCCCGGTCCTGACCATACCCATTGCCGACGAACGCTTCGTGGCCATCAACTCGGAGAACGACGACCTCGTCTGCCTCTTGCAGCAGGCCTTGTCGGCCGACACCGTGATCCAGCTCATCGAGGCCCCCGGGTTCATGGACGACGTGGAAGACCCCTCATCCCTGCACGCGACGCTCAGCCGCGCCCAGGTCGCGGAAATGGAGGAGCGGACCGAAGGCCGCATGAAGCGCAAGATGCACGCACTGAACAAGCTGGTGCAAGGCGGCGTCCAGAAAGTGATCATCTGCGACGGACGCACGGAGCATCCCGTTCGCGACGGGCTGGCCGGCGCCGGCACCTGGATCCGCTGACGGCCATGACCGACTTCCGCGCCCTGGAGCAGCAGTTCGCCTTCGAGGTGTACCCGAAGCGGGACCTCGTGATCGTTCGGGGCGAGGGGGCGCGGGTCTGGGACGACAGGGGGAACGAATACATAGACTGCGTGGCCGGCATCGGCGTCGCCAACGTCGGCCACGCCAATCCGGCGGTCGCCGAAGCGATCGCCGCCCAGGCGCGGGTGCTGATCACTTGCCCGGGAATCTTCTACAACGACGTGCGCGCCGCGCTGATGGCGAAGCTGGTGGAGATCGCGCCGGACGAGCTGCGCCGCGTTTTCCTCTGCAACTCCGGCACCGAGGCCACCGAGGCCGCCATCAAGTTCGCCCGCCTCAGCACGGGGCGGCACAAGATCGTCAGCGCCATGCGCGGTTTTCACGGTCGGACTCTCGGCGCCTTGAGCGCCACCTTCAAGTACCGCGACGAGTTCGAGCCGCTGATTCCGGGCCATGAGTTCGTGCCGCTGAACAACCTCGAAAAGCTCAAGGCCGCCGTGAACGAGCAGACCGCCTGCCTGATCCTCGAGCTCGTCCAGGGCGAGGGCGGCGTCCGTCCGGCGAACAAGGAGTATGTCGCACGGGCGCGGGCGCTTTGCAGCGAGCACGGCGCGCTCCTGGTGCTCGACGAGATCCAGACCGGGTTCGGTCGCTGCGGCGCGATGTTCGCCTGCCAGGACTACGGAGTGCAGCCCGACATGATGACCCTGGCCAAGGCCCTCGGCGGTGGCGTGCCTATCGGTGCCGTGCTGTGCGACGACGATATCGAGTCCGCGGCCGGCAAGCATGGCTCGACCTTCGGCGGGAACCCTCTCGCCTGCGCGGCGGCGATCGCCACCATCGATTACATCGTCGAGCACGATTTGCCGGGCGCGGCCCGCGAGAAGGGGGCGTACTTCCATGAGCGGCTCTCGAGGTCCACTCACGCCGTGGTGCGGGAAGTGCGTCACCGGGGCCTGATGTTCGGCATCGAGCTGAAGGAACGGGTCAAGCCCCGCCTTCAGGCTCTGATGGAGGAGGGCGTCCTCGCCCTGCCGGCGGGGCCGACCGTGATCCGCCTGCTGCCGCCCCTGACCATCTCCCACGCCCAGCTCGACGCCGTGGCCGATGCGCTGGACCGGGTACTCGATGCACGCTGAATGCGTGGAAACCACGGTAATCCGAACTGCGATTGCGGCTGCGCCTGCATGGTTCTGGTGTGACGCTCTGGCCTGTTGCTCCCGGCTGATGGACAATGCGCGTCGAAGAACGAAAGAGTCATCAGATGACTGAGCCAATCTCCCGGCATCGGGATGCATCACCACGCATCTCGCCGGATCAAGAATGGGGGCCGCTGCATGCCCGGACCGCTTGACGGCGTTCGCGTAATCGACGTGACGAGCATGGTCTCGGGCCCGCTCGCGACCATGATGTTGGCGGACCAGGGCGCCGACGTGATCAAGATCGAATCGCCCGCCGGCGACCATTCCCGCCAGGTGGCGACGCGCCGGAACGGCTTCTCGGCGTCCTTCCTGAACAATAACCGGAACAAGCGCTCGGTGATCCTGGACCTGAAGAAGCCCGGAGCAGTCGACGCCCTGAAGCGGCTGGCGGCCGGCGCCGACGTGTTCGTCCAGAATTTCCGCCCCGGTGTGGCGGACCGGATGGGGATAGGCGAGCCGGCGATCCGGTCGGTGAGCCCGAGGATCATCTACACGTCCATCTGCGGCTTCGGCTTCGAAGGGCCGTTCTCCGGGAAACCGGTCTTCGATCCGCTGATCCAGGCGCTCTCCAGCCTCACCACCGTGCAGGCCGGCTCCGACGACAGGCGACCGCGCCTGGTACGCACCATCCTGCCGGACAAGCTCAGCGCCATTCAGGCCTCCCAGGCGATCTGTGCCGCCTTGTTCGCCCGCGAGCGCACCGGTGAGGGCCAGCATGTACGCCTGTCGATGCTGGACACCGTGGTCTTCTTTCTGTGGAGCTCGGACATGGGCGGGCACACCTTCGTCGGCGACGAGATCGAGACCGAGACCGCCCAGTCCTTTATCGACCTGGTCTACGAGACGGCCGACGGCTTTGTGAGCATCGCTGTCATGCAGGACAAGGAGTGGCGCGCTCTTGCCGCGGCGGTGGAGCGTCCGGACTTCCTCGAAGACGAGCGTTTCGCAACCGCCGAGCTCCGGGACGTCAACAAGGACGCGCGCACCCTGCTGACCCAGGAAGCGGTGAGGCCCTTCACTACCGAGGAGCTGCTGCGGCGGCTTGAGGAGCACGACGTGCCCTGCGCCCCGGTGCTGACCCGGCGCGAGATGATCCGCCATCCGCAGGTCGTCGCCAACGGCGTGGTGGTGGAAACGGATCATCCGCGGGCGGGGCGGCTGCGCCAGGCACGTCAGCCGGCGACTTTTTCCGCGACACCGGCCGCGATCCGTTCCGGCGCGCCGGGGCACGGCACCGATACCCGAAACGTGCTGTCCGAGTACGGCTTCAGTGGCGAGGAGATTGCCTCGCTGGAAGCGTCCGGTGCGGCCATCGATCGCAGTGGAGACCCAGCCAGTGATTGATTTTTACTACTCGCCGACTCCCAACGGCTGGAAAGTCGGGATCATGCTCGAGGAATGCGGCCTCGAGTACAACACCATCCTGGTGAGCCTTTCGAAAGGCGAGCAGTTCAGCCCCGAGTTCCTCGCGGTCAATCCGAACGGGAAGATGCCGGCGATCGTGGACCACGACACCGGCGGCGCGCCGGTCAGGGTATTCGAGTCGGGTGCGATACTGCTCTACCTGGCGGACAAGACCGGGCGCTTCGCGCCGCCGGAGGCGTCGGTGGTCTCCAGTGCGGCCCGCCGCGAGCTGATGGAATGGCTGTTCTGGCAGGTGGGTAACCAGGGGCCTATCGCCGGCCAGCTCAGCCACTTCGTGAACTATGCCCCGAAAGGCGAGGACTATTCCCTCAAGCGGTATGGCAACGAGTACATGAGGTCCCTGACGGTGCTCGAGAACCGCCTGAAGGACCGCGACTACATTCTGGGCGAGTATTCCATCGCCGATATGATCAGCTTTCCCTGGGCGTTCATCGCCAAGCCGCTCGGCGTGGACCTCTCGGAGTTCCCGCGCGTGGCGGCCTGGCGCGGCGCCATCAAGACCCGTCCCGCCGTGCACCGCGCGATCGACCTGCACAAGGACAAGCAGAACGTCGGCCGGGAGACCGCCGAAAGCAACCCGCTCCTGTTCAACCAGGACGGCTCGCAGCTCAGATCCAAACGCTGAAGAGGTGCTGCCCCGCCGTAGAGTCGGAATGAATTCCGACCCACAGTAGGTCTTCGTCCGGTTGAGGAATAGACACATGTAACCTTCTGTGGGTCGGCCGGATCTCGTTCCCGACGATCTCCGGCACTTCCCACTTCCCTGTGGGTCGGAATTCATTCCGACTCGACCGAGTTCATATCGTTGTGTCGATGATGAGACCGGCCCATGTCCCGCGCGCGGGATTCTCCTCGAGGGGAGGAGGGACCCGCCCTTCGAAGCCCAACAGTTATTGATCTGGATCAAGGAAGCTCGCCTCCATACTCGGCTATGGTCCGCTCTCGACAAGAACGCTGATAAAGCCTGGGGAGGCTTGTCCATGCTGCTGAAACACGTCTGGGAGATCCTGACGGAGCCCCGTGCCGCCTGGGGGCGAATCCGGGACGAGGATTCTTCCATTGCGGAGCTTTACCTGCGCGTCATCGTGCCGCTGGCGATCATTTCACCTGTGGCGGGGCTCATCGGCACCACGCGCTTCGGCTGGCAGATCGGTGCCGGCGAGCCGATCAGGCTCACCACCGGCAGCGCCATGCAGATCAGCATCGTCTACTTCGGCGCCATTCTCGTCACCGTGTTCATCATCGGCACGCTGATCTCGTGGATGTCGGACACCTACGGATCCAGGCAGTCGCTGGCGCGCAGCGTCGCCATTGCCGCCTACGCCGCGGTGCCGCTGTTCCTCGTCGGCTTCGTCCAGATCTATCCCGTCCTGTGGATCAACTTCCTGATCGGCCTGCCCGCGCTGGCCTATGCCGTCTACCTGCTCTACCTCGGCGTGCCGATCGTCATGAACATCTCGCCCGAGCGGGGCTTCCTGTTCTCGAGCGCGGTGCTCGCCGTGTGCCTGGTGGCCCTGGTCGGTCTGCTGGCGAGCACCGTCGTGTTGTGGAGCTACGGACTCGGGCCGAGCTTCACGGACTGACAACGACGCACCCGGAGACAGATGCATGAACGTTGCCGCGCAAGGCTACAACTACAAGATCGTCCAGCAGTTTTCCGTCATGACCATCATCTGGGGTGTGGTGGGCATGCTGGTGGGGGTGTACATCGCCGCCGAGATGGCCTGGCCGCTTCTGAATTTCGACATACCGTGGATAACCTTCGGCAGGCTGCGGCCGCTGCACACCAACGCCGTCATCTTTGCATTCGGCGGCTGCGCCCTGTTCGCCACCTCCTACTATGTCGTCCAGCGGACCTGCGGCGTGCGCCTCGCTTTCGGTCCCCTGGCCGCATTCACCTTCTGGGGCTGGCAGCTCGTCATCGTCCTGGCCGCGATCACGCTGCCGTTGGGGATCACCGTCAGCAAGGAATACGCGGAGCTGGAGTGGCCCATTGATCTGATCATCGCGGTGGTGTGGGTCTGCTATGCCATCGTGTTCTTCGGCACGATAGCCAGAAGAACCGTGAAGCACATCTACGTCGCGAACTGGTTCTACGGCGCGTTCATCATCGCCATCGCGATGCTGCACATTGTCAACAGCCTGGAGATTCCGGTGTCGCTGACCAAGTCCTACCCGGTGTTCGCCGGGGTCCAGGACGCCATGGTGCAGTGGTGGTACGGCCATAACGCCGTGGGCTTCTTCCTGACGGCGGGATTCCTCGGGATCATGTACTACTTCATCCCGAAGCAGGCGCAGCGGCCGGTGTACTCCTATCGCCTGTCAGTGGTCCACTTCTGGGCCCTGGTGTTCACCTATATCTGGGCGGGACCGCACCACCTGCATTACACCGCCCTGCCGGACTGGGCTCAGTCCCTGGGCATGGTGTTCTCGCTGATCCTGCTGGCGCCGTCCTGGGGTGGCATGATCAACGGCATCATGACGCTGTCGGGCGCCTGGGAGAAGCTGCGCACCGATCCCATCCTGAAGTTCCTGATCGTCGCGGTGTCTTTCTACGGCATGTCCACCTTCGAAGGCCCGATGCTGGCCATCAAGACGGTCAATGCCCTGTCTCACTACACGAACTGGACCATTGGACATGTGCATTCCGGCGCTTTGGGATGGGTGGGCTTCATCACGATGGGCGCGATGTACTACCTCATTCCACGCCTGTTCAACCGCGAGATCTACAGCGTGAAGCTGATTGAGACGCACTTCTGGATCGCGACCATCGGCATCGTCCTGTACATCACCGCCATGTGGATATCCGGCGTGATGCAGGGGTTGATGTGGCGGGCCGTGAATTCGGACGGCACCCTCACTTACAGCTTCGTTGAAAGCGTGCAGGCCATGCACCCGTACTACGTCGTCCGTTTCCTGGGCGGTGTGCTGTATCTGTCCGGCATGTTGATGATGGCCTACAACGTGTTCCGGACCATCTTCGGGCCCGCTCCCAGCGAGCAGGTCGTCGCGGCGTCGGCCTAGAAGGAGAGCTGCCATCATGTCTTTGCAAGCAACCGCCGAGAAGAATGTCTTCTGGCTGATCATCATGGTCCTCCTCGTGGCCAGCGTGGGCGGGCTGGTGGAGATCGTCCCCCTGTTCTTTCAGACGTCGACGACGCAGCCCGTTGACGGTCTCAAGCCGTATACGCCCCTGCAGCTCGCCGGCCGCGATATCTATATCCGTGAAGGCTGCTACCTGTGTCATTCGCAGATGATCCGTCCATTCCGGGCGGAGACCGAGCGCTACGGGCATTACTCGGTCGCCGGCGAGTTCGTTTACGACCACCCGTTTCAATGGGGGTCCGAGCGCACGGGTCCGGACCTCGCGCGGGTGGGAGGGCGCTACAGCGACGCCTGGCACCGCGCGCACTTGACGAACCCCCGTGACGTGGTGCCCGAGTCCATCATGCCCGGCTACCCGTGGCTGGCGACCACGCCCGTGGATCGCTCTCATATCGAGAGGAAGCTGCGCGTGATGAGAATGCTGGGCGTTCCCTACACGGACGACGAGATCAAGACCGCCTACGACTCCCTGAACGGGAAGACGGAGATGGATGCCCTGATCGCCTACCTTCAGAACCTCGGCACCGCAATCAAGACCCGGCGTTGATATCGATGACCACCATTCTCAGCATCTGGACGGCCGTCATGTTCGTGATATTCATTGCAATCGCGGTCTGGGCCTGGAGCAGCCGCCAGAAGAAGTCCTTCGACGAAGCGGCCAATATTCCATTCAGGGACGATGACGATCACCCGGGAGACAAGAACGATGGCTGACTTCGTAAGTGCATTCTGGAGCTGGTTCATCATCGTCCCGGTCGTCATCGGGATCCTGTTGCTTTTCCCGCTGATCTATGCGAACCGGGGTACCAAGCCCTCGGGCGAGGCCGACAAGATGGGCCACGTCTGGGACGAGGATCTCGAGGAGTACAACAACCCGTTGCCGGGCTGGTGGCTGAACCTGTTCTATATCACCCTGGTGTTCGGCATCATCTATCTGATCCTGTACCCGGGGTTGGGAAGCTTCGGTGGCGTCCTTGGCTGGTCGTCGAAGCAGAGCTATGAGGGCGAGGTCAATCAGGCCGACGCGAAATACGGGCCGATCTTCGCCAAGTACCAGAAGACCGACATCAAGGTTCTCGATGAGGACTCGGCCGCGATGGAGACGGCGAGGCGCCTGTTCGTCAACTACTGCGCCCAATGCCACGGCTCGGATGCGCGCGGCGCGCCCGGCTTTCCCAATCTGAGGGATAACGACTGGCTCTACGGCGGCCAACCCCAGCAGATCGAGCAGACGATCCTGAACGGCCGCAACGGCGTGATGCCCGCGTGGGGCAAGGTGCTCGGCGAGGAAGGCGTGTTCGACGTCGCCGAGTACGTACTGAGCCTGTCCGGTCGCCAGCATGATCCCGCAATCGCCGAGAAGGGCAAGGAGAAGTTCGAGCAGATCTGCGCGGCCTGCCACGGCAAGGATGCCAAGGGTAACACCACCATCGGGGCGCCGAACCTGACGGATAAGACCTGGCTCTACGGCGGGTCGCAGAAGACCGTCATCCAGACGATCACCAACGGGCGGCAGGGCCATATGCCGGCGCACAAGGACTTTCTCGGGCCGGCCAAGGTGCACTTGCTGGCCGCCTACGTTTATCATCTATCGGCCCAGCGCGAGCACGAGTAGGGCGGCGCTGGCCGAGTTTCGCCGGGCCTGGGCCGCAAGGGCTCCGGTCCGGCGGCAAGTGCCGGCGAGCGGCGTCACGCGAGCACCGAATGTCACAATCAGCACCACCTTCATCGAACGCCACGGACAAACGAGCGGCATCGGCGCCGACGCGTGGACTCGAGCCGTCGCTGTACGCGAAGCGGCAGAAGGTCTATCCGCGCGAGGTGCATGGCCTGTTCGCCTCCCTTCGCCTGGCGGGCGTCGTCGCGCTGATGGGGATCTACTACTTCGTCCCCTGGATCGAGTGGCAGGGCCAGCAGGCGATACTGTTGGACCTGCCGGCGCGCAAGTTCCATTTCTTCGCCCTGACTTTCTGGCCCCAGGACTTCATCTATCTGACCTCGCTGCTGATCATCGCGGCGCTGTCCCTGTTCTTCTTCACGGCCCTGGCGGGTCGTCTGTGGTGCGGCTACGCCTGCCCCCAGACGGTGTGGACGGAGGTATTCCTGTGGATAGAGCGCCGCATCGAGGGCGACCGGGCAAGGCAGATGAAGCTCGACAAGGCACCCTGGTCGGCCAGGAAGCTCTGGATCAAGGGGCTCAAGCATTTCGTGTGGATCGCGCTGTCGCTGTGGACAGGCTATACCTTCGTGGGCTATTTCACGCCCATCCGCGACCTGGGAGCGTCGGCCCTCGCCCTGCAAACGGGACCGTGGGAGACCTTCTGGATCCTCTTCTACGGTTTCGCCACCTACGGCAACGCCGGCTGGCTCCGGGAGCAGGTGTGCATCTACATGTGTCCCTACGCGCGTTTTCAGAGCGCCATGTTCGACAAGGACACACTGATCATCTCCTACGACCAGGCGCGCGGCGAGCCGCGCGGTGCGCGCAAGCGATCGGCGGACCCCAAGGCGCTCAACCTCGGAGACTGTGTCGACTGCACCATCTGCGTGCAGGTCTGCCCGACGGGCATTGATATCCGGGACGGCCTGCAGTACCAGTGTATAGGTTGCGCCGCCTGCGTGGACGCCTGCGACGACGTGATGGATAAGATGGGCTACCCGACGGGGCTGATCCGCTATACCACCGAGAATGCGCTGGAAGGGAAGAGGGCGCGCATAGCGAGGCCGAGGGTGTTGATCTACGGCACGATTCTCCTGGCGCTGCTGGCGGCCGTGGCCTGGGGCATCGCGACGCGGGTGCCGCTGCAGCTCGACGTCATCCGGGACCGCAACACCTTGTACCGGCAAACCGACGAAGGCCTGGTGGAGAATGTCTACGTCCTCAAGCTGTTGAACATGGATCGCCAGGCGCATCGTTACACTTTGTCGGTGTCCGGCCTCGAGGGCGTCGTGATGAAGATGGACAACCCGGACCTGGACGTGCCCGGCGGAGAAGTGCGGGAGGTGCCGATGAGGCTGCAGATCGATCCCGCCGACCTCGAGAAGGCCGGCAACGACGTCTTCCTGACCCTGACGGCTCGGGACGAGCCCGACTTGACGGTGACGAAGAAAGCCCGGTTCATCGGCCCGAAACCTTAGAGGATTCTATTGAAATGGCCAGTACGGAATCCGGGAATCTCTGCTTTCAAGTGTCCGGGATTTGTTACGAGATGTGGTCACTTCGCGCACCGGTAGTCACTCGTGCTGCCGTGGTTGAGCCTGGATTGTATTGAAATGGCCGGTACAGACTCCAAGAATCTCTGGTACAAGCAGCCGATGGTCTGGATGGTGATCGGGATCCCGCTCACCTCCGTGATCCTCGGCATTGGCATGATCGTGCTGGCGTTTCACGATTGGGACGGGCTGGTAGTGGACGACTACTACAAAGAGGGGCTCGCCATCAATCAGACCCTGGAGCGCGACGCGCACGCCGCGGCGCTTGGTCTCACGGCCAAGGTACGGTTCGAGGCAGCCACGGGCCGGGTGTCTCTGTCTCTGTCGGGCAGTCCGTCCTTCCAGTCCCCCGCGGTGCTGAAGCTCGGCTTTTATCATGCGACACGGCAGGGCCTGGACAGGGTGTTGTCGCTCCGTCGCGACGCGAACGGGGTGTATTCCGCCACTATGCCCGCTCTTCCATACGGGCGATGGTACGTCAGCGCCGAGACGCCGCAATGGCGGCTGATCAAGGAGGTGATGCTCCCCGGAAAGAACGGTTTCGTGATTACGACCCGGTCCCAGGCGCGGGCCGCACCCGCCTCCGTGGGTTCCGGTACCTGAATGTTCGAGACCGTCACGTTCCTGTCTGCAGTGCTCGTCGGCCTGCTCGGCGCCGGCCACTGTGTCGGCATGTGCGGCGGCATTTCGGGCCTGTTGTCCATCGGCACGGAGCAACTCGGCCTGCCTTCGCGCCTCGCTCGCATCCTCGCCTACAACGGCGGGCGCATCACCAGCTACACGGCCGCCGGGGCGCTGGCGGGGTTCGCCAGCCAGGCGGTGTCCGGTCTCCTGCCGCTGGTTCTCGCTCGCCAGCTCGCCATGGGCTTTTCCGCCGCGTTCGCCTTGTTGCTCGCCCTGTACCTGGTGGGTCGGGGTGGTCTTCTGATTCGCCTGGAACGGGTTGGCGGGCGAGTGTGGCAGCGCCTGAAGCCCATCGGACAGCGGCTGATACCGGCGCGTAGTGCCGCGCAGTCATTTGCTCTGGGACTGGTGTGGGGATGGCTGCCCTGCGGGCTCGTCTACACCGTCCTGGCCTGGGCGCTTGCGAGCGGGAGCCCGGCGAGGGGCGCTCTCCTCATGGCCGGGTTCGGCCTCGGGACGCTGCCCGCCCTGATCACCATGGGTATGGCGGGTTCCTGGATACTGGCCTGGCGCAACCGGCCGCAGGTGCGCTACGCCGCCGCCGCAGTGCTGGTCGGCCTGGCGGTCACGGCATTGTGGCACGGTGTCGGCATGGGCGATCACGCCATGAATCATGTGCACTGACGACCCGGATGCCGCTGCCAAGGTGGCGTTCGCGAACGATAAGGGCGACAATGTCACAAGTCGGGGCTCGATGCGGGTCGACGGCGCACGCCATTATCGAACTCGGGAATCCAAGGTGAGCGATATGCCGAATCTGGTGGAGAACATACATCACGACCATATCAATACAGCCAGAGTCCTCGACCTGATCGAAAAGGAGATCGAGCAGGCGCGCCGGGAGCAGATGCCGGATCTCGATCTGGTCCAGGATGCGATGCGCTACCTCACCAATTACTCCGACCTGGTTCACCACCGCATGGAGGACTCGATGTTCGCGCGGCTCCTGGAGAAGGAGCCCTCGGTCGCACGCGAAGTGGAAGTCTTGAAGCAGGAACACGAGCATCTGGCGAAGATGGGCGCGGACTTCCTGGAGATCGTCAAGGCCGCCCAGTCCGGTGAGTTCATTTCCCGAGACGAGGTGGTCAAGCGCGGCTCTGAGTACGTGGGTGCACTGCGTTCGCACATGGACGCCGAAGAAGTGGGCCTGCTGAAGCGGGCCAAGGCATCGCTGAGCGACGCCGATCTCGAGGACATCGGTGCTCAGTACGCTTCGACGCGGGATCCTTTGATGGAAGAGTCCCTCAAGGAGCAGTACGGGACGCTCTATCGCTCCTTGATGGAGTAGCACTAACGGTCCCCTCTCCCGTTGGCAGGACGACTTCGGGGCGGGAGGCGGAACGAAGCATGGAGGCCGAGTCGAGAGGGATAGGGTGAGGGGTTCCAAGCAGCGCCCCCTCACACCAACCCTCTCCCGGAGGGAGAGGGAGCGTTTGGCCAGCCGGGGAGACGACCTCAGATCGTCCGGGAAAAGCTGCCAGGCTGCTGGGCCGGAAGATAGCGGTCGAAGGAGGCGCAGATGTTGCGCACCAGCATCCGTCCGTTGTCGGTCACCGAGATGTGATCTTCGCCGATGTGCAGCAGGCCGTCCTTCACGAAGCTGTCGAGACGCTGCATCTCCTGCCCGAAGTACTCGGTGAAATCGATGTCGAAACGCTCGCCGACGGCCCGCAGGTCCAGCCTGCCGAAGCACATCAACTCGTTGATGACATGCGCCCGCAGCACATCGTCATCATCCAGAACCAGGCCTTTGGCGAGGGGCAGGCTCCCCGCTTCAATGCAGCGCCGATAGTCCTCGAGGCCGTAGACATTCTGGCTGAAGCAGCGCCCCACATATCCGATCGACGACACGCCGAGGCCGAACAGCTCACAATCCGAATGCGTCGTGTAGCCCTGGAAGTTTCGATAGAGGGTACCGTCCGCTCTCGCCCTCGCCAGCTCGTCGCCGGGCAGGGCGAAGTGGTCCATGCCGATATACAGGTAGCCCGCCCCGGTCATCATCTCCACTGACAAGCGAAGGATCTCGAGCTTGCGCTCGGCATCCGGCAGATCTTCCGTGCGTATCCGCCTCTGCGCGGGAAAGCGCTCCGGCAAGTGGGCGTAATTGAACAGGGCGATGCGATCGGGTCGCGCGTCGAGCACCTGCGACAGCGTGTCGCGCATCGAGCTCGGCGTCTGCTTCGCCAGCCCGTAGATCAAGTCCACGTTTATCGAGCGCATGCCGGCTTCCCGGGACGCCTGGAGTATGCCGAGCGTTTGCTCCGCCGGCTGGATGCGATGCACCGCCTGCTGCACGGCCGGGTCGAAATCCTGCACACCGAGACTCACCCTGTTGAAGCCGATCCGCCGCAGGGCGTGCATGTCGTCGGGATCGACCGTTCGGGGATCGATCTCTATGGAGTAGTCGCCCTTGGCGTCGTCGCTGAAGTCGAACCGGGCCTCGAGGCTGTCAAGTATGGAAGCGAGCTGCGCGGACGTCAGGAAGGTCGGTGTGCCGCCCCCGAAGTGGAGCTGATCCACGCGCCGCCGCGGAACGAACAGGCGCGCCTTCAGATCGATTTCGTGGAGCAGGTGCTCCAGGTAGCGCGCCGCGTGGGCCCTGTTGCGGGTCGCGATCTTCGTGCAGCCGCAGTAGAAGCACAGATGCTCGCAGAACGGAATGTGCACGTAGACGGATAACGGCCTCGGGATGGCCGCGGAATTGCTGCGCCGCACCTGCTCCTCGTAGTCGCCGCTCGAGAAGTGGTCGGTGAACTGCAGGGCAGTGGGGTAGGAGGTATACCGCGGCCCGCGCGTGTCGTAGCGCCGGATCAAATCCCAGTCAAGTTCTGTACAGCCGGACAATTGCGTGTGTTTCCCCGGGGCCTTGTGTCTTGTTCCGAATTCTCCAGTCGTGACGGAATCATACCTTGATTTGAATCAAATTCCCGCGCGGATTTTGTTGCTATCTTTTCATCGATATCCGGGTCCCGGGAGGAGGGGAGGTTGTGTAACCCGGAGATGCCGCCCCGGGACCGTTGCACAGCACAAACGTATGGCAGACAACCACGACGATCCGTTGCTCGACGAGGCGCTGAAGCACTTCGTGCATCTGTTCATGGAGGCCAGGAAGTCGGGGCTGGCCGAGCCGGCTGTCGCCACGCTCGCCACGGTGGATGACGGCGGGCGGCCCACCCTTCGGACCATGACCGTCACGCAGTTCGACGTGGATGGTCTTGTCTTCTTCACCAACAGCGGCTCGCGAAAGGGGCGCCACCTCGAGCGGCGACCATGCGCCGCGATCTGCTTCTATTGGAACACCTTGAACGAGCAGGTTACGGTGGAAGGTGTGGTGGAACAGGTTCCGGAGAGCGACGCCGCCAAGTGGTGGGCGTCGCGCTCACGCGACAATCAGTTCGCCGCCTGGGCATCCGACCAGTCCGCGCTCCTCGACAGCCGCGACACGCTTCACAACCGTCTGGCGAAGTGCCGGGAGCAGTTTATCGACGGCCGGGTTCCCAAGCCGCCCCGGTGGCGCGGCTACCGGCTGCGGCCGGGTCGGATCGAGTTCTGGCATGCCGGATGGCGCAACCTGCATGAACGCGTGTGCTACCAGCATGGCGATGCCGGTTGGGAGAAGTTCCTGCTGAATCCTTGATCAGGAGCGCCGCCGAAGGAAACGGACTCCGCCGCCACGGGACAGCCGGCAGTCGTTGCGGGAATTTCGTGTCTCATACAATGGGCGCTCCCATGGGTATACCCCGTCGTTTCGTTGCCGTGTCGTCTATCCTGGTCGCCGTTGCCGGGGCGGTGGACGTTTGGATGGCGGCGCGCGAACCGCCGGCTCACGGAGTCCTGATCGCGCTCCTCGCCGTCGAGTCCGTGGTGATCGTGGCGGTCATCTGGATCAGTGCCGGTCGCCTGGAGCGACGGGTCTTCCGGCCGTTGCGTCGACTCCGGGAGCAGCTATCCGTTCTCGTGACCACGGAGGGCGACCACCACCTCGATGTCGGGCACGATCACTGGCTCGGAGACCTCCCCGCGGCCTTGGAGGAGCTCGGACGGCGCCTGAACCTGGAACGGCGCGACACCGCCGCCGCCGTCGGAGCGGTGGCCGAGGAGGTGGAACGCCGCAAGTTCCGGCTGGAGGCCATCCTCTGTGACCTGCATGAGGGTGTCGTCGTATGCAACGACGATCACCGAATCGTGCTGTTCAACCAGGCGGCGGTGGCCGCCCTGGAGCAGGCCGGGCCGGTCGGCCTGCATCGTCCCATCATGTCTGTGTTTCCCGAGGGGCGGATTCGCGAGGAGTACGAGCGTTTGAAGCGCGGGCGTGCGCAGGGCGGCGGGCCGCCGCCCACCCGCCTGGAGGATCGCACTGCGGACGGCCGCAAAATCGCTCTGCGCATGAGTCTGGTCATCGAAACCGGTGGCAGGTGCTCGGGATATGTCCTGTCGTTTCCCGGGGACGAAGCCCCCCGGTGGTCGGGCGTGAGAACCGGGGTCTTGTCGGATCGCCCCGAGTTCTACGACTTCTCGCTGCTGGAAGCACGCGACCACCGTCGCGACATGGACAGGCCGCTCGCGGAGCTGGATTACGTGGTCTTCGATACCGAGACGACCGGCCTGAATCCGAGCGGCGGAGACGCTATCGTCCAGATCGCCGGGGTCCGCCTGGTGAAGGGCGTGGGGACCGGAGAGGAGTTCGATACCCTGGTCAACCCCGGCAGATCGATTCCGCCGACCTCGACGCGCTTTCACGGTATCACCGATGACATGGTCGCGGCTGCGCCGGACGTCCGGGAAGTGATGAGATCGTTCAAGGCCTTTGCCGAAGGCGCCGTGCTGGTGGCGCACAATGCGGCGTTCGATATGAAATTTCTCAGGTTGCGCGAGCCGGACAGCGGCGTGAAGTTCGACAATGCCGTGCTCGACACCCTGCTGATTTCTTTCGTGCTGCAGCCCAGTTTCTCCTCCCATACCCTGGATGCCATCGCCGCCAGGTTCGGCGTCGGCATCGCCGACGACGCGCGGCATACTGCGCTCGGAGACGCCCGCGCGACGGCTGAGATATTCGCGAAGATGCTGCCGGCCCTGCGGCGCATCGGTGTGGAAACCCTGGGCCAGGCATTGGAAGCTTCGAGCGGGATACTCCATATCCGGAAGCTGCAGGCACGGTTTTGAAGATGAGTCGCGAACCGGGTGCCCCCTCGCCGCCGGCAGGCTGTTGAAGAGCATCGTGCTAGAACAACTCGCCGGTCAGCTCCTCGCGGATGCGCTTCCTGAAGCGCCTGATGGCGCGCAAGCCGTCCACCAGCATGTCACGCTCCCGCCGGGTCATGTCGTCGAGGCCGACGTGGTTCCCGAGGGGCCTGCCGTCGGTGAAATCGCGAACCTGCTGGCGAAGCACGAGATTGGTGATATGGGTGAACGCCCCGTCGAGGTAATCCCTTTCGTCGTCCGACAGCATGCCCTTACCGTGCAGGGCGTTGATCCGCTCCAACGTGGACGTCTCGGGTATCGCGTTCAACAGCGCGCCGATGCGGGCGGCTTCGACCAGGGGCAGGCTGCCGGCGCGCTTGAGATCCAGCTTCCCCTTGAACGGGCCGTCCTCATGGTCTACCAACAGGTGCCTGAAGGGACCCAGCGCGACCCGATGGTCGTCGTCGAGCTGGAGCATCCTGCGCAGAAAGAAGGGCTGGCCGGCCGCGGTGGTGACGTGCCTTCTCAAATCCTTCGCGAGCGCCCCGCTTCCGTATACCCGCTTGAAGTCGAAGAAGATGTCCCCGAGCCGCAGCACCATGCCCGTTCCCCTGCCCACCCACAGATCGACCTGGGCCTTCCACTGGGTAATGGTCTTGCGCCATAAGGGGTTGGTCGCCATGACGCTGCCGCTGCAATAGGGAAAGCCCACCCGGTCGAGGCTCTCCGTCATGCGCTGCGCAAGCTCGATGAACCACGCATCGATCTCGTCGTGGGCGGCGTCCGGATAGTCGTCGATGATGAAGCCGTTATCCTGGTCCGGATGAAGAAAGTTCTCCCCGCGCCCTCCCGAGCCCATCACCATGACGTCAAAAGCAACAGGCGGCGCTCCCCACCCGGAATCCCTCATGTTCTCGAGGCACAGCTCGACGACGCGCTGGTAGAGATCGTTGTTGATGTCGGTGATGAGTTGCTGGACGTCCGGCGCCGGCGTAGCGTCGTCGAAGAGCTGCCGCGCGACGTTCACCATGGCGTGCTTGGTGCGAGCCATGCCCTGGATGGTGGCCGAATGCGTGAGCCGCTCTATCTGCTCGACCATATCCGCGGCGGCGAGCTCGAGCGCCCTCTGGATCTCGAGCATGCCGACGATGCGCCCCGTTCCCGATTCCACCACCGGCATGTGCCGCAGGCCGAGGCGGCGCATCTGCGCAAGCGCGTGGAACAGGCGGTCCCCCGTTTCGACCACCTGGACGGGCTGTGACATGATCGCGCTTGCCGGCGTCTCCTCCGGCATCCGGAAGGCCAGGCGACGGCAGATGTCCTGTTCGGTTACGATGCCCACGGGCAAGCCGTCTACATCGACGACAACAGCGCTGTTGGCTCGCCCCGAGCGCATCTTCTCCACCACGGTTCCGCAGGGATCCTCCCTCCCGGCCAGCACCGGGGGAGCGCCCATGTGCTCTCCGACCAGCTTGGTGAAGACGTCCGTGCGGGCGGGCATGAGCTCAGGGTGAGCTCTTGTTTACACCAGGGAGTCGTTTGCCGAACGCGGCGGTCAGTGCATCGCCGACCGTTTCGACGAGATGATTCCCGACAAAGGGTTTGCGAACGATGTAGACATGGGGCCGGATGGCCTTGGCCGCTTCGAAGTCTTCGGAGTACGCAGTCACCAGCACGACGGGAATCTGCTGGTCGAGCCTGACGATCTGATCGCGCAACCGACGCCGCGGCATCTCGGGAAGTTGACAATCGACGACCAGGCACCGGCGCGCACCGGCCGCGGAGGTCAGGAACTCCGCGATCGTGCGGTATTCGATCACCCGCAGGCCAGACACGGCGAGCAGCATGCGCATGGCGGCGCGCAGCGCATCGTCGGCGACGACGAGCGCAACATCGGGATTGTCAAGCTCCGGAACTACGTGGCTCACGGTAGAGGTGTGGTCTGATGACGGTCATCGATATCAGTCATATAAGCACCCCCACCGGCGTCAATCCATGATGCAGATCACCCCTCTTGATCTTTCCTGGGACGCAGATTGGGAATCACCCGGTTGAGAAGCTCCGTTGCGTTGCGCACCCCCATCTTCTTCAGGACACGGGAGCGGTGCAACTCGACCGTGCGCTCGCTGATGCCCAGATTCAACGCCGTCCTCTTGGCTGTCTTGCCATCAGCGATGCTGTCGAGCACTTGCCGCTCCCGTGGCGTCAGGGAAGCCACCTGTTCTTGAAATATCTGTTCGGTCGCAGCGGTGTCGTCGCGCTTCTGGCTCGTCTCCAAGGCTCTTTCCACCCTGTCGATGAGCACGTCGCTGTCGACGGGCTTTTCCACGAAGTCGACGGCGCCGTGACGGACGGCATCGACCGCGGCTGGAATGTCTCCGCCGCCGCTCAGAAAGACGACCGGCATGGCGATGCGTCTGCGCAGCAGTTCCTCCTGAAGCGTCAGACCGTCCATTCCGGGCATGCTGAGGTCGAGGATCGCCATGAGCCGCTGCGGCAGCGGCTGAGTGCAGCGATTCAGCAAGGCGTCTCCGGACGAAAACGCCTGCGAGTGGTAACCGTGGCTTCGCAACAGCAACAACAAGCCGTCGCGGACCGCCTCGTCGTCATCGACGATGAACACCGTACCCTTCGCTTCGCTCATGGGGTCTCGACCGCGTCCGCGGGCAGCAACAGGGTAAAGGTCACGCCGGAGTCCGGGTCCGGCTCGAAGGTGAGCGACCCGTCATGGGCTTCCGCTATGGAGCGACTGATGGAAAGCCCCAGCCCGGTGCCGGTGCTCTTGGTGCTGTAGAACGCATCGAAGATCCTCGGCACCTCCGACGGCTTGATGCCGGGCCCATTATCCGATACCGACACGGCCACCATGTCCTCGCGCAAGCGGCTGCGGACTGTAATGGCACCGTCCGCGCCGCCCTGTTCGTTGATTGCCTCAATGCTGTTGCGGATCAGATTCAGCACGACCTGCTCTATCTGGAGGCGGTCGACGAGCGTGTGGAGGGCGCCGGGATCGAGGTCGAGCACCAGCGAGATGCCGTAGCGATCCGCGTCGTGCTTGGTCATGGCGACTGCGGCTTGGATCAGCTCATTGATATTCACGGTGCTGCGATCAGGCTCCTTCTTCTTCACGAACTGGCGCAGCCGTCGAATGATCTCCCCCGCGCGCTGCCCCTGCCTGGATATCTGCGAAAGCGCGTGTTTCAAGGTTTCGGGATCGGGCCGTTCCGTTTCCAACAGCTTGCGGGAGGCGTCGGCGAAGCTGACGATGGCCGTGAGCGGCTGGTTGATCTCGTGCGCGATGCTGGACGCCATCTCCCCGAGAGCGACGACCCTGGAGGTGTGCGCGTGCTCGGCGAACATTGCGCGTTCCCGATTGTCCGCGGCCACCCGCTCGGAAATGTCCTGAAGCATGCCGGTGAAGTAAGTCTCGCCGTGAGACTTGAACTCGCAGACCGACAGGCGCGCCGGGAATACCTTGCCGTCCTTGCGGCAAGCCAGAATGTCACGCCCGGTGCCGATAATTTTCGGCTTCCCGGTCTCGAGATAGTTCTTCAGATACTCATCGTGCCGTTCGCGGTCCGGAGCGGCCATCAGTAGAGAGAGGTTGCGCCCGGTCAGCTCGGATCGCCGGTATCCGAACAGCTTCTCGGTGGCGGGGTTCACGGACACAATGGTGCCCTGATCGTTGATGGTGATTACGACGTCGGGCGTCGCGTCGAGGAAAGCCCGAAGCTGGTGGCGGCTGGTCTCGTCGTCGCCGAACGTCTCACGCCCGTGCTGATGATACCAGCCGAGCTTGACGAAATGCCGCCGGCCGTGGTCGCAGTGGCTCCACAGTTTGATCCAATGAACCGTACAGGCACGATCGGGCGTGCACAGCCACTTTTCCATCCGCTGGCAGGCGTAATCGCCGGGGGTGCCGGTCTCGGGGTTCGATTTCTCCGCACCGGCCTGCAGCAGGTCGGGAGGAAAGGCGTTCATGAGCTTTTCGGCACTGTAGCCCGTTACCGCAGTGAATCCGCGATTCCATCTGACAATGCGGCACTGCTCGTCCAGCTCCAGCACGAGCACTCGTTCGCCGTTGAAAAGCGTAAACAGCGCGTCCAAAAGAGATCCGGGATCGACTTCTTCCGGAGTCAGACCACTGCTGTGCTGGTCCGGATATGGTAGGTGCCCTTCGCCGGTCATATCTGCCCATTCGTTATGATTTCGCTGCCACGTGATCCGTGCGCGCGCGCGCCAGCCATCTTTTATCAGGATTG
This sequence comes from Arenicellales bacterium, assembly GCA_049583715.1. Classification (GTDB taxonomy): domain Bacteria; phylum Pseudomonadota; class Gammaproteobacteria; order Arenicellales; family JAANXG01; genus JAANXG01. Next base: position 14,613 of record JBAUWJ010000151.1, on the reverse strand, counting down.
GGCGTACCAGGTCAAAGCCGTTCAGATCCGGTCGGGCGCCGCTGAAAGCGGCGATATGAGGCGCGTCGCGCGCTCAGGTGTTGCCGGGAGGTTCCTTCGTCTGCTTCAGGGGCGCCGGTCCCCCGGGAGTTCCGATGCCGTCGTCATCATCGAGAATCGCGTAGCCTGGGCGGTCGAGATCCTCGAACTGGCCGCTTTTCACCGCCCAGATGACGAATCCGACGATAACCGCGACCAGCGCCAGCGACAGGGGTATCAACAGATAGATGATCTCCATGTCAGCCGGCCGCCGGCACCAGAGCTCCCCGTACCGGGCTGCGGGGTTCCGGTCGCCGGAGGTTCAGCCGGAGAGCATTGGACACGACGACCAGGGAGCTCAGCGACATGCCGATCGCGGCCAGCCACGGCGGGACCATCCCCAGGGTTGCCGCCGGCAGCGCCACCAAGTTGTAACCCACCGCCCAGGCGATGTTCTGCCGGATGACAGTGCGAACACGACGGGCGATCCGGAGGGCCTCGGGCACTGCATCCAAGCAGTCACCCATAAGCACGAGATCGGCGTTTACCCGCGCCAGGTCCGCGCCCCGGGCCATCGAGATGGAGACGTCTGCGGCGGAGAGAAACGGCGCATCGTTGATGCCGTCCCCAAGCGCGGCGACGCGGTGACCCTGCCCCTGAAGAGCTTGCAGCGCCGCGAGCTTTCGAGAGGGGCTCATGTCCCCTTCGAAGTCCGATATGCCGAGCCGGCGGGCCAGCTTCTCGACCGCCGGTGAACGGTCGCCGGAGAAAAGGCGCGGGTGCAGGCCGGCTCGTGAGAGTTCGCGAAGCATGTCTTGCGCGTCGGGACGGACGCGGTCTTCGAGGTCCATGCGTCCGAGGATTCGCTCGTCATCGGCGAGCCAGGCGCAGGTGCCCGGGCCGTCCGATCCGGGGCGCGCGGCCGTCCGGGCGGTGATGTACGCGGCATTACCGAGGTAGTAGCGCTTTCCGTCGACGATACCGTCGACGCCGCCGGCATCACGATGGGGCTGTGCGACGGGCGGCGGAATGCCGCCGAAGCGGGCGACGATCGCCCGCCCCACCGGATGGTGGGAGCTCTGGTTGAGCGCGGCGGCGATTCGAAGCACCCGCACCGCGCTCACCCCCGTCGGAGAAACGATGTCCGTCACGCTCAACCTGCCTTCGGTGAGCGTGCCGGTCTTGTCCAGGACCACGGTGTCGATCCGCGCCAGCGTTTCGAGAGCGGCGCCGGACACGGGAATGATGGAACGCCTGGTCAGCGCGTTGACCGCCGACGTCAGCGCCGCCGGGGTCGCCAGGGACAAAGCGCAGGGGCAGCTCACGACCAGTATCGAAACGACGACCGCCACCCAGTCGGCGTCGCCGTGCACGGACCAGTACACGCCCGCGCTCGCCGCGAGAAGCACAACCGATGCCACGAACCAGGCCGAGGCATGGTCCGCCGCTCTTGCCAGCCTCGGCTTGTGGGTCTGCGCCCGCTCCGTCATCCGGATGATCTGGGACAGGATCGAGCCCCCGCGGGCGCTCGTGACTTCGACGATCACCGGCTGGTCAATATTGACCGAGCCCGCCAGCACCGCGCTGCCTACCGGCTTTTCAACAGGGGTGGGCTCTCCGGTGAGCAGGGATTCGTTGGCCGAGGTGGCTCCTTCCCTGATAGTGCCGTCCGCGGGGAACCCGCCGCCGGCTCGAACCCGGATAATGTCGCCCGGCGACAATCGGGTGCCAGGAACGCGCTCCCATTGTCCGTCTCCACGGCGGCGCTCGGCGAGATCCGGCAGTGCCTGATTCAGGGCTTCGACGGCTGCGACGCTTCGATGGCGGGCACGATTCTCTAGGTAGCGCGCGCACAGAAGGAAGAAGACGAACATGACGATGGAGTCATAGTAGACGCTGCCGGCGCCGGTCCAGGTGGCCCGGGCGCTCCCGGCGAAGGCGATCACCAGACCCAGGGTCACCGGCACGTCCATGCCGAGCGTGCCGTTGCGCGCGTCCCGCACGGCGCCGCGAAAGAAGGGCAGTGCGCAGTAGACGATCACCGGCGCCGTCAGGAACAGGCCGAGCCAGCGAAACAGGGTCCGGTAACCCTCCTCGATGCCGCCGCTGTCTCCGAAGTACATCGCCGTGGCGATCATCATGACCTGCATGCCCAGCGCACCGCTGATGCCTATGCGCAGCAGATAAGAGCGGTCTTCCCGGCGGGCGATTTCTTCGTGGACGGCCGGGTTGTAGGGCTGTGCCCGGTAGCCGATGCTACGAACGCGTTCGATGATGTCACTCAGCCGGGCTTTCCCCGGGATCCAGGACAACATCGCCCTGTGAGTGCTGTAATTGACGTGCGCCTCGATGACGCCCGGCGTTTCCTTGAGTCGTCGCTCGATCAACCAGGCGCAAGCGGCGCAGCTTATGCCGTCGATGAGCAGCGAAACATGCTTGAGGGAGTCCTTCCGCCCGCCGTCCTTCGTTTCGGCCCGGACGTATTCAGACGCGACGGCGTCGTCGTCGTAAGCGGAGGCGGCGCGCAGGAAATCCGGCACCGCCTCGACACGGGTCATGGGTTTGGTGGACCGCCGCGTGTAGAAGTTCGAATAGCCGGCGTCCACGATGGTCTGCGCCACGGCCTCGCAGCCGTGGCAGCACATGGGCCGCTCCCGGCCGTCGATCGCGACCGAAAGCCGAACCCCCGCGGGCACCGGAAGGCCGCAGTGAAAGCACTCGGTCACCGACTCTCCGGTGGGTGGACTCGAGGCTCCGTCGCTATTGGATACGGGCGGTGGCACGGGCTTCCGGCCCGCGCATCCCTGCCGCCTCGTACAGGCCTCCGAGGTTCTTGACGGTAACCGTACTTCTCTTGATGTGGACGCAGTGCTCCCCCTGCAGGCGCGAGAAGAGGCGGCTGACGGTTTCGACCGCGAGATTCAGATAATCCGCGATGTCCGCGCGGCTCATGGGCAGCACGAATTCATAGCGTGAATAGCCGTGGCTGCCGTAGTACTCGATCAAGGTCACGAGAAAGGCCGCCAGGCGCTGATAGGCGTCCCGCGTACCCATAGTAACGAGGAAATTCTCGTTCCGCAGTATGCCGGCGCTCAGGCGCTTGAAGAACGCCTTTCGAAAAGCCGGGGACTGCTCGCACAGCCGCTCGATGTCGACAAACTCCAGTGTGCAGACGCTGCTCGTATCCAGCGCCACGGCGTGGCAGTTGAAGCGGCCGGAATGAATGGCGTCGAGCCCGATCAGGTCTCCGGGCAGGCAGAAGTCGATGATCTGCTCCTCGCCGGCCTCCGTTGTCTTGTAAGTCTTGATGGCTCCGGAACGGACGGCGTAGAGGGCGTGGAAATGGTCGCCGTCGTTGATCAGCTTCTCCTGCTTGCGAAGGACCCGGGTCCGTACGCCGACATCCAGTGCGGTTCCACTCCCCTCGAGCCCCAGCCCGAGACAAATGCTGATTTTGCTGCAATCGCCGCAGCTGTTGGGCCGGTCCGGAAACCGTAGGATATTCCTCTGCGTCATCGGGTGGTGCTCCGCTGTTGATTTTAGTCAACTCTAAGACGGTAACACACGGCGCCGGAATACGTACTTCCACGCACCCGGGCGCCGGTCCACCGGGTGCCCGGGTGCGCCGGAACGGCGGTGAAAAGCCCCCTGTTGTGCCGTTCGACGTGGTTTTGTAGTAGATTTCTTGCTTTAATGCCGCAGCGGCGCTGGCCGGTCGTCGGTCCGAATGTCGCCGCGCCCTGAAACGCTCGTATGTATAGTCTCGATCATCAAGTGCTCCGGACGGATATCGCCGGGATGCCGCTGGAGTGGATCAACTACCGGGAGGCGGTCACGCTCTACTACCTGGACCAGGTGGAGTACGCGTGCGGGACGCTGCTTTACAAGGTATTCGGGGGCATCAACGCGCTGTCCCGCAGGCGCAGTGTGGTCGAGGTCAATTCGATCATCGCGACCCGGGGCCACAGCCACGCGGCCACCAGGGCGGACCGGCTGTATTCACCCCCCTTGAGCAACGGGGCCCTTTTCGCTCGCGACGGTCGCCTGTGCCTTTACTGCGGCCAGCAGTTCCCGGTCCGGGACCTGTCGCGCGATCACGTGAAGCCCCTGAGCATGGGCGGCACGGACGACTGGAACAACGTGGTGACCGCGTGCAAGCGGTGCAACAACCACAAGGCGGGGCGGACGCCGGAGCAGGCGGGACTGAAGCTGCTGGCCATCCCCTTCGTGCCGACCCACGCGGAGTACGTCTATCTCCGCGGCCGCCGCGTGCTGGCCGACCAGATGCAGTTCCTGCTGGCGCACGTCCCGCGGCACAGCCCCCTGCACGACAGAATCACCCAGAAGCTGCGCGCCTGAGGGACAGTCCGTTCCCCCTGTGGGAGTGTCGGCTCCGCTTCCGGCGGTCTGCGACACTCCCCACTTCCGAAGTGGGTCGGCCGGATCCCGTTCCCGACGGTCTCCGGCACTCCCCACTTCCCTGTGGGTCGGTCGGATCCCGTTCCCGACGATCTCCGACACTCCCACTTCCCTGTGGGTCGGAATTCATTCCGACTGGCAGTGTTTGATGGTGCTGCGCTCCCGGGGCCTGCCGAGACCGAACTGGAATGCCCCGCATGAACCGGGAAGTGTCTCTGTCGACACGCCGCAAGTACGTCCGCGTAGCCTCGCTCTCGGCTCCTGCCTCGAGACGGTCGACAAAGTCCCTCCCCGGTTCATGCCGTAACGCCGTCCCCTTCGTTTGATTTCGAGGTAGAAGACGGAGTAGCGCTCAGACACAAAGTCTGATTTACCTTGGAAAGCGGCGAAGCCGCCTGGCTTGTTTGATCACTCTCACCCCATCCCTCTCCCGCAAGCGGGAGAGGGAGCGAGTTGAGGCTTCAGGCCGTGGCCAGCTCGTAGCGGCGCAGGCGGCGGGAGAATTCCCGGAGCGCTTCGATGCCCGAGGCTTCGGCGGCGCGGCACCACTCTTCCAGGGCGTGAAGAATCTTCTCCTGGCTCTGGGCGTGGCTGGACCAGATCTCCTGCAGGCGCTGCTTCATCAGGTAGACCTTGTTGAGCCGCGGGCTCAGCTTGAGCACGTAGGAGAGCTGGGCCCGGGCGCGGTCGCTCAGCAGCCGGCTCTCGCGGATCATCAGGATGCGGGCGCGCTTGACCAGTGACGCGTACTCCACGTCGCCGTTCTGGGCAAGCTTCCGGATCTCCTGCCGGTGCACGTCGTGGAGCACTTCCTTGACGAAGTTCGCCATGATCTGGAACCGGGTGTTGACCAGGGCACGGACGCTTTCGATATCGAACTGCTGCTTCTCTTCGACCTCGACCAGCTCGGGCACGGTGCGCCGCACACGCGCCAATCCCAGCTTGCTCAAGAGGCGGATGTACAGCCAGCCGACGTCGATCTCCCATTTCTTGTTGGAGAACTTGGCGGAGCTCGCATAGGCGTGGTGATTGTTGTGCAGCTCCTCGCCGCCGATGATGAGGCCCCAGGGGACGATGTTCTTGCTGGCGTCGGGCACCTCGAAGTTCCGGTAGCCCCAGTAGTGTCCTATGCCGTTGATCACACCCGCGGCCCAGAAGGGGATCCAGAGCATCTGCGCCAGCCAGATCGAGCCTCCGGCGATGGGCCCGAACAGCAGTATGTTGATAATCAGCATGGAGCCGATGCCGATGTTTCTGCGCTGGGAGTAGACGTTGCGCTCCAGCCAGTCGTCGGGGGTGCCGCTGCCGTACTGCTCGAGGGTCCCGCCTTTGGCGGCCTCGCGATGGTAGAGCAGGGCACCCAGCCACAGGACCTTGCCTATCCCCCGGACCTGCGGGCTGTGGGGGTCGTCCTCCGTCTCGACCCTGGCGTGATGCTTGCGGTGCACCGCCACCCATTCCTTGGTCACCATGCTGGTGGTGATCCAGAGCCAGAAGCGGAAGAAATGGCTGACGGCGGGGTGCAGATCCAGTGCTCGGTGGGTTTGGCAACGGTGCAGATAGAGGGTCACCGCCGCGATGGTGATCTGGGTGAATACGGCGGCTACGATCACGTAGCCCCACCACGGCAGCCGGATCAGGCCTTCAATCATTCGTCATACCCCTTTGGTGAACGTATTGGAATCGTGGTACGGATTCTGGTGAATTCACCAGTGTGGCTGTGACTGGCGACCAGGCACCTTACCACGGGCCTCAGGTCCGCGGCTAGCGACTCGAGTGTCTGAGAGCCCGGGCCGTCGGACGGATGCCTAAGTGCTTGATTTGACGGCGACTGGCATCACCGGGCGACCCTCGGATACCGCCTGGGCGGGCTCGGACCCGGTGTGGTCCGCGGGGGCCGGATGCCTTGTCATTCCTTCGGCCCCCCTTTAACATCGAACGGGGTCAACATCAGGCGGGTACAAGAATGTTTCAAGGCAGTATGGTGGCGATGGTGACGCCCATGCACCCGGACACGGAGGTCGACTTCGCGGCTATGGAGCGCCTGATCGATTTCCATGTCGACAGCGGCACCCAGGCGATCATCTCGGTGGGCACGACGGGCGAGTCCGCGACACTCGGCTTCGAGCTGCATGCCGAGGTCATGGAGCGGACGGTGAAGCACGCCGCGGGACGCATCCCCATTATTGCCGGGACCGGGGCCAACTCGACCACCGAGGCCGTCCATCTCACCCGCATCGCCCATGAGATCGGGGCCGACGGCGCGCTGCTGGTGGTGCCTTATTACAACAAGCCCACCCAGGAAGGCCTGTACCAGCATTTCAAGACCATCGCCGAAGCGGTGCCGATTCCCCAGATCCTGTACAACGTGCCCGGCCGCACCGCCTGCGACCTGCTGACGGCGACCGTGGATCGCCTGGCGGGCATCGAGAACATCGTGGGCATCAAGGACGCCACCGGTAAGCTGGATCGCGCCCGTGAGCTCGTGGAGACCTGCGGCGACCGCATGAGCATCTTCACCGGCGAGGACGGCACGGCCTGCGAGCACATGCTGCTCGGCGGCAAGGGCGACATCTCGGTCACCGCCAATGTCGCGCCCCGCGCCATGCGGCAGATGTGCGACGCCGCCATTGCCGGCGACGCCGAAACCGCGCGCGCCGTCAACGCCGGGCTCGCCGACCTGCACGCGGCCCTGTTCGTCGAGTCCAATCCGATACCGGTCAAGTGGGCGCTCCACGAGATGGGGATGATCGACCGCGGCATCCGCCTGCCCCTGACCTGGCTGGCCGACCCGTACCACGAAACGGTGAGGGCTGCGATGCGCAAAGCGGGTATAATCTAGGGAAGCCCTGATTAATCGCTTACGCTGTCATTGTGAGCGCAGCGAAGCAATCCAGGATGCTTGCCATTCCACGCTTTCTGGATTGCTTCGTCGCGTCGCTCCTCGCAATGACAGCATTAAACAGAGCTTCCTAGGGCGATCGGGGATCCCCCGAGCCGACGGCCGGCAGGGCGTCGGCGGGCCCTGCCGGGGCCGCAATGGTCGATGCGAATCGAGGGCGCGCATGGGCCGCACTGGTAACCGGACAGCGCAAGACGAGCGCTGTCTTTTTTGTTTCTGTGGAGCTTCACGCATGCAAAAAGGCGACTATCTCTACGCCGGCAAGGCGAAATCCGTCTACCTGACAGACGATCCCAAAAAGCTGATTCTGCACTTTCGCAACGACACCTCTGCGTTCGACGGCGAGAAGATCGAGCAGCTCGAGCACAAGGGGATGGTCAACAACAACTTCAATGCGTTCATCATGCAGATGCTGGAGCGCGAGGGCATCGGCACCCACTTCGAAAAGCTCCTGTCGGACGACGAAAGCCTGGTCAAGCGCCTCGAGATGATTCCCGTCGAATGCGTGGTGCGAAACCTCGCGGCGGGATCCATCTGCAAGCGGCTCGGGGTCAAGGAAGGGCTGGAGCTGAAGACGCCGATCTTCGAGTTCTTCCTGAAGGACGACGCCCGCCACGATCCGATGATCAACGAGTATCACATCCGCGCCTTCGGGTGGGCCGAGGACCACGAGGTGAAGCTCATGCAGGAGCTGACCTTTCGGATCAACGAAGTCCTGACCCGCCTGTTCCACGACGGCGACATGCTGTTGGTGGATTTCAAGCTCGAGTTCGGGCGCTACGACGGCGATCTCCTGCTGGGCGACGAGTTCACGCCCGACGGCTGCCGCATCTGGGACGCCCACACCCGGGAGAAGCTCGACAAGGACCGCTTCCGGAAGAACCTCGGCAACGTCGTGGAGGCGTACGAAGAGGTCGCCCATCGTCTCGGCGTGCCGCTGCCGGAGGAAAGCTGAATTAACCAGAGCTTGCCGGGATCGGTGCTGGTCCTGGAAGGACCCGCGGCACACTCCAGATTTCGCCTCGAAAAGCTCACGGGAGCGATCAGCCGCGAAGCGCCATCGTTGAAGGCACTGTCCGCCCGCTGTCTTCATCTCGTCCTTCTGGAGGAGCAGGCAGCGACGGAGGGTCTCACGGCCGGGGAGCTGCGCAAACTCGACCGGTTGCTGCACTACGGTCCCCGATCCGAGCCCGCGCCCTTCGCCGGCGAATCCCTGATCGTCACCCCGCGCGTCGGGACGCGCTCCCCGTGGTCCAGCAAGGCCACCGATATCGTGCAGCGCTGCGGCCTGCGCCGGATCGAGCGTCTCGAGCGGGGGATCGCGTGGACGCTGCAGGCCGTCGATCCGTCACGGCCGTTCTCCGAATCGGATTTCGAGGTGTTCGCCCGCCACCTGCACGACCCCATGACGGAGTCGGTGTTCAGGAATACGGGCGACGCGCAGCGCCTGTTCGAGCACGCGGCGCCTGCGCCACTCGAGACCGTGCCCCTGCTCGAGCGGGGGCGGCAAGCCCTGGAGGAAGCCAACGTGGCGTGGGGGCTGGCGTTGTCGGAGGACGAGATCGACTATCTCGTGGGGCAGTACCGGGATCTCGGACGCGACCCCAGCGACGTCGAGCTGATGATGTTCGGCCAGGTCAACTCCGAGCACTGCCGGCACAAGATCTTCAACGCCGAGTGGACCGTCGACGGCCGCCCGCGGGCCGCGTCCTTGTTCTCGATGATCCGCCGCACCCACCAAAGCCATCCGGAGCACACGCTGTCCGCCTACAGCGACAACGCTGCCGTGCTGGAGGGCCTTGCCGGCCGGCGTTTCCACCAGGATCCCGGCGACCGCGTGTATCGCGGCCACGAGGAAATACTGCACGTGATGTGCAAGGTGGAGACCCACAACCACCCGACGGCGATTTCCCCCTTCGCGGGCGCGGCCACCGGATCTGGCGGCGAGATCCGCGACGAGGGCGCCACCGGCACCGGCGCCAAGCCCAAGGCCGGGCTCACCGGCTTCACGGTATCGCACCTGCGCATTCCCGACGATCCCATGCCCTGGGAAGAGGAAGCTCACGCGCCCGCGCGCATCGCCTCGCCCCTCAAGATCATGCTCGACGGCCCCATCGGCGGCGCTTCGTTCAACAACGAGTTCGGCAGGCCGAACATCGGCGGCTACTTCAGGACCTTCGAGCTGCGCACGGGATCCGGCCACCGCGGCTACCACAAGCCGATCATGATCGCCGGCGGCCTCGGCAACATCGCGGACGGGCACGTCCTGAAGAAGAGCATCCCGGCGGGGGCGATCATCATCGTGCTGGGCGGTCCGGCGATGCTGATCGGCCTCGGTGGAGGCGCCGCGTCGAGCGTCAAGGCGGGGTCGAGCAGCGAGGCGCTGGATTTCGCCTCGGTGCAGCGGGGCAACCCCGAGATGCAGCGCCGCTGCCAGGAAGTCATCGACCGTTGCTGGGAGCAGGGCGCCGACAACCCCATCATCTCCATCCACGATGTCGGCGCGGGCGGCCTGTCCAACGCCTTGCCCGAGCTGGTCCACGCCGATGAGCGGGGCGGGTATTTTCATCTGCGCAACCTATTGAACGACGAGCCGGGCATGTCGCCCATGCAGATCTGGTGCAACGAGGCCCAGGAGCGCTACGTACTCGCCATTGCCGAGGAGTCGCTCGCAAGCTTCGAGGCGATCTGCCGCCGCGAGAAAGGCCTGTACTGCATCGCCGGCCGGGCAACCGGCGACGGCCACCTGGTCCTGGAAGACGAATGGCAGGCGGGGAGCGCGGGTGCGAGGCCCATCGACATCGACATGGCGCTGCTGTTCGGGAAGCCGCCGAGGATGAGCCGCGACGTTCGATCGGTGCCTTTCTCCGGCGCTCCCCTGCGCCTGGACGACGTGGCGGTGGATGATGCCCTGGATCGGGTCCTCCGGCTGCCCGCCGTCGGCGACAAGTCGTTCCTCGTCACCATCGGCGACCGCACCGTGACGGGCCTTGTGAGCCGGGACCAGATGGTGGGCCCGTGGCAGGCCCCGGTGGCCGACGCGGCAGTTACCCTGAGCGACTACCACGGCTATCACGGCGAGGCCATGGCGATGGGCGAGCGGCCGCCCCTGGCCTTGATTTCCGGACCCGCCAGCGGCCGCATGGCGGTCGCCGAGGCGTTGACGAATCTCCTGTCAGCCCCGTTGGATGGGCTGGACCGCGTGAAGCTGTCGGCCAACTGGATGGCGGCCGCCGGCTCGCCCGGCGAGGACGCGGTGCTCTACGAGACCGTCGAGGCGGTGAGCGAGCTCTGCATCGACCTCGGCCTGTCCATCCCGGTGGGCAAGGACTCGATGGCGATGAAGACGTCCTGGGAGTCCGAGGGCCAAAGACACGAAGTCACCGCGCCGGTGTCGCTCAATGTGACCGCTTTCGCCGTGGTGGACGACGTGCGCGGCGCCCTCACTCCGCAGCTCACGCCGGAGCCGGATACCGTGCTCATGCTCCTGGAAGTGGGCTGCGAGGGGCCGGGGCGCCTGGGCGGATCGGCTCTCGCCCAGGTCTATGGCCGGCTGGGCGACGAGACGCCGGACATCGAAGGCCCGGCGTTGAAAGAGCTGGTCGACGTCGTGACGGCTTGGCGTAAGGAATCCCTCATCCTCGCCTACCACGACCGGTCCGACGGCGGTCTGGTCGTGACACTCCTCGAGATGGCGTTCGCCGGCCGTGCGGGCCTCGACATGGACATCGGCGAGGACCTGGATCCGCTGCCGGCCTTGTTTGCAGAGGAAGCCGGCGTTGTCGTACAGGTCCGGCGCAGCGACGTGGAACGGCTCCGGGAGCTGTGCGCGCGGCTCAGTCCGGGTCTCCGCTGCCGCGAGGTGGCGACCCCACGCCGGGACGCGCGGGTGCGGATTCGTGCGGGTGGGCGGGTGCTCGTGGATCGCCCGCGCGCCGAGCTGCATCGATTGTGGTCGCGAACGAGCTGGCGGCTGCAACGAATGCGGGACAACCCCGACTGTGCGGACGCCGAATACGACCGGCTCCTCGATGACGCGGACCCCGGCCTGTCCATGGACCTCGGCTTCGAGTTGAGCGACGAGCTTCCAGCCGTCACCGGCCGCCGGCCCAGGGTGGCGATCCTGCGCGAGCAGGGGGTAAACGGCCAGGTCGAGATGGCGGCGGTCTTCGATCGCGTCGGCTTCGAGGCGGTGGACGTCACCATGACGGACATCGCGGGCGGTGACGTGGACCTTCGCGGCTTCAGTGGCATCGTGGCCTGCGGCGGCTTTTCGTACGGGGACGTGCTCGGAGGCGGCGGCGGCTGGGCCAAGTCCATCCTGCTCGACGAGTCGCTGCGGGACCGATTCGCGGCCTTCTTCGCGGCTCCGGACCGCTTCGCGCTCGGCGTGTGCAACGGCTGCCAGGTGTTCTCCCAACTGCGCGAGCTGATCCCGGGCGCCGGGCATTGGCCGCGGTTCGTCCGCAACTGCTCGGAGCAGTTCGAGGCGAGGCTGGTAATGGTGGAAGTGCGCGACAGTCCGTCGATCTTCTTCACCGGCATGACGGGCTCCCGGATGCCGGCGGTGGTCGCCCATGGCGAAGGGCGCGCCGAGTTCGACAGCGATGCAGATATGCAGAGCCTGTGTGCGGCGAAGCAGTCGGCCCTGGTGTACGTCGACCACCGAGGCGCCGCCACCGAGCGCTATCCTTTCAATCCCAACGGCTCTCCGGCGGGCATCACCGGCGTCACCACCAGCGACGGCCGGGTGACGGTCCTCATGCCGCATCCCGAGCGTCTGTGGCGGCGCTTGCAGCATTCCTGGGCGCCGCCGGGTCTCGGTGAATACGGGCCCTGGATCGAGATCTTCGCGAACGCGCGGCGCTGGGTGTCGTGACGAGACGCGCCCAACCTTTGCGCTTATAATCGTGCCGGACCAATGCAGATGAACGGGACAAAGTCATGAGTAAGAGATTCACCTGGGGCGGATACTTTCTACGACTGCTGCTCGCCATCGTGCTCGTCTTCGCGACCTACAATCCGGAAGGCCTGTCGTACTTCCAATGGGTCTACGACCATGGCGCCGGCGCGGGCAACCAGGTTCTCGCACTGATGGCACTGGTGGGCATTCTCATCCTCATCGGCTGGGTCATCTTCATCCGGGCGACCTACCGGTCCCTCGGCCCCTTCGGCGCCATCCTCGCGATCGCGTTCTTCGCGGCGCTGATCTGGCTGCTGATATCCGTCGTCCCGGTGCCCAAGAACAGCGTCCGGCTGATTTCCTACCTCGTTCTGTTCGGGCTGGCGGGCGTGTTGTCGGCGGGCCTGTCCTGGTCCCACGTCCGGCGCCGTCTCACCGGCCAGATCGACGTGGATGAAACCGACGACTGAAGGGGCGCCGAACAGGCTTTCCCCGTTGCTCGTGCTTACGAGCGAAGTGCCTTGTCCATCCTCCCGAGGCCGGTCGGTGCCGGTAGGCGACCGGGGAGATTCGTAGCGACCCATGCGGCAATATCTCGAGCTGATGAGGCATGTGCGGGATCACGGCACGGCCAAGAGCGACCGCACCGGCACGGGCACCCGCAGCATCTTCGGCTACCAGATGCGTTTCGACCTCGAGGCGGGATTTCCACTGGTCACGACGAAGCGCCTGCACGTGAAGTCCATCATCCACGAGCTGTTGTGGTTCCTGAACGGCGACACCAACGTCCGTTACCTGAACGAACACGGCGTCACCATCTGGGACGAGTGGGCGAACGAGCAGGGCGATCTCGGACCCGTGTACGGGCACCAGTGGCGCTCGTGGCCCGCGCCGGACGGCAGGCAGATCGACCAGATCGACAGGGTGGTGCGTGAGATCGAGACATTTCCGGATTCCCGGCGGCTCATCGTCAGCGCCTGGAACGTGGCCGACATCGAGCACATGGCCCTGCCGCCGTGCCACGCGCTCTTCCAGTTTTACGTCGCGAACGGCAGGCTCTCCTGCCAGCTCTACCAGCGCAGCGCCGACGTGTTTCTGGGCGTGCCCTTCAACGTCGCGTCCTATGCCCTGCTGACCATGATGATCGCGAAGGTGACGGGGCTCGCGCCCGGCGATCTCATCCACACCTTCGGGGATGCGCACCTGTACTCGAATCACCTGGAGCAGGTGGATCTCCAGCTCGAGCGCGAGCCCTTCCCGCTGCCGAGGATGTTCATCAAGGACCGGGGGCAGGGGATCTTCGACTTCCGGTACGAGGACTTTCGCCTGCAGGGCTACGAATGCCACCCGCACATCAAGGCCCGGGTGGCGGTCTGACCGCGGTTGCCCGGGGGCGTCATGGAGATCTCACTGGTGGTGGCGATGGACGAGAACCGCTTGATCGGCGCGGGCAACGCGCTGCCCTGGCACCTGCCGGCGGACCTGAAGCACTTCAAGAAGACCACCATGGGACATCCCATCGTCATGGGGCGTTGCACCTGGGAATCCATCGGCAGGGCGCTGCCGGGCCGGACGAACATCGTCGTCAGCCGCCGGCCGGGCTATCGCGCCGAAGGCGCCGTCGTCGTGAATTCCATCGAGGCGGCAAGGGAGGCAGCCAGGGCGTCGGCCGCAAAGCCGGCCGGCGATCTCGGTGAGCTCATGGTCATAGGAGGAGCGGTGATATTCGAGCAGTGTCTGGCCGAGGCGACGCGAATCTATTTGACGGAAATCCATGCCGCCTTCGAGGGCGACACCTATTTCCCGGAGCTCAGCCAGGACGAGTGGGCCTGCGTCAGCCGCGAGGACTTCCGGGCGGACGACAAGAATCAATATGATTACAGCTTCATGGTCCTGGAGCGCATTCCCAACGCTCTGCCCCCGACCTTGATACAGCCCGCCCTTTAGGGAGGGTCCGTGTCTTCGACACGTCTGCGGGTCAACCGGATCCGACACTCCCCCCCTCCGAAGTGGGTCGGTCGGATCTCGTTCCCGACGATCTCCGACACTCCCCACCTCCGAAGTGGGTCGGTCGGATCTCGTTCCCGACGATCTCCGACACTCCCCACCTCCCTGTGGGTCGGAATTTATTCCGACTGAAACAAGTCGGAATGCATTCCGACCTACAATGGGAAGGAGTCCTTTGACCCGCACCGACAAGGAACAATGACCAGCAATCCGCATATTGTCATCATCGGCGGCGGCGCCGGCGGCATAGAGCTGGCCACGCGCCTCGGCGACGGTCCCGGTCGCAGGGGCCGGGCCCGGATCACCCTGGTCGACTCGAGCCTGAGCCACCTGTGGAAGCCGCTCCTGCATGAGGTCGCCGCCG
>JBAUWJ010000150.1:0-24363 GCA_049583715.1 Arenicellales bacterium | reverse complement strand
GAGGGGCGCGACGCCCGCTCCCGGCCCCGGCCCGCCCGGCGGCCGCCACGGTCCCTCGCTCTCTCCCTGGAGTCGGCGCCCGCCGAATCGTCGGCGCTGGGCTGAACGAGCATGTCGCCGGTGTAGGACGCCGGCTCGATCTTGTGCCCGATGAAGCCCTCGATCTCCGGCAGGGAGAACGCGTAAGTCTCGCAGGCGAAGCTGATCGCGTCCCCCGCCGCGCCGGCGCGCGCCGTGCGGCCGATGCGGTGAACGTAGTCCTCGGGGTCCTGGGGCAGATCGTAGTTGACGACCAGGGACACGTCGGGGATGTGCAAGCCCCTGGCGGCGACGTCGGTTGCCACCAGGACGTGAATCTCGCCCCCCTTGAAGCGCTCCAACAGGCTCTCGCGCTTCTTCTGCGGAACGTCTCCGGACAGGACCCCGGCCTTGAATCCGCTCCTTTGCAGCCGCCTGGCGACACGTTCGCTCTGGTGCCTGGTGTTCATGAACACCAGTGTCCGGGCGCCGCCGGTATCGCGCAGCACGCCGAGCAGCAGGGGCAGCTTGTCCTCGTTGGAGGGGAAGTAAACCCGCTGGGTTACCTGGTCCACGGTGAGTCTTTCCGACTCGATCTTGACCACCCGGGGATTGTTCATGTGCTCGTAGGCGAGCTCGTTGACGCGCAGGGACAGGGTGGCCGAGAACAACATGTTGAGCCGTTCGGTGGCCTCCGGCATGCGGCGGAACAGGTAACGGATATCCTTGATGAAACCGAGGTCGAACATCCGGTCGGCTTCGTCCAGAACCATGACCTGGATGCCATCGAGGCTGAAGATCCCCTGCTTGAGATAATCGATGATCCGCCCGGGAGTGCCGATGAGGACGTCCACGCCCTCCCGCAGGTCCTGCCGTTGTTTCTCGTAGCCCGTGCCCCCATATACCAGGCGAAAGCGCAGATCGAGGTGGTGGCCCAGCAGGCGGGCGTCCTTGTCGATCTGAATGGCGAGCTCGCGCGTCGGCGCGAGCACCAGCGCCCGGGGCTGGGAGTCGGTGCGTGAGGCCGGGGCCGGGTTCGCGATCAGGTGCTGAAACAGGGCGACCAGGAACGCGGCGGTCTTGCCGGTTCCGGTCTTGGCCTGGCCCGCGACGTCCTGCCCGCGCAGCAGATGTGGAAGGGTCTCGGCTTGAATGGGGGTGCAGTATTCGAATCCCGCCTCCTGGATACCCCTGAGCACGGCGGGGTCCAAGTCGAACTCCGTAAAACGTTGGTTGGTAAGATGTTTTTCACTCATGGGCCGCGAGGATACCAGAACGCAGCCCGGATGACCCGGCCCGTTGCCTGATTGGAATGGCGAGCCGGGATGGTTACAATGGCAATTCACCCCTACGACAGACTGAGGATTTCCTGAATTCATGTCACAGATCCGGCATGTCACAGACGACAGCTTCGAACAGGATGTGTTGTCCTCCGACCAACCCGTCCTGGTGGATTACTGGGCCGAGTGGTGCGGACCCTGCAAGATGATCGCACCGGTGCTGGAGGAGGTCGCCGCGGAGTACGGCGACAAGCTGCAGGTAGTGAAACTGAACATCGACGAGAACCCCAACACGCCCCCCAAGTACGGCATCCGCGGCATACCCACCCTGATGCTGTTCAAGAACGGGAACGTGGAGGCCACGAAGGTCGGGGCGGTCTCGAAGTCGCAGCTCACCGCGTTCATCGACGGCAACGTTTGAGGCAGGCCAAGACGTGCTGGACGCTCGGTCCGGCACGTGCTATGTTCGCGGCAGCTTGGTTAAATTCTCTTAGCAAGCTCCACCTACTTTAACCAAACCAACAATCCTTTACTTCTTCCTACACAGCGCCCGTCGCGGCGCCTGTTTTCCGGTCTTATGGCAATGTCTCTATCCCTGGCAGACCTAAAGAAAAAGCCCCCCACGGACCTCGCGCAGCTCGCCCGCTCCCTGGAGCTCGAGGGCCTCGGCCGCATGCGCAAGCAGGATCAGATCTTCGCGATCCTGAAGGCCCAGGCCAAGAAAGGCGAGGACATCACCGGCGAGGGCGTGGTGGAGATACTGCAGGACGGCTTCGGCTTCCTGCGCTCCGCCGACAGCTCCTACATGGCCGGTCCGGACGACATCTACGTTTCGCCGAGCCAGATCCGCCGCTTCAACTTGAGGACCGGCGATACCGTCACGGGGCTCATCCGCCCGCCCAAGGAGTCCGAGCGCTACTTCGCGCTGCTCAAGGTGGAAACCATCAACTTCCAGGCGCCGGACGAGGCCAAGAACAAGATCCTGTTCGAGAACCTCACGCCGCTGCACCCCGACGAGCGCCTGCGCCTGGAGCAGGAGAACGGCTCCTCGGAGGACCTGACCGCGCGGGTGATCGACCTCATCTCGCCCATCGGCAAGGGCCAGCGGGGACTGATCGTGTCGCCGCCCAAGGCCGGCAAGACCGTCCTGCTTCAGCAGCTAGCCCACTCCATCACGGCCAATCATCCGGAGTGCTTCCTGATCGTGCTGCTGATCGACGAGCGGCCGGAAGAGGTCACCGAGATGGACCGTTCGGTCAAGGGCGAGGTGGTGTCCTCGACCTTCGACGAGCCCGCCGCGAGGCACGTGCAGGTGGCGGAGATGGTGATCGAGAAGGCCAAGCGCCTCGTCGAGCACAAGACCGACGTCATCATACTGCTGGATTCCATCACCCGGCTCGCCCGGGCCTACAACACGGTCCAGCCGGCTTCCGGCAAGGTGCTGACGGGCGGCGTGGACGCCAACGCCCTGCAGAAGCCCAAGCGCTTCTTCGGCGCGGCCCGCAACATCGAGGAAGGCGGCAGCCTGACCATACTGGCCACCGCCCTGGTCGATACGGGCTCGAAGATGGACGACGTGATCTATGAGGAGTTCAAGGGCACCGGCAACTGCGAAATCCACCTCGATCGCCGCATCGCCGAGAAACGGGTCTACCCGTCGATCATCATCAGTCGCTCCGGCACCCGCCGCGAAGAGCTGCTGACCGACCCCAGCGAGCTGCAGAAGATCTGGCTGCTGAGGAAGCTCCTGCATCCGATGGACGACATCGAGGCCATCGAGTTCCTGCTGGACAAGCTGAAAGCCACCAAGACCAACGCCGAGTTCTTCCAGTCGATGAAGCGCTGACCGGCGCCGGGCGTTCCGGCCGGCAAGCCCGGGCGTGAGCCGCCCGCCCGATCTGACATTCGCTTCGCCCGGCCGCCTCCACGCCGACCTTGCCAGGGTCGCGATTTTCGCCTATGATCCGCGCCCCCGGCCGATCCGCATCCAACACGGGAAGCCAACGCGAGAAAGCCCTATGAAACCCGATATTCACCCCAAGTATGACGAGATAGACGTCGTCTGTGCCTGCGGCAACAAGTTCAAGGTGCACTCCACCCTGGGGCATGAGCTGCACGTGGAAATCTGCTCGGCCTGCCACCCGTTCTACACCGGCAAGCAGAAGATCGTCGACACCGCGGGACGCGTGGGCCGTTTCAAAGAGAAATATTCCCGCAAGTAGGTCGGTGTGCCCGGCAAGGGCCGGCCGGCAGGAGCCGCGGGACCGCGCCCTCAATGGGGGATTGCATGCACACGGGCAGCGGCCCGGCGGCGGGGACAGCGACGCCGTAGGCCGTCTAAATCTCGATCATCTCGAAGTCGTCCTTGCTGGCTCCGCAGTCCGGACATGTCCAGGTCTCCGACAAGTCCTCCCAGCGGGTGCCCGGAGGGATCCCGTCGTCCGGCAGGCCCTTCTCTTCCTCGTAGATGAAGCCGCAGATGACGCACATGTACGTTTTGTATTCCAAGATTGCCTCGGGAGCGGTGTTGCGAACCTGCTTCATGGGCATGAAGCGGCCGGCAATTATACTCATCCCGCAGCATGACAAAACCCTCCGTGCATACCGGATGCCGTCCCCTGCCGGTGGCAAGGCCGGCTACGAGGTCGTAGAGCCATGCGCGGCCTGTATGTACTGACCGACCCGGATCTCATCCCCGATGCCGAGCTCGCCGCCCGAGTGGGCCAGGCGCTTGCCGGCGGCGCCTCGGCGGTTCAGTACCGGGACAAACGGGCGTCGCACGAAGGCCGTCTCGAGCGGGCCCGCGCCTTGAGGCAGGTCACACGTGAACGCGGCGCCCTGCTCATCATCAATGACGACCCGCGCCTTGCCCTGGATGTGGATGCCGACGGCGTGCACCTGGGCCGGGACGACCCGGACATCGAGCAGGCCCGCACAACGCTCGGCGCGCGCATCATCGGCGTATCGTGCTACAACGACCTGTCGCTCGCGCTGGACGCGGAGCGCCGGGGCGCGGACTACGTTGCCTTCGGGAGCTTCCACCCGAGCCCGACGAAGCCCGGCGCGGTGACGGCGACACCGGAGCTGCTGCGCCGCGCCAAACGGCGGTTGAAGGTACCGATTGTTGCGATCGGCGGCATCACCCCTGAAAATGGCGCCACCCTGATCGCCGCCGGCGCCGATGCGCTGGCGGTGGTGAGCGCGGTCTTCGCCGCCGATGATCCGCGGCAGGCGGCACAACGATTCAAGGCAGTGATACAAGCGAGCTCGAGATCATGAGTACGGCATTCGAGGCGGCCCGGGCCGTTATTCCGGGCGGAGTCAATTCCCCGGTCAGGGCTTTCAAAGGGGTCGGCGGCGACCCGGTCTTCTTCGCGAGGGCCAAGGGGCCGTACATGTGGGACATAGACGGCAAGCGCTACGTGGACTATGTGGGCTCCTGGGGCCCCATGGTGCTCGGGCACGCCGACGACGAGGTCATCGAGGCCGTCAAGGCCGCGGCGGAGAACGGCCTGAGCTTCGGGGCGCCGACGCTCGTGGAAACGGAGCTGGCGGCCCGCATCTGTGCGTTGATCCCGTCCGTGGACAGGATACGAATGGTGAACTCCGGCACCGAAGCGGCGCTGGGTGCGCTTCGCCTGGCCCGCGGCTACACGGGGCGGGACAAGATCGTCAAGTTCGAGGGCTGCTACCACGGGGGCGTCGACAGTCTGCTGGTGAAAGCCGGCTCCGGAGCGCTCACCTTCGGCACCCCGACCTCTCCCGGCATCACAGCGGCCGCGACGCGGGATACGCTGGTCCTGGACTACAACAACGCCGAACAGGTACGAAACGTGTTCGAGTCGCAGGGAGAGGAGATCGCGGCGCTGATCGTGGAGCCGGTCGCCGGCAACATGAACTGCGTCCCGCCGGCGGAAGGCTTCCTCGAGACGCTGCGCGAGTGCTGCACCCGCTCTGGCGCGGTATTGATCTTCGACGAAGTGATGACCGGATTCCGGGTCGCCCTGGGAGGCGCCCAGGCCCTGTATGACATCGAGCCGGACCTGAGCGCGTTCGGCAAGATCATCGGCGGCGGCATGCCGGTGGGCGCTTTCGGCGGCAAGGCGGAGATCATGTCGCACCTGTCACCCGAGGGCCCGGTATATCAGGCGGGCACCTTGAGCGGCAATCCCATCGCCATGACCGCCGGTCTCACCACCATCGACCGTGTCAGCGCGCCCGGATTCCACGATGATCTCGGCGACAAGACCCGGGCGTTGCTCGACGGTCTCGCCGAGGCCGCCCGGCGCCACGACATCCCCCTGTGCACGCAGTCGGTCGGCGGGATGTTCGGCCTGTTCTTCACCGAGGCGCCGCGGGTCACGTCGTTCGCCGAGGTCCAGCAATGCGACGTCGCGCGCTTCCGGCGCTTCTTCCACCACATGCTGGACAGCGGCGTCTACCTCGCCCCGTCGGCCTTCGAGGCGGGCTTCATGTCGCAGGCCCATCAGACGGCGGATCTCGAGTTCACCATAGACGCCGCCGACCGCGCTTTCGCGGCGCTTCGGCTGGAGTAACAACAAACGACCCACTGACTCTTCGGGCGGGAGTGCGCTGCATGAACCGGAGCCGGGGAAGGCTCGACGTTGCGTTTGCACCCTTCCCGGTTCCAGGCATGCGTGGGTACCCAATGGGCCATGCCGAAGCTACATTCCACTGCCCTCACCCCAGCCCTCTCCCGCAAGCGGGAGAGGGAGTGCCGTCGCGAAGAGGGCGGCGATTAGTCGCGTCTCGGACTTCGTCAGCACTTTCCTCCAACGAAGGGAGCGACGTCTCGGCATGGGCTGGGGGAGGCCTTTGTCGACCGTCTCGAGGCAGGAGCCGAGAGCGAGCCTACGTGGACGCATTTGCGGCGTGTC
This sequence comes from Arenicellales bacterium, assembly GCA_049583715.1. GTDB lineage: Bacteria > Pseudomonadota > Gammaproteobacteria > Arenicellales > JAANXG01 > JAANXG01. Next base: position 18,167 of record JBAUWJ010000150.1, on the reverse strand, counting down.
GTCAAAGACCCTCCCCGGTTCATGCCCCCACGCTGCTTCCGCCCCGACCTCAAACCCCGGTTCCCTTCTCCCCCATCGGGGGAGAAGGACAGGATGAGGGGGAGCGGCGAAGCCGCTTGGGTTATCGACGCCCTCGCTCCCGGGCCTTTTCGCCTCGGGTTCCCGACTTCGTTCTACCTCCTCCGTCCCTGGAGCCGTCCCGCATGCAGGCGAGGGAATGTCATCGCGGTGATGGTGCTGATCACTGGCGCCTCGAACTTCGTCCGCACCGTCCGCGAACGAATGGAACGGTGTCTCGGCACTCGATCAAATGATCCTGATAGTTAGCGGATAACTCACGGGCAGGCCGCGCTGGGCGCGCAGGGCGGCAAAGAGGACTGCGGAAAAGTGGAACACTATGATGACGAACAGGAACGCAAGCCCCACCAGGAAGAAGCTCAACATGAGCGCCACCAGTACGTAGAGGGTCACGCTGAGCTGGAAGTTGAGCACGCCGCGCCCGGCCTCGTCGAGCCCGGGAGAAGTCCGTCGCTTCGCCAGCCAGACAGTCAGCGGCCCGACAATGTGGCCGAAAGGGACCAGGTAGCCCAGCAGTGCACTCAGGTGGCAGGCCATCCTCCATAGTCGGGTCTCCCGCTCACTTTCGAGCGCACTCCCGGCCCCAAGGAGCACGGGCATCGCCGCCTCGGCGCGTATCCATTGGAGTGCCCCCAGCGTGGCGGTCAACCAGCCGAGAATCGCCAGCATGAGGGCGGTCAGGAGGGGCGCCAGAAGGCCCGGGGAGGGCGCCGGTAACCGGAGCTCGGCGCGGCGCACCGGCTCGCCTCCTGAGTCGAGCTCGAGGCGCACTGTCGTACGGCCGGCCGGAAGATTAATCTCCGGGAAGCGCACTTCGGCCACGGGCGGCGTGCCGCGGGGGCGGGTGCGGCCGGTTTTCCGGATCAGGCTGCGGCCCGCGGCGTCGGAAATGGCGAAGGCGTAGCGCAGCGCGGGGCCCTGGTTCGCAACGATGGCCGGTTCCGCCTCCAGGCGCAGGACGGGCACCGCGTGCCGGCCCCGGGGTATCTCGAGGACCTTCCTGCCGCCCCCCGGTGGCAGGGTGAGCCGAAGCGCCGGGCCCGGGCTCGGGCTCGGCCAAAGCGCCTGCGCCAGGGGAACGCCGCTCGCGACGAGCAGTCCGATTCCGGCGACCAGCAGCACTATGCCGCAGTGTCTCACGGCCGTGACTCGCCCTTGGCGACCCGGTCGCCATGGGGAGTGCGGAGGCCCGATGTTCGGGCGTCTCCAGGAAACCGCGATTTCACGGGGTGCCGCACGCCGTGTTTTGCCCGCCAGAGAGTTTTTCGCATAATAGCGGCATGAGCAGACGAACACGATTGACCGCCGCCTGGCGATGGGCGGCAGTGGTGGTGCTGGGGGCGGCCCTGGTGGCCGCGGCTCGCGCCCAATATGTCAGCGAGCCCGCCCCCGGAGTCCTGCTGGTGGCTGCCGACCAGATGGTTGATCCACGTTTCAGCCACTCAGTCGTGCTGCTGATCCAGCACGATGATTCCGGCTCCTGGGGCGTGATCATCAACAAGCCCACGGGCGTCAGCGTCGGCGAGGTGCTGCCGGCGCTGAAGAACTCCGGGAGCTCGTCGAAGGTGTACTTCGGGGGGCCGGTGGAGGTGGACCACATCCTGTGCCTGTACCGCGATGCAGCCGACCAATCCAACCCGAGCGCCGGTTTGCCGGATGTGCACTGGTCCGCTTCGGAGAAGACGCTGAAGGCGCACCTCGGAACTCCCGGCCTGCTTCGGGTCTATGCCGGCTATGCCGGATGGGCCCCGGGCCAGCTCGAGTTCGAGATTGCCCACGGGGGCTGGAAGATGATCCAGGGACGCGGCGCCAACGTCTTCAGTGACGACCCCGAGGACTTGTGGCAAAAGCTGTCGGGCACCCTCGGCGGCATCCCCATCTAGGGAAGCTCGACCAATGCTGTCATTGCGAGAAGCGACGCGACGAAGCAATCCAGAAAGCGTGGAATGGCAGGCATCCTGGATTGCTTCGCTGCGCTCGCAATGACAACGTCAACAATCAATCAGAGCTTCCCAATCAGAGCTTCCCAATCAGAGCTTCCCTCGGCCTCCCCATCTGGAGGGCCGGTCGGTGCGGCGTGGGAAGGCTACTGGCAAGCCGTTTTGCGACATGCGCCGGACCCGGCGCGCCGCGGCTCCGTCCTGCGGCGACCAGCGAACGTCTACTTGAGCGCGTGCGCGAAGGCGGCGACCTCTTCCATCTGCTTCTCGGTCATCAGGAACGCGATGTCGTTCATGATGCCCTGGTAGCTCTGCCGCTCTCCTTTCTTGAACGCCTGTAGCTGGGTGACCATGTACTGCTGCCGCTGGCCCGCCAGGCGCGGGAAGTGGGGCGGGATGCCGTGTCCGGAAGGACCATGACAAGCCATGCAGGCGGCGATACTCATCGATTTGTCGCCGCCCCGGAACAACTTGCCGCCGAGCTTCGCCTCCGCGGCCTTGTCGTCGGGGATCGCGCCTTCATGAGCCGGCTGCGAGGAGAAATACGCATCCAGGTCCGCCATGTCCTGGTCAGAGAGGTTCGCGGCCATACCCTTCATGATGGGGTTGGCGCGCTCTCCCGATTTGAAGTGGGCGAGCTGCTGCGAAATGTATCCGGGGACCTGGCCGGCGAGATTCGGGAACTGCGGCGCGGTGCTCACGCCTTGCTTGCCGTGGCAGGCGGCACAGGGCTGCGCCTTGGTTTCTCCGGCCTTGGCGTCGCCCGTCATGGCGGCGTGTGCTATTCCCGCCGCCAGGACAAACACCAATCCGAGCGGGATGCGCAATGTCTTATTCATTGATTTCTCCGGAGATCGTTTACGCCGCGTAGGGCCGGAGCCGGCAAGGCGCTTCGTTCTACAACGAGCCGTCAGAATTGTTGTATGTTCTGAAACGATCAGCGCTTCCTGTGGCCGCTGATAAAACTGCATTTGCAGGCCGCGTTTTATATCATTTCGACACTGCCATCACAATAGCAAGCCCCCGAGCGGCCGGTTCCCATGTCCCCGAAGACCACGCAAGCGCCCGAAAAACTCCTGAATCGGGCGCGATTTTCGATCGCAGCCGCCGATCCCGGCCAGTGGCCCCGGCCGGCCGGAGCGGAGGTCGCCTTCGCCGGGCGCTCCAACGTGGGCAAGTCCAGCGCCATCAACGCCGTCACCCGCCAACGCTCGCTGGCCCGCACCAGCAAGACGCCGGGCCGGACCCAGCAGATCGTGTTCTTCGAGCTGGGCGAGGGGCGGCGGCTGGTGGATCTGCCGGGCTACGGCTACGCACGGGTCCCCGAGCGCGTGCGCCGGAATTGGGCGGGTCTGATAGAGCAGTACCTGACGGTCCGGGAGGGCCTCGAGGGGCTGATCCTGCTCATGGACATCCGTCACCCCCTCACGGAGCTCGACCAGCGCATGCTGAAGTGGTGCGAGCCCCGCAGCCTGCCGGTGCACGTCCTGCTCACCAAGAGCGACAAATTGAGCCGCTCTCAGGCGGGGCGCGCCGAGCTCGCGGTGACACGCCATGCGGCGAGCCTCGAGATCCCCGTCACCGTACAGCAGTTCTCGGCCCTGAAACAGACCGGCGTCGAACAGGCACAGGGGCGGATCCGGGATTGGTTGGCCGGAGAATAGGCAGCCACGCCGACGGTATCGGCCCATGTCAGGTGCTGGAAAAAAAAGAGCCCCGGAGCTTTAAGGGGAAGGGGACCGCTCCGGGGCAAGCTTCACGGTTATTGGCTAACCGGCCCGCTCGGGGAGGGGAGCGGGCGACGAGTGTCTCGTCTTAAATCACTGAGACACGTCACCCGGCGGGAAGTTCCATCCCTTGCCGCCCTCTTCTAAGGATGGGCCTCGACCCAGTTCCGCCCCGTGCCGGCATCGACCTCCAGGGGGACATCGAGCGCCACGACATCCGACATCAAGGCGCGGATCCGGTCCCGGGCCTCGTCGGCCGACGCCTCGGGCAGCTCGAATACGAGCTCGTCGTGGACCTGCATGATCATCTTGATGCGGGGGTCATGTCCGGCTATCCAGTCGCTGACCGCGAGCATGGCCATCTTGATGATATCCGCCGCCGTACCCTGCATCGGGGCGTTGATGGCGGTGCGCTCGGCATACTGGCGCCGGTTGAAGTTGCTCGCCTTGATGTCCGGTACGTACAGGCGGCGGCCGAAGAGCGTTTCCACGTAGCCCTTTTCGCGGGCGTCCGAGCGGGTGTGGTCCATGAAGTCCCTGACCCCCGGGTAACGCGAGAAATACAGATCGATATACTGCTGCGCCTCGTTGCGCGGCACGCGTAGCTGCTGCGACAACCCGTAGGAAGACATGCCGTAGATCAGTCCGAAGTTGACCGCCTTGGAACGGCGGCGCTGGTCGTCGCTGACTTCGTCCAGGCCGACCCCGAAAATCTCCGACGCGGTCGCCCGGTGCACGTCCTCGCCCTGGCGGAACGCCTTCACGAGGCCTTCGTCCTGGGAGAGATGGGCCATGATGCGCAGCTCGATCTGGGAGTAGTCGGCGGCCAGCAGCACGTTGCCTTCCTCCGGCACGAAGGCTTCGCGTATTCGCCGCCCTTCCGCCGTGCGAACCGGAATGTTCTGAAGGTTCGGGTCGCTGGAGGAAAGACGTCCCGTGGCGGCCACGGCCTGATGATACGAGGTGTGGATGCGGCCCGTCCGCGGGTTGACGAGCTCGGGCAGCTTGTCGGTGTAGGTCGACTTGAGCTTGCTCAGGGCTCGGTGCTCCAGGATGACCTGCGGCAGCTCGTAATAGATCGCGAGCTCCTGGAGAACGTTCTCCGCGGTGGACGGCTGACCCTTCGGCGTCTTGCGCAGCACCGGCAGCTCGAGCCGGTCGTAGAGCACCTCCTGGATCTGCTTCGGCGAGCCGATGTTGAAGGCCGTGCCGGCAAGCGTATAGGCCTTCTGCTCGAGCTCGTCCATCTGCCTGGCGAGCTCCTTGCCGTGCTCCGCGAGCATGGCGGCATCGATACGCACACCGTTTTGCTCCATGGCCGCGAGCACCGGCAGCAACGGCATTTCGATCTTCTCGAACAGCTCCTTCAGGCGATCCTCCTTCTCGAGCCGCGGCCATAGCACGTGGTGCAGCCGGAGGGCGACATCGGCGTCCTCGGCCGCGTAGTCGGCGGCCGCTTCCAGCGGTACCTCGTTGAAAGTGATCTGGCTTTTCCCCTTTCCGGCGACGTCCTGGTAGCTGATCGTCCTGTGGCCCAGGTATTTCAGCGAGAGCGTGTCCAGGTCGTGCCGGTTGGCCACCGAATCCAGGACGTAGGATTCCAGCATGGTGTCGTAGACGATGCCGTCGAGCGCCACGCCGTTGCGGGCCAGCACGATGTAGTCGTACTTCAGGTTCTGACCGACCTTGGGCCTGTCGTCCGACTCGAGGATCGGTCGCAGCGCTTCGAGCACCTGCCCGCGATCGAGCTGCGCCGGCGCGTCCGGATAATCGTGCGCGAGCGGCACGTAAGCGGCGCGCCCGGTCTCGACCGAAAAGGAAATGCCGACCAGCTCGGCGCACATGGCCTGCAGGGACGTCGTCTCCGTGTCGATCGAGATCAGGGCGGCGTTCCGCAGCGCGCCGATCCAGTCCTGCAACTGCGTCATGCCCGTAACACAATCGTATCGCGCCTGCGCGCGGGGCGCGGCGGGGGCGTCGCGCTCGAGCTCCGACAGCCAGCCGCTGAACTCCAGTGTCCTGTAGATCTCCATCAAGGCGGCGGCGTCGGGCCCGGCCGGTGCCAGGTCGGGAGCGGCGCGGCCCACGTTCACATCGTCGTGCACCGTCACCAGGGAGCGGCTGAGCGGAAGCTCCTCGAGGCTGTCGCGAAGAGACTCGCCGACCTTGCCCTTGATATCCGCGGCATGCCTGACCAGCTCGTCTATCGAGCCGTACTCCTTCAACCACTTGGCGGCGGTCTTGGGCCCCACTTTGGGGACGCCCGGGATGTTGTCGGACTTGTCGCCCACCAGGGCCAGGTAGTCCACTATCAGCCGGGGGCCGACGCCGAACTTCTCCTCGACTCCCTCGACATCGAGACGCTTGTCGCTCATCGTGTCGATCAGCTCGATGTGCTGGTCGACGATCTGCGCGAGATCCTTGTCGCCCGTGGAGACCAGGGTCGATATGCCCTGCTTCTCCGCCTGCCGGGCCAGGGTGGCGATGACATCGTCCGCCTCGACGCCGGATACCGAGATCAGCGGCAGTCCCATGGCCTGGATGAGGCCGTGAAGGTCGTCGATCTGCTCACGCAGCTCGGGCGGCATGGGCGGACGGGTGGCCTTGTAGGCCGGGTACATGTCGTGCCTGAAAGTCTTCCCTTTGGCATCGAACACCACCGCCATGTAGTCCGGATCGTATTCGGAGCGGAGCTTGCGAATCATGCTTGCCACGCCGTACGTCGCCCCCGTGTGGTGATGGGTGGAAGTCTTGAGCTCCGGCAGTGCGTGGAACGCCCGGTACAGGTATGAGGAACCATCGACGAGAATGAGCAGTTTTCGCTTGGCCATGAACGAGCGGATCCTGGGATCGGTTCGAAGCCGGGCGGTGCTGCGGGCACATTGAAAACCGCGCTGCTCGGCCGGATATTTAAATTGCGGTCGCTACGGAACTTCCGGGTACCGGAGGTCCCAAATATAAGAGAAGGAGTGGCTCCAGTCCAAAGTCCCGGATGGGCGAAACTCCCCCGGAGGAGCGAGGGAAGCGGCGGTCGGGAGGCCGCGCGCTTTCCGGGCCGGGTTTCAGAGCCGGGGCCGCGTGACGGGCTGCGCCGGCGGTTTGAATATGAGGATTCAATGGCGGGATAATGCTGATATCCCGAGTGAGGTGATGCGAAGGTGAATGCCAGACCAGACAGACTGAGAACCGGGCTCCGGGCCGCGGTGCTCGGTACCATAGTGGCTGTACCGCTGACGCTGGTCGTGCCGGCGAGCGCCCGGTCCGACCAGAAGGCGGACCAGGGCTCCGACCAGCCGCCCGTTCAAGCGCAGACCTCTTCCGATGCCGGGAAGGAAGCCCCGCTTCCCCAGGAGGTCAGGCAGCGCCAGCAGTTCGGCCAGACAGTCACTGAATACCTGCGCAATGGCAGAGTGTTCATGATCACCGTCAAGCCCCGTATCGGTCCGACCCAATACTGGAACGACCCGGACGGCGACGGTGAATTCCAGCGCCGCACCAGCAGCGGTATCAACGAAGACATAAACCTGCCGAAGTTTCGCCTGGGCGGCTGGTAGCCCCGCGACGGATGCTGATGATCCCGGGCAACTACACGGGGCAAAGCCGGTGGGCTCGAGCCCGCGCGGCAGGGAGCGCCGGAATGAGGGCTGTCGTTGCCGCGTGCCTGGCCCTGACTCTCCTGGTCGCCAGTGCCGCCAGTCACGCTACCGATTTCCGGGTCTACAGCGTGAACAGCGACATGCAGCTCGATCGCATCCCCACGTTTCACGAAGGGGATCCCGGCTGCCACAATCTCCTGCTGCACTTCGTCGTGTATCGAGTGGCGCAGATCGGCTACAAGTATTGCACTGTCTACTCGGAGAAGGACTGCAAGGCCGGCAGCGAAGTGCAGGTGTCGTGGAAAAAGAAGAAGCCGCCCGTCAAGCAGTTCACCCAAGGTGATCGATGGTTTCTCGTCAGCGACAATCCCCACGGCCACAAGATGGGCTCGTGGTACTGCGAGGCGCTGCGCCACTAGCGGGCACCTGCAATGGTCGCGGTATACTTCGGCGACGATCTGGGACGGTACGGTTTCGGCAACGATCATCCCCTCGGCCCGGACCGCATCCATGCCTTCTGGAAACAGACGGTGGAGCAGGGGCTGGACAAGGAAGTGAGGATCGCGTGCCCCGTGCGCTGTGACGAAGATGCCCCCACCCGCTTCCACACCCGTGAATACGTCGACCGCGTCCGGCGGCAATCGCAGTCGGGCGAAGGCTATCTGGACTATGGAGACACACCGGCGTTCAAGGGAGTCTTCGAGGCGGCCAGCTTCGTGGTGGGATCCGACCTCGACGGCGTCGCGCGCATTATCAGCGGCGAGCATCGGCGCGTGTTCGTGCCCATCGCCGGGTTGCATCATGCCCGGCGGGATCAGGCCGGGGGGTTCTGCGTGTTCAATGACGCCGGCGTGGTCATCGAGACGTTGAGGAGAGAGTTCGGGATCAGGCGGGTCGCTTACGTCGACATCGACGCCCACCACGGAGACGGCGTCTTCTACGCCTTCGAACGGGACCCTGACCTCGTGTTCGCGGACATCCATGAGGATGGACGCTTTCTCTATCCCGGCACAGGCTTCGCGCACGAGACCGGCAAAGGACCCGCCGAGGGCACCAAGCTGAACCTGCCCGTCATGCCGGGTTCAGACGACAGCGTGTTCTTTCGGTGCTGGGGGCGTGTCGAGGAGTTCGTGAGGGCGGGCAAGCCCGAATTCATCGTGCTGCAGGCGGGGGCAGACAGCATCGCCGGAGATCCCATCACCCACATGGCCTTCACGCCCAAGGCACATGCCCACGCCGCCGGCAGACTGTGCGCGCTGGCTGACGAGTTCTGCGACGGCCGTTTCATCGCCCTCGGGGGCGGCGGCTACAATCGTCGAAACCTGGCCGCGGGATGGAACGAGGTCGTGCGGGCAATGCTGGCCGCCTGACAAGCCGTAGAGGGTCAGGCCGGCCGTTGCGGCGCTGCTCTGGGCAGAGATGCCGCCGCCGGCTAACTTAACTAACCGGACAGTCCGGATACGGGCTCCCAGCGACCCGAGTGGCGCGGGTCGTAGCCCTTGAGCCCGGCGACGCGCCGGCGAAACTCCGAGCCGGCGATCACCGATACCACGTCCTGAACCGCCGGGTTGGACTGCACGGCGGCCTCGCTCACGGCGAAGTAATAGGTCTCGGTGGCGAGCGGCACGAACCGCAGATCGAACTGGGCAGCCGCGGCTTCGACGCCGAACCCGACGTTGCCCGCACCGGAGCTCAACAGGGCGGCCACCGCGGAATGGGTGAACTCCTCGTGGTCGTATCCCTTGATGCGGGAAGGCTCGATCCCTTCGACTCGCAACAGGGCGTCCAGCAGGACCCTGGTGCCCGACCCGGCCTGGCGGTTGACGAAGCGCACGTCGTCCCGGACCAGGTCCGCCGGCCCCCGAACCTCCTCTGTGAGATCGCGCCGCAGCATCAAGCCCTGGCAGCGTGACGCGACGCGAACGAGACGATGCTCCGTCGGGTCGAGCCACTCCAGGTACTGCGGCGCAAGTTGGCGGCGGAATTGTCCCTCCGCGAGATGAAACCCCGCGAGATCGCACTCGCCCCGCGTCAGGCTGCGCAGATTGTCGAGGCTGCCCTGGTTGTGGAAGTCCAGCGTGACATCGGTCTCCCGGGCCACGAGGTCGCGCAGGATATCCTGCGCCAGGCTGTGGCTGGCGTAGACCGTCAACAGGCCGCCTGCCCGGAAAGGCATGGACTCGAGCGCTTCGCGCACTTCCTCCGCGAGATCCCGGAGAGCGGGGGCCACCCGATCACGCGCGTACCGGTTCGCCCACAGGAGCTTGCGGCCAAAGTCGCTCAAGGCCGCCCCCTGCCCACGCCTCATCTCCACGGGCGGGCGTCCCAGGCGATCGGTCCAGGTGCGCAGCAGTCCCCAGGCCGCGCGATACGACATGCCCGCTTCCTCACTGGCGCGCCGCAGAGATCCGTATTTGTCGACAGCGACGAGCAGCGTGAAGAAACGGTCGTCCGCTTCGGAAGGCTCACCGCGACCGAAGGAAAATCGGAGGTTCAGCATCACGTCCATGGCCGCACCCTCTTGTTCCCGAAAGAAACATCCGGCACCGGTTGTCCTGCACTCTCGCCAAGACGCCAGGCACGCCAAAGGACTACGGGAGGCTCGAGCTCGAGGAGGGCTTTCAACGACTTCCTGGCGGCCTTGGCGACGTGGCGAGAACAGGTCTGCGCTCCGGGGTCCCGGACTCCCCGGACGAGTCCATTTATGTTCGATAGTGCATATTGGGTCAATGCCATCATTCGGCCAGCCTCTGCTGTGATCTGAACGAGTGTCAAGCTGCCGTATCTTATGGATTTATGGCTTCGCCGACCAGAGTCGCGCTTGGCTGCGGTCTGGGCTCTCCCTCGGCGATGGTTATGTAATTATTTGCATAAGAGGAAAGCCGCGGAGTCGAAGCAGGAACACGGCACACCGAGCGGGGCCCATACCGTCGGCCGCGTAAGCCTGATGCCGGGGCTGGCAGGCCGCGGCGCGGAAGAATCCAGGGAAACGGGGCTCAGGCAGCCAGGTCCGGCAAAACCCGGTTTCTCCCCTGGCTCTGCGCCTGGCGCAGCGCCTTCGTCGCCCGCTCCAACATGCTCTGCAGATCGTCGCCGCGTCGATAGCTCGTGACGCCCACGCTGGCGGTGGTGTGAATGTGAACGCGGCGCGACGCCGGTATGTCCACCCTGGAGATCGCGCCGCGCAGCCGCTCCGCGATCTGAATCGCGCCCGGCAGGTTGGTCTCGGGCAACACCACGAGGTAGGTACCGTGGTCGTACTCGCCGACCCGGTCCGGCATGCGAAGCGTATGGGTGAGCGCGGTGGAGACGCTCTCCAGGAGCTGCGTCGTGACGCCGGCATCGTACCGACTGGCCACCTCGTCGAGGTGGTCGATGCCGATCATGGCGACCGAGAAGGTGTTTCCGTAGCGATCCCCCAAGGCGATCAGCTCCAGCAGCTTGATGGTGATTCCCTGTTCCTGGAGGCTCTCGGCGGCGGGATGGCCCATGGCGGGTTGCGTCCGTCCCGTCGCCTGCGAGCCGTCGCCCGGGTCAGCCTGGCCACCCCGGCCGCCCTCCCCCGTCGCATCACTTGGCCTCCGGCCGGTGATTGCGGTTACCAACGCCGCAATCAGCACGGACTGCAGCAAGACCCGCAAGGGCTCGACGGCGCCGGCCTGGTAGTCATCGAACCCCGTGACCACGGCGGAGGCCGCCAGGGTCAATACGAAGATGCGAAGAGACCGGACGTCGAAGTACCGTTTGAAGGAATACACCACCTGGATCGTGACCGTTTGTTCTTGGTTGGCGGAACTCTGTGCGCGCGACCGTGGCTGTCCCGGATTACCCCGATTTCGCGATAAGAGCCCGCGCTTCCCTGCCGTTTCTCTCGTCCTGACGGCTGCACCCCTAGCCGCGGCGACGCTGCGTGGCCGCGCGCCGGTCCTGCCTTAAATATAGACCACCGGGGCGTATTTGCACGCCGGAAATGTCAAGTCCGGGCCAGATTGGCGTAGGCCAGCACCAGCCACTTGCTGCCGACATCCTCGAAGTTGACCTGGACACGGGCGTGCTCGCCGCTGCCCTCGATATTCAGCACGGTTCCACTGCCGAAGGAGGCGTGGAGAACCTGGTCTCCCAGCCGCAGGGCGCCGGTTGCGGCCTCGGGGGTCTCGGGGGCCGCGGTGGGGGCTCGGGCGGTGCCCATCGAGAATCCCCCGCCCCGAACCTCTTCCAGGAGCTCGCCGGGCACCTCTCCCAGGAACCGGGAGGGTGAGGAGTAGCTCTCCCTGCCATGCCAACGCCTGATCTCCGCGTAGGTCAGATAGAGCTGGCGCATCGCCCGGGTCATCCCCACGTAGCACAAGCGGCGCTCCTCCTCCAGGCGGCCGGGCTCCTGGAGCGACCGCTGATGGGGGAACAGGCCTTCCTCCATGCCCGTGAGGAACACGAGTGGAAATTCCAGGCCCTTGGCGGAGTGCAGGCTCATGAGCTGGACGCAGTCCTCCCAGGCCTCCGCCTGTCCTTCACCCGCCTCCAGCGCGGCGTGCGTCAGGAATGCCAGCAGCGGCGCCATCTCCTCGTCGTCGTCATGATTGTCGAACTGCCGCGCGGCGGTAACCAGCTCTTCCAGGTTCTCGAGACGGCCCTCGGCCTTCTCGCCTTTCTCTTTCTTGTAGTGATCCAGCAGCCCGCTCGCGCGGATGGCGGTGTCGACCTGCTCCGCGAGCGGCAGCTTCTCGATGCGGGCGTCGAGATCATTGATGAGCTCGAGGAACCCGGACAGGGCCGAGGCGGCCCGGGACGACAGCTCGCGGGACTCGACCAACGCCCGGGCCGCATCCCACATCGGCACCTGGTTGATCCGCGCGTACTCGCGAACCTCGTCGAGGGTCTTGTTGCCGATGCCTCGTGTGGGGAGATTCACGACCCGCTCGAAGGAGGGGTCGTCGCGGCGGCTGGCCGCAAGGCGCAGATAGGCGAGCGCATCCTTGATCTCCGCCCGCTCGAAAAAACGCAGTCCGCCGTAGACCCGGTAGGGCATGCCGGTGTCGAGGAGGATCTCCTCGAACACCCTGGACTGGGCGTTGGATCGGTACAGGATGGCGCACTCGCTGCGGGCATTGCCCCGGTCCACCCAGGCCTGGATCCTGTCGATGACGAAGCGCGCTTCGTCGAACTCGTTGTAGGCGGCGTAGAGCTTCACGGACTCGCCCTCGCCGTCCTCGGTCCACAGGTTCTTTCCCAGGCGCCCCTGGTTGAAATCGATGACGGCGTTGGCGGCGTTGAGGATGTTCGAGGTGGACCGGTAGTTCTGCTCCAGTCGGAACACCTGCGTGCCGGGGAAATCCCTCTCGAACTGCAGGATGTTCTCGACCCGGGCGCCGCGCCAGCCGTAGATGGACTGGTCGTCATCGCCGACGACGAACACGCGGCGGTGCTCCTCGCCCAGGAGCTTGATCAAGTCGTACTGGATGGCGTTGGTGTCCTGAAACTCATCCACCAGGATATGCTGCAGCCGGCGCCGGTAGTTCTCCCGGAGCGGCTCGTTGTGCTTGAGGAGCTCGTAGGCCCGCAGCAGCAGCTCGGCGAAATCCACCAGCGAGAACCGCTGGCAGAACTCCTCGTAGGTGCGGTAGATCCGAAGCAGCTCGCGCTGCTGCATGTCGGACGGCTCGCCCAGGTGCTGCGGCCGGCGGCCCTCTTCCTTGTTGTTGTTGATGTACCACTGGACCTGCTTGGGCGGCCAGTAACCCTCGTCCAGGCCCATGTCCTTCAGGACGCGGCGTACGATACGATGCTGATCGGCGCTGTCGAGGATCTGAAAGCCTTCCTCCAGGCCCGCTTCGCGGTGGTGAGCCCTCAGCAGCCGGTGGGCGATGCCGTGGAAGGTGCCCATCCACATGCCGCGCAGGGAATAGCCCAGCATCTGCTCGATCCGCCCGCGCATCTCCTGCGCCGCCTTGTTGGTGAAGGTCACCGCCAGGATGGACAGCGGCGAAACCCCATGCGCCTCGACCAGCCACGATACCCGGTGCGTCAGGACCCGCGTCTTGCCGCTGCCGGCCCCGGCCAGCACCAGCACCGGGCCGGGGGGTGCCGCCACCGCCTGCCGCTGCGCTTCGTTCAGGGGATCGAGAATGTGCGAGACATCCATGCCTCAATGATACCAAACGGCCCGTCACACGAGCCGCCGGGGGAGCCTGGTCTACCGGGGTGCACCGACGGCGGAGTACCCGTCCGGCGGCTCAACCCGATGCGATCGAGAAATCGGCACGACCCGAACGCCGGTGATCGAATTGTGGCCGCACTGGGGAGTCTGTCGGGCTTAGGGAATCGTAGCGAGGCAGGTGCCCTGTTCTATACAATGGCGAGGCCATTCTTTCGATCTTTCGAGGCGAATAGTGGTGACTATTTGACGAGAAGGATCGGAGAAATGGACCGATGTACCGCCGCCGCAGTAGATTCACCCCAAGGAAGCTCTGATTAATCGCTTACGCTGTCATTGCGAGCGCAGCGAAGCAATCCCGGACGCCTGCCATTCCACGCTTTCTGGATTGCTTCGTCGCGTCGCTCCTCGCAATGACAACATTAATCAGAGCTTACCTAAGTCCGACAGGCTCCTAGACGAATTCACAGACGCCATCGTCAGAAATGGTCAGGAGCCTCGACAAACCAAAGTGAGTGCCGCACCACTGTTGCTGGCGGTGCTGAGACCGCCGTTGCAGCAACTCTGACTAATTGCATCGGTGGCGGAGCGTGACGCCAAAAAAGACTTCCGCCTCCAGGTAGTACGATCCGGGCGGCAAGGTGCCGGACACCGAAGCCGAGGTGCCCGTCCCGGTTACTGCAGTGGTCAAATAAGTTCCTCCGCCGGAGGAGCCCGCCGCGGAATCTATCCGGCGTGAAGGTGGCGTCGCCAAAACGTCCGATAAGCTTCTTCCAGTGCCCGTGCGAGGGACAAGGGGTCGCACAAGGGGCTGTCCGCCATGCGCCGGCGCAGTGTGCCGTGGTACTGCGCTCGCAGGTCGGGGTCCGCCGCGAGCTCGAGGGCCTTGTCGATGTAGGACTCGGCGCTCGAGGTGATTAACTCGGTGGCGCCCACGGCGGTGAGCTTGGTGGCGCTCAGGCGCTCGACGTAGCGCTCGCCGGCCAGGGTCACCACCGGCGTGCCCATCCACAGGGCGTCGCAGGTGGTGGTGCCGCCGGTCCTCGGGAAGGGATCCAGGGCGATGTCGATAGCATTGTAGGCCTGCATGTACTCCGGGTGCGGCGAGCTCGGCAGCAGCTCGATGCGCTCGGGCGCGATGCCGCGGCGTTCGAAGCGGCGCCGCCAGGTGCGACGCACCGGCCCGAAGGCGAAGCGCCGGTCCTTCAGCACCAGGCGCGAGTCGCCGCTGCCGCGCAGGATCTCGGCCCAGGCGTCGACCACATCGAGGCTCACCTTGGACACGTTGTTGAAGCAACCGAAGGTGACCGGGCGGGCATCCCCGCGGCGATCGGTTCGCAGCCGGGCGTGCGCCGGGACTCCGTAACAGAAGCTGCAGCGCGGCAGGCGATGAATCGTCTCGGTCGCGGGCTCGGTGGTGTCCGGTGGATGGAGCACCGGATCGGTGATCCAGTAGTCGATGCTGGTGAGCCCCGTGCTGCCGAAGTAGCCGAGATACGTTGCCTGCACCGGCGCGGGGCGGTAGGTCATGACCCCGAGGCGATGATTGGCGGTATGACCGGCGAGATCGACCAGGACGTCGATACGGTCCCGGTCGATCTGCCGCGCGACGTCCTCGTCGCTCACTCTGAAGGTCGGGTACCATCGGTCCGCGAAAGCGCGCAGCGTCTCGGTGGCGAAATCCGGGTTGGAGACCTCGGCGTAGCAGTAGAGCTCGAAGCGCTCGGGGTCGTGAACCCGCATCACCGGCTCGAAGAACTGGCGTACGACGTGCAGCCGCAGATCCGGTGAGATGTAACCGACCCTCAAGGGCCTGTCGGGATCCGGGTCCCGCCGATGCTTCCGGTACTTCAGCGCAGGCGGTGCGCCGTGCGTGGATTCCCACTTGCGGAGCTCGCGCAGCGTGGCGCGCGGAGAGTCGAAAGCACACGCATGCAGGGTGAAGAAGTAAGCACTGCGCATACCGGCCGAATCCGGCTCCAGTGCAAGGGTGCGCCGGTAGAGGCGGAGGGCCGCCCGGTAGCGGCCGAGGTTGCTCAGCGCGGAGGCTTTACCGAAGAGGACGGGAACACCGCCGATGCCGGCACGCTCGAGCCGCCGATACAGACTCAGGGCCTCGTGGTCGCGGGCGGCCGAGGACAGGCCGCCGGCCAGGGCGAGCCTGATATTGACGTTGTGCGGCGCGAGGCGCGTCGCCTTGCGATACAGTCGCAGCGCCTCGGCGTGGCGACCGGTCGCTGACAGCACGTCCGCCAGCCCGGTGATAGCTGTCAATCGTTCCGGCTCCAGCGACAAGGCCTTGCGGAATACGATTTCGGCATCCGCGTGACGCGCCCGCCAACGGTGAATCCGACCCAACCCGCATAATGCGGCGGTCATCGAATCGTCCAGATCGAGCGCCCGATGGAACTCCGCCTCTGCATCCTCCGTCCTGCCCGACTGCTCCAGAGCCAACCCGTAGTTGGCGTGGGCCCGTGGATATTTCGGGGCCAGCTTCAGGGCGCGTTTATGGTGGGTGACGGCCTCATCCCGGCGACCGAGTAGACGCAGCACCACGCCAAGGTTGTCGTGGGCCACGTGGGAGCGCGAATCCAGCTCCAAAGCGCGGCGCAGCGCGGATTCGGCCTCCGGCAAGCGTCCAAGACGATGCAGTACCGCGCCGAGACCCGTGTGCAGCGGGGCGTAATCCGGTGACTCCTCGATCGCCGAGCGAAACGCCCCGACAGACTCAATGAACTTGCCTTCGCGATAGAGCTCTTGCGCTCGCCTCTGGAGCGCAGCCAAGTCCGTTCGCGGGCCTCGCGATCGTTTGTGACGCCTGTTCTCGAGCGGTGTCACGACTCAGTCCGCGGTAAAGCGATGGCGACCCGGGCAGAACCGCGCCGAACGCGCCCTCCGCTTACACACCGTCGCCCGTCCGGAGCGCGCTCTCCGGGGTTCAGCGGCCGGGGATGCCGCTATTCCGCGAACTCGCAGTATCCGTCACCGAAAACCTCGACAGGCGGCGCGGGACCGACGAAGCTGGTGACAACTTGCTCGGAGCCGGCAACCTGGCTCCGGCTGCAACACGACCACGTTGCCTGCCAGGCCAACGAACCTGCGGACGCCTGTGCCGCGCTGAGCTGTGCCGTATAAGTGCCTGGCGGGAAAGTTGAAGAGCCGGAAAACATGGTGGTGAGTCCGGGGCCCACCGCGACGGCCGCCAAAACCGAAGTGTCCACCAGGAGACTCGCCGAGTAAGCCTGGCCGTTGTATGCAGTCATTGCCACAGTCGCGCTGATGGCACAGCCGGGCGCCGGCGACGTCTGAGCATGCGCAGGCAGGATCACCGCCTTCACGACAGGCTTGCGCCAGCGCGACTCCAAAAGGGCCCCCACGACCACGCCACCGGATGCCCCGGCAGCCCGTAGCAGCCTGCGACGACCAGCCGCCTTGGGATTCTTACTGGATTTGCCGGCTCGACTTCTGCCGGTCTTGGACGAATCGGAACTGCTCCCACTGGTTGCCATTTCTATGTTCTCCTGCCTTTCCCGAGCGGCAGTATAGCAAGTGGCACCGCGTCAGCGACTTGGCGCCGCACGGATTTTCGGACAGAAGGCCCCTCACTTGGGGCAAACGGACGTCACACCCGAGACGAAGAGATACTGCTCGACGGCGGGGCCGTCCGAAGAGAAGACTGGTGCGGAGCTTCACGGCTCCGTCATGTGAACCACCGATCCGCACTCTCCGTCGTCGCTGCCGATGACGGGGACGAGCCTCTGTGCGCACAGTCAGGTATGGATTCGGGGAGCGGGACGCGAAGGGCGTATGGGGGAATGTCTGTCAGGCAAATCGCCGGGAACACGGCCGTCGCTCCTCACGGTCGCTTCGTGATCAGCGACGTGATATGGGCACGGTCGTCGTCACGATCAAAGAGAATGACCGTCTCCACCCACTCACTAATGTAAGCGTATTCGTTTTCAGTCATATAAGCGCCTCGAACAGCACGTCCCGAGGCAAGGCCGGCCACGATGTCATAAGTCGTGGGGACGTCATCGGAAACGCCCGTGGGATAGGAGCCCACCATCCGGCCACCGGCATACAGCCCGATACTGTCCATGAACGAGGTATGCAGATCCTCGATAATGTAGGCGCCACCGGCGCTGACATGAGGGAAGAGACAGCCGAAGCTGGTTTGCTGCTGACCCATGGTGTGGCCGCCGTCGTCGATGATGAGATCGAAATCCGAGCCGGCAGCAGCCACGAGCCGCGCGAGATCGTCTCTGTCCGACTGATCTCCGGTGTGAATGCAGACCCGTTCGCTTGGCGGGAGCCCCGGATCAGTGACGTCCAGCCCGTGGACCAGCGCGTTCGGAAAGTAGTCGCGCCACATCAGCAGGGACCCCCCTCTGTGGACCCCGATCTCAAGGACCTTCCCGATTTCCATCTTCCGGCGCTCGAGATGCCCGTAGTAGAAAGGCGTGAAGCCGTGCAGCACCTTATCGCTGCCGTAATGAGTCGTCAGTCCGGATAGATCGTCCACTTGGGGTCTCGCGGGTCCCGCGGATGCGGCTATTCGACGGTCACCGACTTCGCGAGATTGCGGGGCTTATCGATGTCGGTACCCTTGATCACGGCGACGTGATAGGCGAGCAGTTGCAACGGGATGGTGTAGATGATGGGAGCGACGGCATCG
>JBAUWJ010000149.1:0-1691 GCA_049583715.1 Arenicellales bacterium | reverse complement strand
GTGCCAGGTGACATTTCGCCTGCTCCTTCGACCAACCGATCAAACGACAACCGCGCCGTGCCATCGAGACGACGAAAGGAGCAAGAAGCGGAAAATGCTGTCGGCGCGTGAAATGGCTCGGCGGGCTTCCCCCATCCCTTCTGAATCGTAGGGATTCCACGAGCCCATCGTCATTGCCGAGCACAGCGGGGTTTTGATGGTTACCTTAGGGGACTGCGTCACCCGGCCGCACGCGGCGCACCAAGGTCCGCTCTGACAAGTACGAGGCCCGTACCGGGGCGCCACCCTCCGACACGCGCGCGGCCCAATCATGTTCGTAGAGGAAGAGGACTGAGATGAACGCGACGCTTGCCTACCTGGCGATCTCACCAGCCGAACAGCTGAACGATGTCCCGCTTTGGCCCGGTATTCGCGACCTCATGCTGGCGGTGCTCGAAGATGCGGTCCACAGCTTGAGGTCGCCGGACGCCCTTGTCCGCGCTGAGGCGGAGCTTTGGATGACGAGCCGGGAGAGCCGATATGTATTTTCGTTCGCGGTGATCTGCGAGGTGCTCAATCTCGAGCCGGCCGCGGTGCGGCGATCGGTCATCGGACTGCTGGACAGGAAAACGACGCGCGGTCGCTTGCTCAGACGCAGCCGCCCCAATGTGCACCACGGCGGGGCGATACGCCCGTCGTCTGCTCCCGGGGAAGCCCTGTAGCCCCTGGTCGATGATCGCAGGGTTCACCCTGCTTGCCGTCCGCCGAACCGGACTCCTTACACGCGGTTGTGTCGACCGTGAGACCCTGGAGCGTCAACGCTCCTCATCGTTCTCCGATCGAGCAGGCGCTGCGTGCCCACGCAGCCTGACGGCCGCAATGCCGGCGAGCAGCATCAGCAACGCTGCGACTCCCAGTACGCTCAGCAGTGGCGCCGGCGCGGGTCCCGGCGCGCTGGGCGGCGAGCACACCCCGGCCAGACACGGATTGCCCCCGCAGTCGCTGGCGCCGGCGCAGGGAGCGCACACGCCCCCCGAACAGAACCCACTGGCGCAGTCCGAGGCCGCCGTGCAGGGCTCCGTGTTGGGGCACAGCACTGTGCAGTCGCCGCCGCAGGCGGCGCCGCTCGGGACACAGCACGTACCGCTCACGCAGGAGGTCCCCCCGCTCGTGCAATCCGACCCGGTCACACAGGGGCCGCACATACCGCTGCTGCAGACTCTGCTCTCACAGTCGAACTCGCTGACGCAGGGGCTGCCGTTGGTCACCAAACACGACTGGCTATCGATGTGGTTGGTATCCATCGTCACCGAACCGGTGCGCGCCAGGGCGCGGCCGGACACAATCTGGGCGCGGGTGTTCAGCGTAATGCTCGCCAGTGCCACGATGTTGCCAACGAACACCGTGTCCGTATCGAGCGTCGCGGAGCTGACGATCTGCCAGAACACGTTGCAAGTCGAACCGCCGTTGATCACGCTCACCGACGAGTTCGGCGCGGTGGTGAGGGCGCTGCCGATCTTGAAGACGAACTGGGCAGCGGGGTTGCCTTGCGCATCCAGAACCAGCGCGCCGGACAACGACGCCGTCGAGGCAAAACAATAGACGCCCGGCGTCAGCGGAGAGAGGAGAGTGAGGTCCTGATCTCCCGGACCGAAGGAAGCATCGCAGCCCATGCCTGCCAGCGTATTGTACGCAGTGGTGACATCGGCCTG
>JBAUWJ010000148.1:0-3840 GCA_049583715.1 Arenicellales bacterium | reverse complement strand
CTCATGCGTGTCTCCAGTCAAATTGCTGCGGGTTCGACTGAAGGATAGCCGTATCTCTCATTGGGAAGAAGTCTCGGCGATTGAATGGCCGTCATTGCGAGCGGAGCGAAGCAATCCAGGGATATTCGCCGCAGTCACGCGCCGGACTCGGCACATGTCCGTATCCTGTTTCGCTGCGGGCTGTTTTTCAACATCCCGCTGGAACGTACAAGGCTGGAATCAGCCGATGTCCGGTGTGCCTCCTTCTGGCAGCGGTTGATCAGGGACTCCCCGCTTTTTGGCTCGAAGGCACCCCACGGGTTTTCGGGCAAATCATGTATCCCTGGATTGCTTCGTCGCTACGCTCATCGCAATGACGAAACTACTCAGTCCTTCCAGGAGCGGTCTAGGATCGCATCCGCTTGCTTGCCGGGTCCCATGCCGGCTCCGTGAGGACCGTCGCCCGGCGCCGCTTTCCGAGCAGCTCGAGATCGAGATGCCGGCCCGCATCGGCGTACCGCGGCTCGACGTAGGCGAAGCCGAGGCTTCTGCCGGTCGAATGGCCGTAGGCGCCCGAGGTGGTGACGCCGATCACGCGCTCGCCGTCGAAGACCGGTTCGCCGCCGTGTACGTCGCTGTCACCCGGCTCGACTTCCACGTAGACGAGCCCGGTTGCGATGCCTTCCTCCTTCACCTTCAAGGTCGCCGCCCTGCCGGTGAAGTCTCCCTTGCCGGCGGCGAAGAAGCGTTCCATGCCGGCCTCGACCAAGGTGATTTCGTTGGTGAGCTCCGCGCCCCAGGCCTTGTAGGCCTTTTCCATGCGCAGCGAGTTGACGGCGTAGACGCCGAAGTTGGCAATGCCGTGCGCTTGTCCCGCGCTCCACACGGCGTCGTACAACCGAGGCAGGTGATTCATGGGGCAATGCAGCTCCCACCCGAGCTCGCCGACGTAGTTGACACGCAGGGCACGCACGGGCACGCCGGCCACGTCGATCAACCGGGCCGTCAGCCACTTGAAGGAGTCGTTGCCGAGGTCCGCATCAGTCAGGCCGGACAGGACGTCCCGCGACCGCGGGCCAGCCAGTACCAGGACCGCCCAGTCGTCGGTGACGTTCTCGATACGCACGTCTTCGCCGGGAGCAATCCCCTGGGTCAGATGATCCAGGTCCCGGTCCTCCGCCACGGCGGCGGAAAGGATGTAGTAGTGGTTCTCCGCAAGACGCGTGATCGTCGACTCCCCTTCGATCCTGCCGAGCTCCGACAGATAGTGTGTCAGCGCGATGCCGCCGTCACGGCGGGGAAGGCGGTTGGCGGTGATGCGGTTCAACATCTGTCCGGCATGCGTGCCCGTCACTTCATACTTCGCGAAGCTGGACAGCTCCAGCACGCCGACCCGCTCGCGAACGGCCTTGCACTCGGCGGCGACAACTTCGAAAACATTGTTGTGCCGGAAGCCGGGCTCTTCCTCGCGGCCGTCCAGTGAGAACCACTTGGGCCGCTCCCAGCCGTTCGCTTCCGTGTACACACATCCGAGCTCCAGCAATCGGTCGTAGAGCGGCGTGATCCGTGTCCTGCGCGCCGCCGGGCGTTCCTCTCCCGGCAGATGCAGCGCGTACATGTGCTCATAGTCCTGATGGGACTTGGCCTTCGTGTACTCGCCCGGCGCGTACTTTCCGAAGCGGCGCGGGTCCACGCCGGCCATGTTGATCTCGGCGTCGCCGTGAATCATCCACTGCGCCAGGTACTTGCCGCAGCCGGCGCCGGCGGCGATGCCGATGGATGCGCCGTTGCAGTGCCAGTAGTTCCTGAGGCCCGCGGCCGGACCCAGGTAGGGATTGGCATCCGGTGTGTGTGGAATGGCACCGCAGACCACCCGCTTGATGCCGAGATCGCGCCACCCGGGCATGCGCTCCAGGACGCGCTCGACGTAGGGAGAAAGATGGTCGAGGTCCGCCTCGAACAGCTCGTGCTCCGATTCCCATTGCGGCCAGCCGTCGCGGTGGGTCCAGCACTCCTTCGAGTCTTTCGTCTCGTAGATGCCGATCAGGCCCGACTTCTGCTCCTGGCGGTAGTAGGCGGAGGGATACGGGTCGCGCATCACGGGCATCTCCTCGTCGCGTTCCAGGAACGCCGGGAAGGTGTCCGTCACCAGGTAAGTGTGCTTCATGTTGGTGATGGGAATGTCCGTCCCCGCCATTTGGCTGACCTGGCGCGCGTAGCACCCGGCGGCGTTCACCACCATCTCGCAGGTCACGGTGCCTTGCTCGGTGACCACCTCCCACTCTCCGGACGGGCGTTGATTGATGTCGAGCACACGGTTGCGGGTCGCTATGCTTGCGCCCATCCGCCGCGCGCCTTTGGCCAGCGCGTTGCAGCAGCCGGCGGGATCCACGTGCCCGTCCTCCGTGGTCCAGGCCCCGGCGAGCACGCCGTCGGTGTTCACGAAGGGGTTGAGCTGCCGGATCTTGGCGACGTCGATGACCTCGCAGTGAAAGCCGATCAGCTTGCCGACGCTCGCGACGTGATGGAACCATTCCACCTCGGCGGGTTTCAGGGCGAAGCGGATGCCCCCCGATCCGTGCCAGCTCACATACTGGCCGGTCAGCTCCTCGAGCCTCGGATACAGACGCACGCCGTAGTCATGAATCTTCGCCATGTTGTAGTCGGCGATGAAGCTCGGGCACTGCCCGGCCGCGTGCCAGGTCGATCCCGATGTGAGATCACCCTTTTCGACCAGGAGGCAGTCGGTCCAGCCTTCCTCCGCCAGATGATAGAGAAGGCTGCATCCCATGATGCCGCCTCCGACGATGACCACACGTGCTTGCTTCTGCATTGTCGTTACCCATTGTTCTTCGACTGGCGGAGCGGGTCGGGTTGTGCCGCCTTCCCCGGCCGGAGGGTGCTTGCCCGGCGACACGGCATGGGACTACAGCGCCAGCATTCGCCGGGCGAGCTCGGGACCCGCGCCCTCGTCCTCATGCTTGAAGTATACGAACGCATGCTCGAAATCCTTGCAGCGTTCGCGCCAGGCGTCCAGCACCTCGTCAGTATATCCGGGCGCGCGCAGGCGCAGGTAGGTCCAGGGAGCCGTCTTCGGCAGGTCGGGCGGCTCGCCGCCTCTATCGTCGGTCGTCACCCAGGCCGCCCGGTGCTTCTCGAGCACGCTGAACACCGCATCGTCGCGCCATGAGGGGTGACGGAACTCGCAGGCCACGGGGGCGCCGTCGGGAACGAGCGTGAGAAATGCATCGAGGTTCGCGACGTTCACACGCGCGTGCGGTGGAAGCTGCACCAGGACCGTGCCCAGACGCTCCCCCAGGCAGTCGAGTGCCTTGAAAAGATAGCCCGCCTCCTGCTCACAGTCCGCGAGCTGCTTCGAGTGGCTGATGCGCCGGGGCGCCTTGATGGAAAAACGAAACGTCTCCGGCACCTTGCCGGCCCAGCCCTCGAGAACGCTTTGCCTGGGCATGCGGTAGAAGGTATTGTTGATTTCCACCGTCGGGAGGCGGGATGCGTAGTACTCGAGCATCCGGTCGGCGGGAAGATCCACGGGGTAGAAGTGGCCTTTCCATTCCTTGTAGGAGAAGCCGCTGGTGCCGGCATAGAGCTTCATGGGGGTTCTTATCGTAGGGACGGCCACCGTAGCGGAATGCCTTCCAGCGCAGGATGGATACTGAAGAAATCGATCTTAGCACACGTCGCGCGCCGCTCCCGCCGGTCCGGTTCAGCGCGCGTTCAGCCGCGGTTCAGTGGCGATTCATGTTCCCTGTGGCACTGTGCGGGCTGACGTTCCATTGACGACGCGCAACGAACGCAGCAAGGCGCGGGCATTGCGCTCATTCAACCAAGTGAGGTCAGACA
>JBAUWJ010000147.1:0-3169 GCA_049583715.1 Arenicellales bacterium | reverse complement strand
CCCCTGGAGTCTGTCGTACGCCGCCGAATCGAAGAGCGGAATTTGGAAAGCCGTGTGCGGCTGACAGGCTTTGTCAATCAAACCGAAATGCCCCGTGTGTTATGGGCTGGCGATATCCTGGCGATGTGCTCTGAGAAGGATCCCCACCCCTTGGCGGTCAGTGAAGCTATGTCTGTCGGGAATGCGATCGTCGCGAGCGACCGCGTGGGTTGCGTTGGTGCGACGGACGCAGCGCGTCCGGGTCGCAACGCGTTGGTCTATCGCTGTGGTGATGTGACTGGGCTGTCAGCACGCTTGAGATGCCTCGCAGCAGACCCGGCTCTGCTGGTGGGGATGCGAAAAGAATCATTGGATCTGACGGCGACTCAAGACGTTGCGGTTGCGGCACGAGCAGTCGCCGAGTTCCTGCGGACCGCACTCGAAGCTCCATAATGGTCCCCTCCGGAGACCATTTGTGCTCAAATATTTGGCGGTACCGAAGGCCGCCACCATGATCCGAATATTCAGCAACTGACATGGTACTTTACGTAGGGCTGATTCTGTCAGCCGCCTTTTCTCTTATCGGGCTGATCAACTGGCGGCAGGGGATATTCTGCATGATCCTCCTCGCCGCCGTTCAGGATCCGATCCGAAAGTTGGCTCCGGGCGCGCCTGCATATCTCATATTGATCACAACACCGATCCTGATCGCAGCCCTGGTGAAGGGATCCGGTTCCGTGCCAGGCTGGTGGCAGGATTTCAAGAGATTCTGTCCGAGGGTTTCGCAATCCTATTCCATCTTCGCTCTTTTCTGCCTGCCCGCCGCTTACATCTCCTTCACCTACGGCCCGGGAACGTGGATGGTTACGTTGCTGGGGATCGCCTCGTATTCGGTAGTTCTGTTCTCCATAGTTGCGGGTTTCCATTTCTCTCGGTCTGGTCTCGAGCTTCGGCGCGTTGTCGCATTCTATGTGCTCGCCCACGGATTGATGCTTTCTGGCTCACTCATACAATTTTTTGATCTGGCGGACTGGAGAATCGTGGGGGACGAGGCGCTTGGCTTCCAGTGGGCCCGCTATGCACCCGGGTATGTCGTACATTTCATCTCTGGCTTTTACCGCAGCGGGGACGTGATGGGTTGGCATGCTGCCGCAGTCTGCTGCCTGGCGATGACGCTCGCGGTCCCGGGCCGGGAGCGTTTTCGCTGGTTATGGATAGGGATTGCGGTTCTCGCTTTGTTTGCGCTACTGGTGTGCGGGCGGCGAAAGATGGTTTATGTCTTGCCGATCTTTATCAGTTGCTTTGTTGTTCTGTATTGGCTTGCGGGACGGGGCGGGAGAAGAATGCGCCTTCTCGCGATTGTTGCAATTACCATCGGTGTGGGGTTCTTCTTCGCGCAATTCCTCGGTTCGGAGACCACCTTCATTCGTTACTACACGGATCAGAGCCACTCGATTCTCCAGTCGGTCGAAAAGCGTGGCTTTGATACGGTTGCGACCACGATTAGACAAGCTGGCTTCTTCGGCTACGGCCTGGGGTTTGCCACACCTGGGGCACACCATTTGAACGTTCCCAAACCGCACATTTGGCAAGAGGCCGGTACGAGCCGTCTGTTTGCGGAACTGGGCATTCCTGGTGCGGTCGCTTTCATCGTTCTGATGCTACAGATACTTCGCAGGCTGTGGGACGTTACGCAGGGTGAACTGAAAGCCGGGAGCGCCTACGGCATCTATTGCGCCGGTCTGCTTTCCTTCTTCGTATCCAATCTTTGCAGTCTGACGGTTTCCGGGCAAATCCTTGCCGATCCTTTCATCCTCTCGTGGCTCGGCTTCCTCGTGGGATTGTTGATGGGTGTTGTACGGTTGCCGGAC
Organism: Arenicellales bacterium; assembly: GCA_049583715.1. Classification (GTDB taxonomy): domain Bacteria; phylum Pseudomonadota; class Gammaproteobacteria; order Arenicellales; family JAANXG01; genus JAANXG01. Next base: position 1,319 of record JBAUWJ010000147.1, on the reverse strand, counting down.
GATCCTCGAGAGGATCGTTACGCACTGGCGCAGGCCCAGATATGGGATAACCGTCTGTACGAATCGCCGCGAACGTGAGGGACGTCCTTCGTGTAAGGCTGGTCTCTACGTCTCCCGCCGGTTTGTCGGGGAGCATGCCGGCGTATGGTGAAGAGCTGTTAGCGGCGTTTGCTGAGCACGTGTCTGACGTGGATCTTCGGATGGTGCAGTTCGCAGGACGGACACGACATGGCGCCTGGGCCAGACGACTGCAAATGGTGAGCCTCGTCGGGAGAGCGGTAGTGGCGAGGCCCGATTGTGATCTTTGGCACGTGCTTGACGGAAGTCGTGCGTTCCTGGGCACCGTGCTTCGGAAGCGACCAGTCGTGATTACCGCTCACGACTTCATCCCTGTACTGGCGGAACGCGGAGAGTTTTCTGGTGTGGACGGCCAGGGGCGCGCGGCGAGGTTCTTGTGGCAAAGAAATCTGCGGGGCCTCGCGCGGGCGGACCAGGTGGTGGCGGTCAGTGCATCGACTGCCGCGGATATGGCTCGACTGCGGAGCGGCGAGAAGAATCAGTGCGTCGTACTTCATCACCCGGTCAGAGGATCGCTGCTTCAGTTCAGCAGGGAGCAGCACGATACGGATAGAGAGCAAGGCGTCGTACTTCACGTCGGGAATGACGCTTTCTACAAGAACCGGGGGCAGGTCCTCGAGATTTTTTCCCTGCTGGAACGGGATATCGCGCGGAAGCTCGTGATGATCGGCCCGCTGCCAAGTTCGGAGCTCCGACAGTGGAGTCGGGACCTTGGTATCGCGGAACGCGTTAGCTGGATAGAGAACGTCAGCGACGAGGAGCTTGCTGGCTGGTACGCCCGGGCCTCCCTGATGCTGCTTCCATCGCTGTATGAGGGGTTTGGCTGGCCGGCAATCGAGGCCATGGCCTTTGGTTTGCCCGTTCTAGCCTCTGACCGGGGCTCGCTCCCCGAGCTTCTCGGACCCTGTGGACCGGGAATTCCCCCCGATGCGACAGCACAATGGGTTGAACGTGCCAGAGCGCTGCTGACATCTACTTCCCGCAGGCAGGAACTTTCGGCACGCTGCATAGCGCACGCCGAAACGTTCAATCGCCGCCGATTTGCGGACGAGATGCGGCGTGTCTACCTTCAGGTCGCGAGCCGCGAGCGGGCGGCGGCGTGATTCGAATTGGTTTTCGCGCCCGTGTCCACGTCCGTTGACTCCCTTCTTGGCTGATTACTCAGACTCATTCCCAGGAGTCAGAAGTACACGGAACCGCAGTGCTTCATTTACTTGTTGACGCGCTATCGGTTAATAACC
>JBAUWJ010000146.1:0-1962 GCA_049583715.1 Arenicellales bacterium | reverse complement strand
GGGAGCGCCGCCCCACTGTGGGTCGGAATTCATTCCGACAATCATTGCCTCATCGGGGGCCCTTCCCAATGAGGCACTGCCTTGCAGGACGGAATTCATTTTAACAAGACATTCCCCATCATGTGGGTCGGAATTCATTCCGACAAAACACTCCTCCTGTGGGTCGGAATTCATTCCGACAAAACGCCCTTCGTGTGAACCGGAATTCATCCCGGCAACGTAGTAGACTCTCCCCAGCCCCCTGCACCCCAATGAGCAACAAGCAACAAAGAAAAGGGCCTCGCAAGCTGTCAAGAATGCTGGCGCTTTCCGCGTCCGCCGCACTTGCCCTCACAGTCTCCGCCGGCGCCGCCGCGGACGATCAAACCCATACCCAAGCCCCCTCCCAGGAAGTGCAGCTACTCATCAACAGCGGCGCCCTGGATCTCGCCCTGGACCGTATCAACCAGATCCAGCCCAAAGTCACCGACGCCGACGAGTGGCTGAAATGGGAGAATCTTCGCTACGACCTCTACCGCCGGCGCAAGGACTGGAGCAAGCTCACGGAGCGCCTGCTGAACCTTCCCGCGACCGTCCCCGAGCTCGAACGCCAGGACCTCATGACCCATGCCGCCGAGCTGCTGCTGGCGTCCGGCAACGGTGAAAAGGTACGGAAGATCCTGCGCTCCCTGATCTGGCGTGGCGTCGGCGACTCCGAGCAGCTCAAATACTGGCGGCGGCTGGTGGTGCGCAGCTACCTGGTCGACAAGGACACCCATGACGCCGAGATCGCCATGTCCCTGTACGACCGCGAATACCTGCCGCAGGACTCGAGCTGGGATTACCTGTACGCCCAGGTGCTGCTGCGGGAGGGCAAGAACGAGGAGGCCGCCCAACGTCTGGGAAGCGCCCAGGCCCCTCAGGAGCGGGTGCTTCGCCTGCTCGCCCGGCTGCGCGCCGACGTCGATTCTCCGAAGGTGGTCATGAGCGAATGCGCGAAGCTGCGCAAGACGCTCGAGAAGGACTCGCCGGTGATCCCCGCGACCTGGGCCGTATCCGCCGAAGCCGCCGTGCAGGCCTCCGATCCGGCGGCGCGGGTCGAGGCCCTGGAGCAGCTCTTCAACGGCCCGCCGCTGCCGCCCGAGTTCACCTTGTTCCATTTCGAGCCGGCCGATCTCTGGGCTGCGTACAAGGCCCTCGGTACGCAGCTCGGCAACGCCCGCAAGCTGCTGATGGGGGATCCAAAGCCCTGGATGGCCCTGGCCAAGAGCCTCAAGGGCCCGGGCTCCGCCCTCGAGGCGCGGGCCATCAACGCGGCGGTGGCCCTCTACAGCACCGCCGAGCCCGAGCGCGGTGAGCTTCACCTGGCCTTGTATCATCGTCTCGAGGAGGCGAAGCTCACTGCCGTGGCCATACGCCTTTATGAATCGCACAAGGTGTTTCCCTCGGTCGCGGACGTGCCGGATTCCGTTCGTCACCAGATCGTCTCGATCGCCATCGAGCAACGGGACATGAAGCTTGCCGCGCGCTTCGCCGAGCACCTGGCGGCGCCGAGCTCGGACCAGACCGAGCTGGAGTGGGACCTCGTTCGGGCGCGGCTGGCGCTCTATGCGGGAGACGCCGAGCAGAGCGCGTCCATCCTGCGGGCGCTGGTGGTGTCGCACGAGAGTTTCGAGCCCGACGAGGCGGACCGCGTCATGCAGCCGATCTTCGACCTGCAGAGTGTCGGCAAGGGTGCCGTCGCCTTCGAGCTGCTGCAGGACATGTACGACCGGGTCACCACCGCCAAGCAGAAGCGCGAGATCCTGTACTGGCTGGGGGACGCGAAGAAATCGGAGGGCGACGACGAGGCCGCGGCGGAGTACTACCTGCGCTCGGCCTTCGCGAATTCGGAGCCGTACGATATGTGGGGGCAGTCCGCCCGCTACAGCGCCGCGGAGGCGCTCGCGGACGCGCACCTGTTCGATGACGCCGAGCGCATCT
>JBAUWJ010000145.1:0-2961 GCA_049583715.1 Arenicellales bacterium | reverse complement strand
TGCGTTTCGACGGTGAGACCCGGCCGGTCCCAATAAGCCTTGATCACCGCGGCGAGCGGCAAGGCCAGGATCATACCCATGATGCCGAACAGCGCTCCGCCGGCGAAGATGAGGAGGAGCACGGCCGCGGGGTGGACTCGTACGTAGCGTCCCACCAGCATGGGGACCAGGATGGTGTTACCGATCAGTTCGGCCACGGCGATGGTGCCGACGATCAGCAGTGGATGCGTGACATCGTGGAACTGGGCGACGGCGATCAGAACGGCGGGGATCCCGGACAGCACGAAGGACGCAAACGGTACCACGCTGACCAGGCCGGCGAGTACGCCGAGCACGAGCCCGAGGCTGATGCCCGTGGCCGCATAGCCGAGGGCATACATGACGCCGATGCCGGCCATGACCAGCAGCTCTCCGTGAATGAAGCGGCGCAGGACCTGGTCGCTGGTTCTGAGAAGCCGCTCGAGGCTGCGCCTGCCGGGAGCCTTCAGGAAGGATTCGATCCAGGTGGTCAGATCGTGCCAGTCGCGCAGGAGGTAGAACGCCACCACGGGCACCAGCGCAATCAACACGCCCACCTTCACGAGCTGCGTGGCCGTGTGCACCACCGCTGAAGGACCGGCCACCAAACGGCTGCCGATCTGCAGCAGCGCCCCCTCTATCTGGCCGCTCAGCTCTCCCGGGTTGGCTTGAACGTGGAGGTGGGCGAGCAGCCCGCTGGTCAGCTCGTTGATCTGTTCCATATAGGCCGGCAACTGGTTGAGAAAGCTATTGATCTCGTCGCGCAGCAGGGGAACGACCCCGAAGGCGAGGGCGCCGAGGATCAACACCAGCAGGGCGAAAACGATCAGGATGGACACTTCCCGAAGGATGCGGCGGCTCAACAGGTCCACCACCGGCACCAGCAGATAGGCCAGCACCCACGCCACCACGAAGGGGATCAGTACTTCCTCGAGGAGGTAGAAGATGAACCCCAGGATCATGACGATTCCCAGGATTGCAAAGGTCCGTGTGCTTGTCATTGGCTTTGAACGAGCTCCGGCACGACGTGGCCAGGGTCGGCCTCATCGGGCGGGAGGCGCAAAGGGTAACGCACATGCCGGGCAGCCGAAAGGTCCGTGGGGAACGACCGGTGTTGCGGTTTGCCGAGAAACGAACCGGGCCGGGAGCGCGGCTCACGGCACGGCCGGCCCACGGCGTCCGGCCCACGATCAATCAGGACGTATGAAATACGGCGTCGCCACCAGCGCCGCGCCGATCCCCACCAGCCAATAGACATTCGCAACGAAGTACGGATAGATCAGCAGGGCGACACCCACGAGGAACGGGACCAGGGCGGCTTGGCGTTTGCCGTAGACGAGATAGGCCATGCCGAATGCACCGAACACGATCGACCAAAGAAGGATACCGGGACTGGCCATCATTACAGAGTAGCCCGAGACGCCGGGAATGCCCAGCGCGTGAGCCGACCGCGGCGGTCAGGACGATCGAGGGGCGTTCCCCGGCGGTTTCGCCCAGCGCAGCCGGCCGGGTTCGCGGACGGTGACTCCGAAGCGTTGCAGCGCGCGCTCCAGGTCGTCGTCGGCGTCCAGGCGGCGGCTGGTCCAGCGCCAGCGGCCGCCGACAGTGGGAGCATGTTCCCCAGCGTGGTCGAACAGGGCCACCGCGCGCAGGCGGCCCGACGGGTCGTGCGCGACACCGGCGTAGATCGCCCACCACCCATCGCGCCGGATCGCACCGGCCCAGCGCCGCGTCAGCGCGCGATTGCCCCCGGCCCAGAGCTCTGCAGTAATGCCGAATTCACCGGCCACCCTGCGGGCGGTCAACATGGCGGCGTCGGGGGCCTCCGCCGGGACGGTGACCCTGGCCATCCTGCGGACCGTCAACTCCTCGCGCGGCAGGTTGACCAGACGCGCTTGCAGAGCCTCGAGCAGTGCGGATTCGGGGCGTGTACCGAAGTAGCAGGTGCCCATGGGTTCGGGCAGGTCGAAGCGCCCGCCGCCGGTCTCGTCCGCATTGGCGCTGGCGAACCACCATGGCGTGGAACGGCTGGCGCCGCCGGGCAAGTCATGCCGCCAGACGCGAAACAGCCTGCTCGCCCGCAGCGCCCGCCCGGGCAGACCCGCCAGGCTCCCGGCCTGGTCGGGTGGACTGGGTAATGGCATTAGAAGGTGATCCCTTCAGTGACGCAGTGCCGCGGCGGTCGTGCGCGCCAGCGCCAGTACCTTCTCCTGCCCGCCGCCGCGCAAGGCGGCAAGCGGAGTGCGGTCGCCGAGCTCCGGGACGGGCGAGGTCAGCCACGACGCGGTGGTCCACGCGCTGGCCACCACCGGCGCGAAGGTCCTCACGACCTCGCGGATTCCCGGAAGCTGGCGCCGGCCATCGAACTGGAACACCGGATAGCCGATCTCGCCATCGCGCATGTCGAGGCGTAGCAGCCCGCTGTCCGCCGAAACCGCCTGCCGGGACTTGCCCAGCAGCCGCGCGACGTCGCCCTGGCGGTAGGCCGGGCCGAGCTGCTCCGACCAGGCGCGGTCATCGGCGTCCTGGCGCAGTAGGCGCTCGATCTGATAGCGGGTTTCCGGCGATGCGTCACGCATCATTTGCTGCAGAGAGGCGGCCATGGCACATACAGATTGTCAAGAGTTTGTGAGACTAACATATTGACAAAATTGACACAATCCAGCCAGAGGAATGAACCGCGCCGGCTATGGCAAGCCGGCGCAGGGGCACCGGCCGGTCTGGAGCCGAACGCCGGTTGTTGCCGTGTCCCTGGTCGCTCCAAGGGTTTCGCCCTGGAGCGGACGGCGTATCATGCCGGCCCTGCGTCCTCCGGGGTTCCGGTGCGACCGAGATCATCGAGCCGGCTGCGGCTGGAGGAGGAATCGAGATGACGGCGATCCGCGGCTACGTACCACCGAGCAACGACCGGAATTCTTTCGGCGTTCATTCGCTCGACCGCTT
>JBAUWJ010000144.1:0-2002 GCA_049583715.1 Arenicellales bacterium | reverse complement strand
GGAGACCGCCCAACGTCGCCAAGCTCGAGGCCAAGCGGGACGTCGACGGGCTGATCAAGGCGCTGCGATGCAGGAAGGATGGCGGGATCACACCCAGTGCCGCCGCCGAGGCGCTCGGGCGACTCGGCGACCCCCGGGCCGATGCGCCCGCGTCGAACCGAGAGGAGGTGACGCCATGCCGCTCTTCGGACCGCCGAACGTCGACCAGCTGAGAGCCAAGGGAGACATCCCGGGCCTGATCAAGGCCATGGGTTATGGCAGGGACCGAGGAGAAGTACGCCGGGCCGCTATCGAAGCGCTCTGCCAGAACCCCGATATCCGGGCGGTCGAGCCACTCATCGTGGTCCTCGGATACAACGACCAGCACCTGCTCCTGATAGCGGTCGCGGCGCTCGGCCAGCTCGGCGATGCTCGGGCAGCCGAGCCCCTCACTGCCGTCCTCCAGATCTCGAAGAATGGAACCGACGTGCACGATGCTGCCATCGAGTCACTCGGACAGATCGGCGCTCCTGCCGTCAAACCTCTCATCGCCGCTTTGAAATCCACCGCGGGCGTTGTAGTCAGCGATGTACGCCTGCGCGCCACCAAAGCTCTTGTCCGGATCGGCGGTCCTGCCGTGGAGCCGCTGGTCGTTGCTCTCGGGGACGAGAACTGGCGCGTGCGCGTGGCCGCCGCGCGGGCTCTCCGCTTGATCGACGATGCGCGATCCACCGACGCTCTCATCGCCTTGCTCAAAGACCGGGACAAGAACATGCGCCCCGAGGCTGCTGGCGCCCTCGGCCGGCGCGGGGACGCCAGGGCCATCGATGCGCTCGTCGCGACCCTCGGGGACCGGGATACCTGTCTGGCCGCAGCTGCGGCGCTGGACAGTCTCGCCTGGAGTCCCGACAACGGAACGTCCGGGGCCGCCTACTGGGCAGCCAAGGGCGAGTGGGACAAGTGCGTCCAGATCGGGGCTCTTGCCGTCGAGCCTCTCGTCACCTCGCTCAGGAGTCAGAGCGCGGACATGCGCAGAGGCGCTATCTGGGCGCTTGCCAAGATCGGCGATGTTCAAGCCCGAGAGCCCTTGATCACCGCCCTCGAAGACCATGATCGGGGCGTGGGAATCGACGCGGCCAAGGCTCTCGACATTCTCGGCTGGAAGCCCGGCAACGACGAGGCCGAGGCCGTCTACTGGGCGGTCAAAGGCGAATGGGACAAGTGTGCCCAGATCGGCGAGCCTGCAGTGAAGTGTCTCGTCGTCGCTGCTCTTGATGACGACGAGAACACGCGCATCGCCGCCGCCATGGCGCTGGGCAAGGTCGGTGCGGTCGCGATCGGCCCCCTTGTGCTTGCTCTCGGAGACGTCGCCAAGCCCATACGCGTGGCGGCTGCCGAGGCGCTCGGCATGATCGATGACATCCGAATCTTCGACCCCCTCTTCACCGCGCTCCTCGGCAATGTACGCAGCTATGTCGATGGGGACTGGGACGTGCGCAAGGCAGCCGCCGAAGGACTGGTTGCTCTCTACCGATCAGGGAAACTGAGCGAAGCACAGAAAGCAAAGTTGCTGGCACAACGGCGCGTCATCACCGGTTCGCACCAGGACGGCTATGCCATGTGCGGCGGCCATACCGATACAGGAGACGGCGTTGTATTCCCTATCTGAGCCCGAGCTCGTCGTTCGCCACGGCGGCACCGTCATGTGCAGTGCCGATCGCCAGGTTCGCCGCGCACAGGGAGGTGGTGCGGTCCCGGGCGGCGAACGAGGCGAAGGCGACAGCGAACCGAGCCGGGTGGGAGTTCTATCGGGGAATCCCGCCCAGCCGCACATCGACGAGACGTTCACTCCCCTGTGCATCCGCAATGAGCCCGGCGAGGGCCATCGGGACACGATCGTCCGCGTCGAGTTCACCATCTGAGCAGAAAGAAGGTCCTCACCGTGCCGCTCTTCAGCGGTCCGCCAAACGTCCCGAAACTGCTGGACAAGAAGGATGTCGGGGGCCTGATGAAGGCCCTGGAC
>JBAUWJ010000143.1:0-36894 GCA_049583715.1 Arenicellales bacterium | reverse complement strand
TTCAATATCTCGAGTTCCGGGAATACGGTCGGCGTCAACGGCGTGTTTCAAAACGATGGCACGGTCGCCGGTGAAATCGGGGGCGGGGACTGCGGAGACGGCAGCATTACATACACCGCCATCATGGGAGCTACGTGCACGCCGACTGATCTTGTCTAGAAAGACCCGAGTCCGACGAGTATTCATTCCTGATATTCGATGTCGGCGCGGACTAAGAACGGCGATAGACCGCGGTTTCAGGACTTGACCGCAATGTCGTGAGTTGGCACTCGGAAAACGTGGTCTGTCCATATCCCTGCCGAAAGCTCGTTTGACTGACTGCGACCAAGCCTTCCCTGCACTTTTGTCACTCTTGAGCGCCCGGTCTCTCGCCGTAACCACAGATTGCGACCTGGTGTTCGGTATACTGCCCCCGGAATAAGAGACGGCGGGTTGCACTCAGGTGCGGCGCATCGCCGTAATCTGGCCGGCGAGAACGATATCCCGCCTCTTCGCATGAGATCTCAGGAGTAGCTATGGAATTTCTCGTTATTGGTCTTGTGGCAGGCGTGCTCTCCGGGTTGTTTGGCATCGGTGGAGGCGTCGTGATCGTGCCCGCGTTGATCTTTGTCGCTCAGATGAGCCCCGAGACGGCGACCGGTACCTCGCTTGCATCACTTCTATTGCCGGTCGGGGCGCTCGGTGCATGGTACTACTATCGCCATGGCTTGGTAGAGATCGTTCCCGCCGTGTGGATCGCTGCCGGTCTCGTTGTGGGCGCGTGGCTTGGCGCCCACGTAGCCCTCCGACTCTCCGAACACGACCTCCAGAAGGTCTTCGCCGTCTTTCTTGTGTTTGTGGCGGGACACCTCTGGTTTGCAGCAAGGTGAGCCTGGTGTCCCATTGGGGTTGAGAGGCGGGCAAGCCCTTACGCTGACCTGCAGCCAATACCCGTGCGGTTGAGCCTTCGGGAGGGGCGGCCATGCGATACAAGGGGAGAATAGCGAACTGGAAGGACGACAGGGGCTTCGGCTTCATCGCCCCCAACGCGGGCGGCCAGCAGGTGTTCGTTCACATCAAGTCGTTTGCGAACCGCCAGCGAAGGCCCGCCGGCAACGAGGCCGTGACCTCCCCATATCTGATCAGAAGACCTGTCGCTGCAAGGATCGAGGATTTCAAACCGAAAATAGGGAAAGGTGGGGCAGAGAGTATGGTTCCTGATGTATGCTGAGTAGCTGAACACGCCGACAGACCCGTTTGGATACTTGGGAGTGGAAGCCATGACATGTTTCTGTTTCTCTCTCAATGAAATGTGCCGGTCGGCTTGACGACCAAGCGCTCAAGTAGCTTAAATCCTGGCCTTGGGGGGATTCGATCGAAGAGGTGAATTAGAATGAAACAGGAAGATGCAGCGCGCCGTCGACTCTTGGGCACGATCGCTGCCGGCACGGGGGTGATCGTCAGCGGAAGAACCCTTCCCAAGTCCTGGTCACGCCCGGTTGTCAACGCGGTGATGCTGCCGGCTCACGCGCAGACGTCATGTTCGGGCACTTATACGGGCCCGGTACGGGAAGGATGTTTCTCGCCCCCGGGAGCGTGCATCACCGTGACGGTACTCGACTGCTCCAGCGTCGAAGTTCGTATCGACAGTGCGTGCCCGACTTGCTCAACGATCCTTTCACCGGCAGTGGTGCGCTGAACGCGCAGAGCTTCTCCATCGATATCTCGAATTCTATGTATACGATCGGTGCCAACGGCGTGTTCCAAAACGATGGCACCGTCACCGGTACGATCAAGGGTGGTGACTGTGATGCAGGGCGCATCAGTCCATACACCGCCGTCATGGGAGCTACGTGCATACCGACTGATGGCAATGGCTAGAAGGACCCGAGTCTGGAGTATTCATTCCTAAGGAAGCTCTGATTGATCGTCTAAGTTGTCATTGCGAGCGCAGCGAAGCAATCCAGGATGCCTGCCAATCCCCACGCGTTCTGGATTGCTTCGTCGCGTCGCTCCTCGCAATGACAGCATTAATCAGAGCTTCCCTAATATTCGATGTCGAGCGCCCGCATGCCACCGCGAATTGCGTTCCGCGGACAGTATACCGAATACGATCAACGAAACTTCCAGCGCGGAAAATGGGGACAGACCGCGGTTTCACAGCCAGGGCTCCTGCGACGAAACCGGGTTTGATTAAAACGGGTTGGAGCGCATCTACTTCTGATGTACGATGCTGGGCGGCGGCGCGCCTATGGCGAATGCCAGCGCACTGAGAGCTCATGAACGGCAATCACTCCCGCCATGGCAAAGAATAAGGTCGTCAACCCCCTGACTCGATTTGGGATCCGGTTGGCGCTTGGAGCAATGGCTATCCTTGGCATTGCAGCGCTCACCGGGCAGGATGGTATTGTCTCTCCGCTCGTACGTCCTTTGCTTTTCTTCTGCTCGCTCTATTTCACTGCGTGGATTGTATTTCAGTACCGCACTGGCGAAATAACGTTGCGTCAGGGTTTCTGGAAATACACCTACACTCGAAAGAAACACAAAGTCCGGTTCCTGCTCACGATTGTGATCGGATTTTCCGTGGGAGCTTTCCTGACTGTTGTTCTCGCGTCGGATCTGTTGGGATGCAAATGGAGTTTAGTCAACCCGTGCTAGGGTAAAATAAAGACCCGGGTCAGAGAGCATTTGTGCACCGTCCTCACTTCAGGAACAAGATAGAAAGAGGGGACCGCCGGATTATCCATCCTCTGTCCAGGTTATATCCCCGGCCTGATGGTGGTATCCTGCGATGCGATAACGGTCTTCTGCCTGGACACAAGAACAAATGACAGACGTTGCGAAAGCAGCGGTCGGAACCGTGGTGTTGCTGTACGGTATCTACGGCTATCTGTCCGGCGCGATTTATGAGATTCCCTCAAGGCGCTACCATGCTTTCGAGGACATATTGATAGTTGGTGATGGGGTGATATTCATTGCCCTGAGCTACGTGGCGTTCGCGTTTATATTCTATGTCTGGGCCGTGCCGGTCAGGGCGGAATACACGCAGAAGAAGAATAGGAAGATCAAGAAGTACAAGCAGTCCTCCATGTTCGTTCTATTTTTGGTGGGCTCCACATTGCAGCTTGTGGGTGCGCTAGTGGATTAATCAGGGAAGCAATGGGGACAGACCGCGGTTTTCAAGCTTGTTTTCCTGTCGCGTAGCTTTGGAAGAGGTAACCGTCGCCATATGTCGCGGCGGAAATCTCAACGCGGGGCGACGCCGTTAGTTCTAGACGCCAACATCTTCACGCGGCTCCTCGAGCTTGGGGGTCGCGGCGTGGGATGTCCAGACCAGGCGCGTGATGCAGTCGGCGACCAGGGGCTTCGGATCGGAAGCGAGGATGTCGTAGACGCAATTCCGCCACCGAAATCGCGACAGGAAACCGGTGGTCCTCTCCCATATCATCCCTGGAGACCTCGGCTTTTCCAGGATTGTGGCGACCTCGTCGAGCGGCCAGCGGCAGACCAGGCCAACCCGATAGGTGGCAGGGAATTGGAGCGGTTCCCCTTTGGCGGCCCGAATCAAATTGTGCGGGTAATTGAGTCCCGCGCAAGTTGTCAGCCACGTGGTTCCCCAGAAGCGCGGATTGACCTCGAGCAGTTTCGGGGTGTTGTCCCGGCGGTCGATCTTGAAATCGAAAAGCAGCACACCGCTCCAGCGGGTATGCGCGACAAATCTCCGCGCGACATCGAACAGCGCCGGGTTGAAAGTGGTGATGTTGACAATTCCTTTACCTCCCGACAGCGGTCTGGTCAACAGGCGCTGCTGGGTAAGGGCGGCCTCCATCACGCCGTCGCGGCAAAAAGCTGCCACGTCATGCAATTCTCCGGGTATGTATTCCTGAAACATGGGCCTGGATGTGTCGCGGATGAACCCGTCGCAGGATCGACCTTCCACCTCAGCCCGGTGGTAGGCCCGCAGCAGCTCCTCGCTATTGGCGGCGTACCAGACGCCGTCAGCCCTGGTGCCCTTCCTTGCCTTGACTACGACCGGATATGTGCAGCTACTTGCATACGCCTCGGCTTGTGCAGGGCTTTCGGGGATATAGGTCCGGGGGTGGGGGATTCCGGCATGCTCGGCCAACCGGAGTGTTTCGGCCTTGTCATGCAGGCGGCGGATGTTCTGGTAGTCCGGAGCCAGAACCGTGCAGCAACGGCTCAGGGCCGTCTTCAACAATGCGATGTGCAGGGTGCCGCGGTGCCCGGCGGGCATCACAAAGTCGATATGTTCCAACTCGATCAACCGCACCAGGTAAGGCAGGAAGCCGGCATCCGATGAATCGATCCGCGTGAATCGGATCGTGTCGAAAGCGTTGGATTTGCACAGCCGCTGTACCGAATCCGACCATCCCTGCCGGTGCGCCACCAGATGAACGGCGCAGTCTCCCCCCAGTTTCAGGGACCTGGCGACGGCCAACCCGATACGGTGAAAACCATCGACGATGAGAATGCGAGAGCTTCCCATGACCGTTTCCGTTCGTTTTCGAGGAATTCGGAAACTGCGTTCCGGCTTGTTCCGGCGACAGTATACCGAACACCGGATCGCGAACCGTGGCTGCGGCGACGGACCCGCCTATCCGGCCTTTGGCTTGGGACGAGGCCGGGCCGGACGCAGCGCCCCCGGTTTCGACCCGAGGGGCTCCGCGAAGCCGTCGTCGTCCAAGTGGCCGGTGAAGGTGAGATCGGGACGGGCTGCGGGTTCGTGTGGCGACACACTACGGTCTGATAACTCGGCACTCGGAACCCTGGTCTGTCCCGGCTCCTGCAAAAGGCCCCGGAATCATGGTCGGACAGAGTAGAATGGCGTGTCGGCTCAGCAGTCATTCTGTCTAACAGGGTTTGAAGGAAGGCCAGTGAGAACCTCAGCAGCCAGTCCTGGTTATGTGACGATCGTCGCAGCCGTCTTTGCACTTCTTGCCAGCTTCGGAGCGTCCGCAGAAACCCGGCAAGAGCATGTCCATACGATGTCACACGAAGTGATGCCCTTCGATATGTCGAAGACGCTTCACATATTCAAGATGACGGTGTGGGGAGGCGTCGAGAGCGTGGTGGCGAGGGATGGCGATCGCGAACAGGTGGTGCTCATCAGACAGCATCTGAAGAATGAAAGTGAAAAGTTTCAGCGGGGGAACTACTCCGACCCGGCCAGGCTGCACGGCGCTGATATGCCGGGGCTCCGAGAGCTTCGGGCCAACGCCTCGCACGTGAAGGTTTCCTACTCGGAGCTCCCCGCCGGCGCGCGGATTGTCTTCGAGACTCAGGACCTGCAGTTGCTGACTGCTATACATCGGTGGTTCGGCGCTCAGCTTTCCGAACATGGCGCCGATGCGAGAGCGGAGTAGAATCGCGTGTCACTGAAAAGCCAGGATTGAACATGCAGGTTGCTGAGCTGGTCGAGTTCGGGTCGCCGGAGACGGCTGTCCGGCTGGCCGAGAGAGATGACCCGGGCGATCCGGGTGCGGACGAAGTGCTGATCGACGCTGAGCTCGCTCCGATCAATCCAGCGGACATTCTCAACCTGGAGGGCCGGTACGGCGCGGAACGACCGCGGCTCCCGCTGATCCCCGGTGCCGAGGGCGTCGGTCGAGTGACACGGTGCGGCGCTGAGGTTGCCGACTTGAAGGTGGGCGATCGCGTCCTGCTCCCCGGCCCGGGGACCTGGCGCGAGCGCTTCCGGGTTCCGGCAAAAGGCCTGTTTCCGCTCCCGGAGAAAGTCGATTCCCGGCAGTTGGCGATGCTGCGCGTCAATCCACCTACGGCGTATCTCATGCTCCATGAATACGTCCCGCCTGAGCCCGGGCACTGGGTGATCCAGAACGCGGCGAACTCCGGTGTCGGACACTGCCTGATCCGTCTGGCCCGCGAGGCCGGAATGAGGAGCGTCAACGTGGTGCGGCGGCCGGAGCTCGTCGCGCCGCTGCTTGCGTTCGGTGGTGATGCGGTGCTGGTCGACGGACCCGATCTGGACGTGCGGGTGCGTGAAGCGATCGGCGACGGCACGCTCCGGCTCGCGATCGACGCGGTAGGCGGATCCGCGACGCAGCGGCTGGCGCGGTGTGTGCAGGAAGACGGGGTGGTGCTGAACTACGGTCTGCTGAGCGGTGAGGCTTGCCGCGTCGACGGGCGCGAAACGGTGTTTCGCAACATAACCTTGCGCGGATTCTGGCTGCGCCGCTGGTTCATGGTGACGCCGCCTCAGAAAATCGCCGAGGTTTACCATATGCTCGCGGCCAAGCTGTTGGATGGCGTGCTGACTGTCGATGTGGAAAAGGTCTATCCGTTCCGTGAGATCGCGCAGGCGCTGGCGCATGCGGTGCGTCCCGGACGCTCAGGAAAGATTCTGCTGCGCTTCGGAGTGGACTGAGTGATTCCTGTCCGCAGACCATTGGGTCCCGATATTCGATGATTGGCTGAGGATGGCGACGGACCGCGCTGGTCACGACTCTTCACCTCCCAGGAAGCCCAGAATGTGCAGCAGGCTCGCAAACAGGTTGTAAATGGACACGAACAGGGTGACGGTGGCCATGATGTAGTTCGTCTCACCACCTCGAACGATGTTCTGCGTCTCATACATGATCAGGCCGCACATCAATAGCACGAACATGCCCGATACCGCCAGCGCGAGCGAAGGCAGCACGAAAAAGACCGCGGCAAGACCCAGTCCGAACGCCGTCAGTACGCCGATAAAGATGAAGTTGCCGAGAGACAACATGTCCGGCGCGCGAGCGCTGCGCGCGTAAAACGAAAGCCCGAGGAAAACCGCGCCGGTAATGCCCATGGCGGTCGCGACCAGCGCGGGACCGTTGGCGGTTGCGAGGTAGGCGTTGAGCACGGGGCCCAGGGTGTACCCCATGAAGCCCGTTAGGCCGAACACCGAGACCAGGCCCCAGGCGCTGTTGCGCAGGGAAGATGTCAGAAACAACAGGCCGAAATACCCCGCGAGCGTCACTATGATGCCAGGGGCCGGCAAGGCCAGGGTGGCGGTGCCGACGGCCGCCAAGGCGCTGAATACCAGCGTCATGGCCAGCAGCCGGTACGTGTTGCGCAAGACCTTGTTGCCCGCGAGGGTGCCTTCACCCGGAAGGGCCGCGGCCTTGCGGGAGATGTCGCGGGACTTGGCGTAGTCGGGATTCAACATGGTTCCGTGAGCCTCTAGATCTGTTGTGGTACGACCCTAGTGTATTCAGGAAAAAGCGACGGTCTATTCGAAGTTTTAGAGGTGAACATCAGGTATGCTCGATGTATTGCCTCACCGCCTTACGCGAGGTTCGCACGAAACGACGATGCGCCATCTCAACTACAACCACCTGCTCTATTTCTGGACCGTGGCCCGCGAAGGCAGTATCGCCAGGGCTTCGGAGGTTCTGCATCTCACGCCTCAAACCATCAGCGGCCAGCTCAAATTGCTCGAAGCGTCTGTCGGTGAACCATTGTTTCATCGGGTCGGCCGCGGTCTGGCCCTGACGGACACCGGGAAAATCGTGAATCAGTACGCCGAGGAGATCTTCACCCTGGGCGCAGAGCTCACCCAGCGAGTACGCAGCAGGCAGCCCGGCTTACCGCCGACCCTGACAGTCGGGATCGTTGACTCGATTCCAAAGCTGATCGCTTATCGTGTGCTCGGGCCCGGGCTGGAGCTCGAAGAGACGATCCGTCTGGTGTGCCTGGAAGGAAACCTGGACAAACTGCTCGCGGACATGGCCTTGCACAGGCTGGATCTCGTCCTGTCCGACCGGGGTATTCCACCGGGTGTGAAAATCAAGGCGTACAACCATGCACTCGGCGAGAGCAGTGTTACCTTGTTCGCCCACAAGACCATCGCCGGGAATTACAGGAAGGATTTTCCGGGATCGTTGAATGGCGCACCGATGCTGTTGCCGGTGCATGCCAATCCGCTGAGAAGAGGTCTTCAGGACTGGTTTGATCGCGTGGGCGTGAGTCCGCGGATCGTGGCCGAGTTCGACGACAGCGCGCTGCTCAGGGTGTTCGGTGAGGCGGGACGAGGCATCTTCCCGGCGCCGAGTGCTATTGCCAGTGAGGTGTCGGGCAGGTACAACACCCGCAGCATCGGTGAAATCGGCGACGTCACTGACCAGTACTTCGCGATCTCCCCGGACCGAAAGCTCAAGCATCCGGTGGTTCGCGCAATCATCGAGAACGCGAGATCCCGCTTGTTCAGTTGAGGAAGAACGGAGTCAGAGAGGGTCAGAGTGATCCCTTGCACGGAGACCCCCTTTTCGGCCTGTATGTTCTCGGCGGCCAACTTCTTCCGGACAGGAAGAGGTCTGCTTTGGTGCTCTACGCAATGGTGCGTTCCGAGGCGTATAATGACGAACCCCGAATGATTTGAACTGGAGTTGATTCTAGAATGAGAACAATTGTCATACGCGCTGTCGGCCTGATCCTTGCCTCGTTGTGTTTGTACAGCCTTTCCGCCCAGGCGCAGGCGCAAAAGAATGCACCCGATCTCGTCAATAATACCTGCTCCATGTGTCATTCCGAGCATGGCAACAACCCGAACCTCTACTTTGTCCCGCGCCTGGCTGCGCAGAATGCAGTCTATATCAAGGAACAGCTAGAAGCCTTCCGTGACGGCAGCCGTGCCGATCCACCGGCTACCATGTACATGTGGCCGATGACCCATGGTCTGACCGAGAAGCAGATCCAGGATGTCGCCGCATGGTATTCGAGCCAGGCTGCCCCTACACCCTTCGCGAAAGAGGCCTCGGCGCAGAAAGGCCAGGAAATCTTCGAGAAGGGAATATTGAAGTCCGACGTGCCCGCCTGCGCGAGCTGCCATGGCCCCAAAGCCGACGGAAACGGCATTTTCCCGCGGCTTGCCGGGCAAACGCCACAATACTTGTTGGCACAGTTGCGCTATTTCCGCTCAGGCGTACGCAACGACAAGGGCGCGGATGTCATGAAACCCATAGCGAATCACCTGACGGACAGCGAGATGGATGCAGTAGCCCACTATCTGAGCAGCCTGTGATGCGGCAGGTGTAGTCCTCGATACGATGACGCCCGGTCGAGGCGCGGAAGTGCGGCAAACACTGTTCGCCTGACCGGGCCGATCGCCGTGGGAGGGGCGGCCGGCGGACAGCTACCGCCGTTACCCTGCGCGCGTCAGGCGACAGCCGTGAGGCGAGTGAAGCCTGTGGGACTATCGCGCCGGGCGTGACCGTGAGACTGATCACCGCAGGCGTGAACTCGGGTTATGCCCGCAGTCGTGATCACCGGCGCGTCTCTTTCTCGGCGTCTGTCCCTTTCTTCGGATGCAGCTCTGCTAGTTTGAGGGCCGCCGCCAACAGAAATATGGAAACAGGCAGAGTAAGGAGCTTCAAGAGCTCGCCGTATGCGAATTCCGGACCGTGCGCCACGAATGTTTCCATCGCCACGCGCAAGAACAACACGAACAACACAACAACGATCACCTCGGCCACGGTCTGCTTCAGTTGACCTATCCCTTCGATGCGAAGCCATTTGGGAATACCCAGCTCTTCGGTCGATTTCTCGGGACGCACGAATAGAACATAGACGCCGTAGGCAAAATACAGGAGCACGATAGCCATCAGGAAGCGATCCAGAGCGCTGATAACACGAATCGCCGTCGCATCACCAGGAGGCATCGGACCCGCCTTGGCCCCCAACTGAATCCACACGGCCAGGAACGTGTCCTCCAGCCCGATCACAATCATGATGATCGCGCCGAGCGTCGACGCCATGGTCGCCAGAAGGGTAACCAGCCGGGCTCCGACTGCTATCTTTCTCTCGATATTTCTGGTGTCCATCTCGACTCCTTCGTTATGATTCGGGTCACGTGGTCGGAACTATGTTCCAGGTTGCCCCTTCGTGACTGCGGCGGTCAAGCCCTGGTGGCCGGATGTCATTGCCAATAGGAAATGAATGATGGCAAAACGAATCCCCTCACGATACAGCGGAACGGCACAGGCCATTCACTGGCTGACCGCAATTCTCGTTCTGACTGCCTTCATTTACGGTCCCGGTGGCGGCGAGGCGCGAGTATATGCAGCGGCTCGCGAGTTCGAGCGGCAACTGCACGAGACGCTCGGCCTTTGCGTCCTCGCGCTGCTCGTGCTGCGAATCCTGTGGCGTGCCGTCGATACACGGCCGGCACCGCCTCAGTCTGCCCGCTGGATGGAAGTCTCGGCCACGATCGTCCAGGCCGCGCTCTATGTTCTTCTGTTCGCCGTGCCACTGACCGCGATCGCCGGCGCGTGGCTGGAGGGGCACCCCCTGGCGCTGCTGGGAGGCATTCACGTTTCTCCTCCGCTCGTCGAGGCGCATGCGCTGGGTGCCGTGACTGCGGAGGTGCATGGCTGGCTCGGTGACGCCGTCATCTGGCTTGCCGGAGCTCACGCGCTGGCTGGACTCTTTCACCACTACGTGCTCCGGGACGGCGTGTTGCGCTCAATGCTTCCACCTTGGTTGGCGATAAGTGACCGTGACGCCTGACTCCTCGGAAATGGAGAAGGACCGTCAGCCGCGCATCACCGGCAGAATCGCGGAATTGTTGGAGCGGCAATACGGTATTCGTGCCGGCGACCGGCGTTGGTGAAGAGGCCGGGGCGACGGCGGGTGTCAGTCTTCCAGAAGGCCGAAGCTGCCCGCCCGGTGTACCGCTTCCGTGCGGGAACGGCAGTCCAAACGTTCGAGACAATGGGCGACATGCATCTGAACGGTCCTTGGACTGAGAAAGAGCCGCTTGGCAATCTCCTTGTCGGTCAGCCCCGAAGCGACCAGCCGCAATACTTCGCGCTGGCGCGGGGTGAGTGCCACGGGCGGCGGGCGCCGAGCCGATTGCTTTCCCACGGCTTCCTCATCCAGACGAGCCAAGGCTCGCCCCGCTTTTGTCGCCAACGGTCGCGCCCCGAGTTGCCGGGCGGTGCGTTGGGCGTCGCGCAGGAAATCGGCGGCGGCAACGTGCTGGTCCAGGACTGAAGCGGTAATACCCGCTCGGAGCTGCGTTTCGGCTCGATCGTAGGGGGTGTCGATTTCGTGCATCAGATCCAGCGCCCGGGAAAACTGCTCCAGAGCCCGTGCGTGATTGCCGTCCTGCCAGGCGACCTCGCCAAGTGCATGGGCCAGCGCGGCCAGTGCCTCTGTCTGACCGGTGGCGTTCGCGATGGCTGCCAACGCGTCGGCACACGCGCGGGTGTCGGCGTCGGCATGACTCGCAGCGAACTGACTGGCCGCCCAGCGCAGCGCGGCGACGGCGTAGTGGCGGTCCTCGACTTGTTGCCACCGCGAGAGAATGAACCGGCAGTGGTGGAGGAGGGACTCAGGGTCGTTCTCCAGGTCTGCCGTGAGCGCCAATCCCCAGGCTGACATTATCTCCATGGGAACCAGCTCTATGCCACGAGCGAGCGTCGACGATTCCAAAAGCAGGGGGCGAGCGCGCCGCGCCTGGCCGCGCAGCGCATGGATCGAACCGAGCATGCCGCCGGCCACGGCGCGGGCATGCGCGTTGCTGGCGGGCGCCGCCAGGACATCACGGCACAGGCTGCTGGCGAACTGCCATTCTCCGTTCTGACGCAACACCGCCGTAAGACAGGCAAGGCAGACCTGGGCTGTCGCGGGCAAAGTGTGGGTCTGACAGAACTCAAACCCGGTGAGATAGGCTTTCCTGGCCGCGCGGTAATCTCCTCCGTGTTCCAGCGAATCGGCCAGGCGCTGGTGGCTTTCCGCGGCGACACCGGCCAGGTCGTGTTTCAGGGCGAGAGCAAGACCTTCGCGAACCCGGGCCAGACCTTCATCAACATCCCCCAGACGGGCGTGCATATTGCCGGCGAGGCAGAGGATACGGGCCTCCAGGTCGAAGCGACCGGTCCGGCGGGCATCCACCAGCGCCGGCGCCAGCAGTTCCAGCGCCGCGCTGTAGCGCGCTGCCGAGCGCAGGTGAGTTGCCGCCGCCAGCCGCTCACTGGCGGCGTCGTCCAGACGTCGGCACAGGGCAAAGCTCTCGGCCGCCGCCTGCCGGGCGGCCAGAGCTTGCTGCCAGTCGCCCTGCAACTCGCGAGTACCGGCCCGCCGCCGTTCAGCCTCGCCGACCCGGGCATTCTCGTCGAGCGCACCCCAGCCGGTGCTGGCTTCCCGCCAGGCCTCGGCGGCCTCGTCCAGCGAGCCGCACAACTGTGCACAATGCGCGAACTGCTCCAGGGCAGCGAGTCGATCCCGTTCTTCTTCGCGCCGCGGCCAGAGCTCCAGCGCCTGTCGGGCGGCCTCCAGCGCATCCCGATAAGCGTGCAGGGCGTACCATTGCCGAACCGCCGACAGCAGAGCCTTCCGGGCCGCTTTGTGCTCGCCGGCGGCGAGCCAGTGCCGTGCTATTCGTTCGGATGATGCGCCCGCAGCTTCGAGCTTCTCGGCAAACTGGTGATGGAAGCGTCTTCTTCGGGTCCATGGAATAGCGCTGTAGACGATGTCCCGAACAAGCGCGTGGCGAAACTGTGTCTGACCCGGTGCCGGCTCGACCAGGCAACGATGCTCCAGCAACTCGTCGATGCCGGCTTCATCGCCTGCGACCGAGGCGACCAACGCCAGATCGACCTCGAGTCCGCCTACTGCGGCGATAGCCAGCTTGTCACGCGCGGAGGCCGGCAAATCATCGAAACACAGCAGTACCGCATCGTGTACTGTTTCGGGGACCGGCAGCTCCTCGCCGGGAGCGAGCGCCGCTGTTGCGCTTGGGCCATCCCGGCGCGGGTGGAGACGATCGCGGGCTTGCAGTGCGGCGCTCAACTCTTCGATAAAGAAGGGTACTCCTTCACTCCGTTCAAACAGAAGCTGAGCCAGACAGGGTTCCGGCGCGTGACCAAGGAGCTCCGTCGCCATGCCGATCGTGTCGGTCCGGCCGAGCGGTTCCAACACGACCTCCGATAGCAATCGTGCACGTCGCAGCTCCGTGCGCAGGCGTCGTACCGGATGGCGGCGTGGCAGTTGATCGTTGCGATAGGCGACGACCAGCAGCAGGGATTCTCTCGATGCCGCCCGCGCCAGAACCGGCAAGAGATCCAGGGTCGCGTTATCGGCCCATTGCAGGTCATCGAGGAACACGACCGTGGGCTGCTCGCGGGCCATGGCGGTAAACGCATGGCACAATGCTTCGATCAGGATGGACTGGTCGCCGGCTTCGGGCCTGGGGCCAAGCTCCGGAAGCACCATGGCAAGGTATCGCCCGAGAGGGCCCCACCCGGCGGGGTCGACGCCGGTCCTGCGAAAGTAATCGCGCAGCAGCGCGCGGATGGGCGCATAGGGCGCACGCATGGATGCACTGGCGCCGGTGCGCAGAGTTCGCAGCGAACAGTTGTCGAGAAACACTTCGGCCAAACGGCTCTTGCCAATGCCCGTTTCGCCCGCCAGCAACACGACGCGACCGCGAGCTTCGCGCGCGTCGGCGAGTGAGCGCTCGAGCTCGAGCAACTCGTTATCGCGACCGTAAAGGCCCCCGACGTTTGCTGCGCTTGGGATGGGTCGAGTCGTTTCCAAAGAAAACAGATGCAATACGTAGGAAGTCCGGGCGAACACCCCGTGAGCCGCGGGCACACCATGCGGCGGAGCAAATTCAGAATGCGTCCAGCAGTGCCTTGCGTTTGGTATCGTATTCGCTTTTGTTGATCAGCCCCTTGTTGTAAAGGTCGCGCAGGATCTCGAGTCTCTTCTCGATGGCCTGGTCCTGAATCACCTTGGGCTGAGCCTGGCTCGCGCCGGCGGGAGCGGGCGCCGAGGCCGGCGCCGGGGCCGCCACGACGGGCGCGGTCGGCTCCGTCGAGGAGGATGGCGCCGAGCTCCCCTTCAGGAACGCCGTGCCGTCGGGGGTGAGCGGCGCCAGGTCCAGGTGGGCGATCTCCGTCCGGGCCACCTCGGCGCGCACGCTGTCGAAGTCCAGCCCATTGGGCTTCAGGCCGCCATTGGCGCGCTCGGCGGCCAGGTCCTTCGCCGAGCGGTAGAACACCGGGCGCAGGAAATAGACTTTGCCGGCCTCGAGACTGAGGGTGCTCGTGGCGCGGGAATCGAGAGCATGGCCTTTGGCGTAGAAATCGTAGCTGCCCGGCGCCACGTCGAACGCGATGAAGCTGTGGGCGGTAGTCTGCCCCAGGGTCGCACCGACCGATTCGGACCCTTCGCGGTAGAGGCTGATGCCGGCACGCCCGTCGAGGGCGCGGTAGAGCCCGGTGGAGAAGGTGGGGAGCACGTAGACCCGCGCGGCGTCGGCCGGGGCGCGAAGGTTGTTTTTGAATTCCGCCGACATGCTGTCGTTGACCGCGGCAGCGGGCTGCGACCCGGCAGTGGGCATGACGCTCGCACAGCCCGTCGCGAACAGCGCGACCAGGATCAAGGCAGCTCCCAATTTCCGACTCATGGGCACGTCCCCCCAATGGACAGGCTCGATTGCCGCCGCACTATATCACGGGAATCCCACCCTATCGCCCCACTCGAGCGGGATCGACTGATGCAGGAGGCCTTCCTGTAGTCCGCTGCGCTGCCTGGCATTGGCTGAGTTGTTGTCTTCAGCAACAACACCAGGACCGAAGGACCACTCCGAGGACCGGGAAGTGCGGCACGGGCATGGTCACCATTGTCAGGCAGCCGGGTCGAGGAGTCGGAAGGGTTCATCGAACTCCCGGCGAGAGCAGGGCTCGAGAGTGGGTCGAACGGAGTCACCAAACGTGATCTGACTCGAATAGCGGCGTATCATTGACATCAACGTGCTCGCAAGACGAGTCGTTGCTATGGTCGACAAACGACTGATTCGCGGTATCCTGATCGCGGCAGTTCTTGTGTCCCAACCCGCATTAGATGATGCATACGGTGATGCCATTGCAGCGTATAAGGCAGGTAATTGCTGTGTAATACCAAGAAGACTTGCAGTGAGGTGAAATATGGCATCCGGTTCCGGAATTGCCCGAAAGGAGCGGGCCCTGCGACGTTTCGCAGGGCGCAGTCTGGCGGGACTGCGCACCGCCAGCTACCTGCACAAGTGGCTGGTGCTGGGAAGCATCATTGGCATCGTCGCCGGACTCGGCGCGATCGTGTTCTATACGGCACTCGACCTGGGTACGCACTATCTGCTCGGTGAGCTGGGGGGCTTTGTCCCCACCACTACCGCCGGCGAGGGGGGCTTCAAGCTGGCCAGCGGTTTCAGCCGGCCCTGGGTGATTCCGCTGGTAGTTGGCCTCGGCGGTTTGTTGTCGGGCATCCTGGTCTTTGGCCTTGCGCCCGAGGCTGAGGGCCACGGCACCGACGCCGCGATCGACACCGTTCACCACCGCCCGAAAGGCATGCGCGCCCGTGTCACGGTGATCAAGATCGTGGCCTCGGCGCTGACCATCGGCTCGGGCGGTTCCGGCGGTCGCGAGGGGCCGACCGCCCAGATCAGCGCCACCTTCGGCTCGATCATGTCGCGGGTGCTCAACCTGACCCCGGCGGATTCACGGATTGCCGTTTCGGCCGGCATGGCCTCGGGCATCGGTGCCATATTCCGGGCGCCGCTGGGTGGCGCGCTGCTCGGCGCCGAGCTGATCTACCGCGACGATCTCGAGGCCGCCGCCCTGGTGCCGTCGCTGATCGCCTCGATCGTGGCCTTCGCGGTGTTTGGCGCGGTCGAGGGTTTCAAACCGATTTTCGGCTATCAGACGTGGTACACCTTCGATCAGCCGGCCCAGCTCGGCTGGTACGTACTGCTGGGCCTGGTGGCGGGCGGCCTGGGCCGGCTCTACGCGGTCAGCTTTTACGGCTTCACCGATGCCATCAAGCGGATTCCCCTGCATCCGATGATCAAGCCGGGATTGGCCGGGCTGGTGGTCGGCCTGATCGGCCTCGCCATCCCCGGGGCGCTCGGTACCGGTTACGGCTCGGTGCAGGAAGCGCTCGATCGCAATATCCTGTTGGGTATGCCGCTGTGGCTGGTGTTGCTGCTGCCGCTGGCCAAGATCGTGGCGACCTCGCTGTCGATCGGCTCGGGTGGTTCGGGCGGGATCTTCGGCCCCGGGATGGTCATCGGTGGCGCCGCCGGGGCGGCGCTGTGGCGGCTGCTGGAGCCGATCGCGCCGGCGCTGCCGCACTCACCGGTGCCGTTCGTCATCATCGGCATGATCTCCTGTTTTGGCTCGGTCGCCCACGCCCCGCTGGCGGTCATGCTGATGGTCGCCGAGATGACCGGCAATCTGGCACTGCTGGCGCCGGCCATGATCGCGGTTGCGTTCGCGGTGCTGGTGGTCGGCGACACCACCATCTATCGCAGCCAACTGCGCGACCGCAATGAGTCACCGGCCTACCGGCTGCAGTTCGGACTCAACATCGCCGCGGTCCCGGTCAAGGAGGTGATGGCGACGCCACGCCTGATCCTGGATGCCGCGCTGCCGGTGGCAACCGCTTTCGAGCGTCTGACGGCCGCCAATCTGCCGGGTGCCCCGGTGACCGATCCGCAAGGCGTATTCGTCGGCACCGTGCGCCGGCTCGACCTCGAGCCGCCGGCCGCCGACAGCGGCGACAGTCCGGTCGGCCAACTGGTCGATGCCCAGTCCATGACCATCGCAGTCGACGCCACCCTGGAGGACGCCGTCGAGGCCATGGCGACCAGTAATGACGGTTGGATTCCGGTATTGGATTCGGACATGCACGTGGTCGGTATCCTGGCGGTTGGCAACCTGGTGCATGGTTATCGGCTGGCGATGGGGGATGCCCTGCACCGGCTCGGCGGCATGGCCCACGGCGCCGTGCTGATCGAGGAACGGGTCGCGCCCGACTCGCCGCTGGTGGGGCACGAGGTCGCCCGCCTGAAGCTGCCGCGGGGCACGGTCATCGTGACCCTGCAGCGGCAGAATGCACTGCTGTTCGTGGTCGGCGATACCGTGCTGCAGGCGGAAGATCTGGTCAGCGTATTGGCCCATCCGGAGAGCGAGGCGCGCCTGCGCCAGCTATTTCAACCCGGCGCGGCGGCTTGAGGGCAGCGCCCCTGCCGGCCGTGCGGCTCAGGCGCGCGTTCCAGGTGCATCCAGCCAACCGGCGTATGCTCGACAATTCGCGCGACGTACGATGAAAGCGCCCCGGAGGTTTGCTGTCGGGCCGCAGACGGATCCACCTGGCTTCGAGCAAGAAGGTCCGCGATGCGGCCTCTGTCCGGTCAATCCCTGTCGAGAATGACTCTCATGCCTTGCTGTGCACGACAGGGAGAACGGGGAGGCGCCGTACGGCTACTTCATGCTGTAGAGAATTACCCCATCGATGGCGTAAACCTCGACCGCCCAGGTCCCGCCCCTGGGCGTGGGCGGAGAGGAAAGCTTGTGTCCCCAAAAGGCAATGAGGTTGCCCGTCGACAGGCCCGTTTCCAATAGACTCTGCAGTCGTTGCTCCGAAGTGAGAACGGCTACCGTCTTGCCCGGCGTATCCCTCAGAGCAACGAGCGCATGACAGCCGACGTAAGATGAGAGATCATATCCCTCGACGAGTGTTACGTGTCCAAACAGCTCAACCGTGGGAGCGATGACCAGTTTTCTCGCGTCAGGGATTATTCCTCTCTCCGCTTGCTTGGAAACCCGCTTTGCCATCTCTTGTCCTCCTCTGTTTGCTCGAGTTGCCTGTGAAACTCAGGTCCATGAGTGACTGATCGTCACGACCTTGGTCGAATTGAAGATTGCGCCATCCTGGTGACGCCACACACGGGCTGTCACGGCCCGGTCATGCATCTCTCCTTCATGTTCTCAGAGAAATTCTAACAGGTGCCGCGTGGCCTATTTGCTGATCCACATCGGGATCAGGCTGCCGGCCGTTCAACGGTAGAGTTCCGACGCCGAATGTCTTGACCGGGATCAGGCTTTGTTCGTGCTCCTTTGCCTCAGGAGACAGGTCGAGGGACCCTCAGAACGAAGCTGAACGGCCGATCGATACGCCGACACGGCGCGCACGCCCTCGGATCGAATGAGCTGCTTGCTGATAGCGGTAAACGAATGGAAGAGCGCCGGCGCGGTGCCGATATTCGATATCCGACGGCCGCCGTTGGTAACCGGACGGTCGGGCGCCCTCTCGGCCCGCCGTTTCTCTTGCCTGAGGATGCATGAGCCCATATGATGCCGCCGAATCGTCTCTGTTGAGGGATATTGAGCAGGCGGTACTTTGCTTGGCCCTGCTGTTTGGTGCCGGCCGGTCCGGCTCAGGGGAGGCATCATGTGAGACGTGCGTGTATCCGAAAAGAAACTCGTGAATGAGCACCTGCGATTTCCTCATCGTCGGGGCCGGCATGGCGGGGGCCTCGGTCGGCTACGAGCTTGCGCTCCATGGCCGGGTCGTGCTGGTCGAGCGCGAGGAGATGCCCGGCTACCACTCGACCGGACGCTCGGCGGCGCAGTTCCTGGAGAGCTACGGCAACGAAAGCGTCCGGCGCCTTACCCATGCGAGCCGCGCTTTCTTCGAGGATCCGCCGGAGGGGTTTGCCGACCATCCTCTGCTCACCCCGCGAGGCGCTCTCTTCGTTGGGCGGGAAGAGCAGCGTGAGAGGCTCGATGAAACCCTCGCCGAGGTGCAGGCGCTGGTGGGCACGGCCCGGGAGCTTCCAAGAAACACGGCGCTCGAGCTGGTGCCCGTGCTTCGCGAGGACTACGTAGCAGCCGCCTTCTACGAGCCCGATTCGATGGATATGGACGTGGCCGCCATCCACCACGGCTACCTCAAAGGACTCCGAAGGCGGGGCGGCCGGATAGCGACCAGGGCCGAGGTCCGGCGGCTGTCGCGAGTGGGCGACGCCTGGGAGGTGGAAACCGCGGCGGGGCGATTCTCTGCGCCAATCGTGGTGAACGCCGCCGGCGCCTGGTGCGACGAGATTGCTCGCCTCGCCGGCGTGCCGCCCATCGGATTGACGCCCAGGCGACGTACCGCTATCACCTTCGATGCGCCACCGGGGGTGGATGCCGCCCGCTGGCCACTGGTGATCGACGTCGACGAAACGTTCTACTTCAAGCCGGAAGCCGGACGCATCCTCGCCTCGCCCGCGGACGAAACCCCGACACCGCCGGGCGACGCGCGGCCCGAGGAGCTGGACGTCGCGATCATCGTGGACCGCCTGCAGAGGGTGACCACGCTTTCCGTGCCGCGGATCGCGCACAAGTGGGCCGGCTTGCGGACCTTCAGCGCGGACAACACCCCGGTGGCCGGGATGGCGCAGGCAGCTCCCGGGTTCTTCTGGCTCGCGGGCCAGGGTGGATACGGAATAGCGACCGCGCCTGCCCTGGCACGGGCTGCGTCGGCTCTGCTCCTGGAGGATCGGCTGCCGGACGATCTGCTCCGGCTGGGGCTGACGCGGGGGGCACTGGCTCCTTCGCGCTTCCCGTAACGAAAAGGGGACGGGCAGATGGCAAACCCTGCGTCCTTTTTCGCCAATTGACCAACTTCAGCGGCAAGAGGAACAACAACCATGGGCACATCGCCGCCTGGTGAGGTCGGGATGCCGATCGAGGACGTCGACACGCCGGCGCTCTTGATCGACCTCGATGTCTTTGAAAGAAACCTTCGCCGCATGGTTGACAAGGTGAAGGGAACGAGCGCCCGGCTGCGACCCCACGCCAAGGCCCACAAATGTCCGATGATCGCACTGCAACAGATCGCCCTGGGCGCTGTCGGGGTCTGCTGTCAGAAGGTGAGTGAGGCGGAAGCCATGGTGTACGGTGGTGTGCGCGACGTGCTGGTGACCAACGAAGTGGTTGGAGCCCGGAAGCTCAAACGCCTGGGCAGCCTCGCGCGGCACGCGCACATGGGCATCTGCGTGGATAATGCCGACAACGTTTTGAGCCTCAGTGAAGCCGCACAATCCTTCGGTGCGACGATCGACGTGCTGGTGGAGATCGATGTCGGGGCGAACCGCTGCGGAGTCGAGCCGGGTGCCCCTGCCCGGGACCTTGCGCGAAAGGTCGACCGCGCGCCGGGTTTGCGGTTCGCCGGGCTTCAGGCCTACCAGGGGGCGGCGCAGCACATTCGCTCGTATGCCGAACGACGCCAGGCGGTATCGGACGCCAGCGAGAAAGCAGCGTCAACCCGCGACCTCCTGGAGCGCGACGGTTTGCCCTGTGAGAACATCACCGGGGCCGGCACCGGCACGTATTCATTCGAGGCCTCCAGCGGGGTGTATACGGAGCTGCAGGCTGGATCCTACATCTTCATGGACGTCGACTACCTCAGGAATCTCGACGAGCATGGTGAGCCGATGCGGGAGTTCGAGCCGGGTTTATTCGTGTACGCGACCGTGATGAGCCGGCCGGTTCCGGAACGCGCGGTGGTGGATGCGGGACTCAAAGCACTGAGCGTCGATTCCGGGCTTCCGTCGATCCGGGGCCGGGAGGATCTCGAATACGCCGTGCCGTCTGACGAGCACGGGGTGCTGCGGGTGCATCGCCAGGATGCCTTGCAGATCGGCGACAAGATCAAGCTCATTCCCGGCCATTGCGACCCCACCGTGAATCTCTACGACTGGTACGTCGGCGTACGCCATGGGCGCGTCGAGACGCTCTGGCCAATCACCGCCCGCGGTGCGTTGCTGTAACGGCCCAGGGAGCGTACGGCCTTTGGTCAGTCGACCCCCGTCACCGTGAAGGACCACTCGTAGTCCTGGGCAAGGGGGTTGCCCGATATCAGGGAGACGGTGGCGCTGCGAGTCAGCCGTCGTGCTCCCATCGTCCGTTGTGCCGGGAGTACCACTCCAGAAAAATCCCTGCCGGCAGAGGTCTCGAAATGACATAGCCCTGGGCAAGATCGCACCCCAGGGACCACAACGCTTTCATCATCTCGAGGCTCTGCACTCCCTCCGCCACCACGTCGAGGCCGAAAGCCTTCCCCAACGACGTCGTGTGTTCCACAATCTTGTAGTCCCTCGGTTCAGTCAGCATATTCATGACGAACGAACGATCAATCTTCAACTCGTCAGCGGGCAGGTCTCTCAGATAGGCAAGAGAGGAATAGCCGGTTCCGAAATCGTCGATGGACACTCTGGCACCGAGGTCGCTGACCGCGGTCAGCACAGCGTGGCTGGTCGTTGGGTCGACCATCAACGCCTCCTCGGTCACTTCGAGGATGATTCTGTCGGGTTCAACGTCCCAGATGCTGGTGGCGATCTCCAGAACGTCCACAATGTTGTGGTCCCGCATGGCACTCGGCGTTGTGTTCACCGCAACGGTCAAGCGAGGGGCCGTTTCCTTCCACTTGTTCAGCTCGCGGCAGGCATGCTGCATCGCAAGGTACGTGAGCTCGGTGATCAAGCCACACCGCTCGGCTGCCTTGATGAACACTTCAGGAGAGACGTCGCCCAGTTCTTCGTCATGCCACCGCATCAACGCCTCGGCACCGACCACTTCTTTCGTGCCGAGGTGTATCTTGGGTTGGTAGTGCAACTCCAGATCCCCGTTCTCCAGCGCGCTGCCGAGCTTTCGTTCGAGGTTCCGCTCGGAGATGAATCTGTCCGCGGCTTTTTCCTCGTAGAAGGATACCGAACGGTGTTGGCCTCGCGCGTCTCTCAGCGCAATCTCGGCGTGCCGCAGAATATCCTGTGCGTCGCGCTGCTCTCCGGCCAGGATCGCGATACCCATCTTCACGTCGAGCTCCAGATTGTCCGGCAGGCATTTGGAGGATTCTTTGATCAGGCGTTCGACCTTCTGCGCAGCCAGGTGCACATGACCTCTATTCCGAAACCTGCGGAGCAGCAGCACGAACTTTCTGTTGCTCAACTGGACAGTTGCTGCCCCCCTCCCGGAAAACTCGCCGAGACGTATGCGGAAGTCATCCAGAGCCAGACTGGTGGGAACGTGACCGGCACTCGCGCACGCGTGGTCGATGTTTTCAATACACACCAGTATGACTGCCAGCTCCTCTGTCTCGTTCAAAGCGGATTCGATGCAGGAAATGACCCTGCCCGCATCGTCTGAAAAGTGATCCAATTGGGGCGCGGCCCGGCCGCGCACCTGCGGTCCGGCAGGTCGCGGCGGATTCGAAGACTCCGTCCTGCCGGGAGGGCGTCTAGTCAAGGAAGAACTCCGTGGGGTCAAGGCCGAACGAGCCGGGTGCAAGACCGTGCTCTATCCACAGTGAATGACGCCCGTCCTCAGACACCGATTCCTTGTTCAGATCAAGCTCCAGAAACGTTTCGAGCAGTTCCTTGTTCGCATTCATTATTATCATGATTTCCGGCCGGAGTCGTCGGATGCGATTTTGTTTCGTCACAACGGCCACCTCGCCCGTGTTCAGCTCCACCAGCGTGCCGGTCGGGAAGACCCCGACCGCCAGCGTGAACTGATCTATCAGTTCGGCTTGAAATTCGACGTCGGCTATCTTTCTCAGTTGCCGAAAAGCGTCGTACGAAGACATCGCCTTGGCGTACGGACGAGGAGTAGTCATAGCGTCATACGTGTCGACGAGGCCCGCGATGCGGCCGAACACCGGAATCTCGCTGCCCTTCAGGCCTCTAGGATAACCGGTGCCGTTGTATCTTTCGTGGTGCGTGGCGACCATTTGCATGACCCTGGGATCCAGGCCTCCTGTTTCTCTGAGAATGTCGAGGCTGTACTCCACATGCCGGCGTGACAATGTCTCCTCATCCGGGTCCAGCTCGCCGGCTTTGCGCAGTATCGAACCCGGCAGACGAATCTTGCCGACGTCAATCAGAAGCGCCCCCATCGCAATGACCTTCAAATCTTCGCGACTCAAGCCGACGTGGCGCCCCAGGACGGTGGCCCATACCAGGCAGCCCAGAGAATGGTGGTAGAGGTAGTCGTCCTTCTTTTGCAGGCGAACCAGACAGGACAGCGCCGAAGGGTTCCTGAGGATGCTCGCGACCATGGGCGTCACGACGGTTTCCAGCTGTTGTATGTCCAGCCTGTCCGAGACTCTGAGCTTGCTTATGACTTGATGAACGGTAACAGCGGCCTCGTTGTGGACACTGGTGGCGTCGCTCAGTTCTTCCTGTAAAGTCCTGGTGTCCTCGTAAAAGGTACCAGGCTGCGCATAACCGTCGATACGGGACGGCGTTGCTGTCTTGCCCTTTCTTCGCCAGATGAACGCAGACATGCGGCGCCATCGACGCTTGATGGCGCCTGCGCCGTCGTCGGCCCGCAACGGCGCCGCGCGAGCCGGAGCAAAGACATCATCGGCTTGCCCAACGGCGTCGTCGCGGAGGATATAGACGTATTCACAGTACTTCTTGAGCTCGTTGACATCATCCTGATCCCTGACGTAGAAGCCCTGAAAGAGAAACGGCGTTTCGAGCCAAGGCCGGTCGAGCTGGGCAACGTACATCCCGATCTTCACGTTATTTACATCGATCTTTCGCGTGGTCATCGGTCAGGGTTCCCTGGGTGGGGCCGGAAACCCGTCGACGCGGGTTCGGCGTGCGGTTTTGCTTCTTTTTGTATCCGATCCTGTCAGAGAGTATAGCCGGGATACGGGGAAACGACCGGGCGGCCGGAACCAAGGTCAGGATGCTCGCGGGTATTCTCTTCGGATATCGGGGACAGGCCACGGTTACGTGTGCCGATACTCTAGAGCGTGGTCCCTTCCCGTTCTTGTCGGAACAGCGGCTTTGTGCGCCTCCTTGATCGAACGGCTTGGCGCCGTCACTGGAGTGCCGGTCGATCAGTGGGGCGCTGAGTCGAGCCCGGGTGCGCGGCGAGCCGACGAACGTCGAGCGTGTCAACGGGTCGTGCGCAGCCCTGCGGAAGAACGAAGGGCAGCTACTTGAGAATGTCTGCCAGGGGTATGATCAGCGCCAAACCGACGAGCGCCAGTAACAACGAGAAGACGGCGCCGACGTAGATGCCGTGGCGCACGCCGGTGCGCCTTTCGCGATGAAAGGCGATCGCAAAGCGCAGATAACGTATGCCGGCGCCGAGCGCCATGGTGGCCCCGAAGCCGACAAAGAGCGAGCCGACCCAGACCGACAGCATCCGAGAGCCCGGGTCCAGGGCCTTGGAGCCGGCGTGCATCATCTCCAGAATCAACCCGAAGCGGTCGATGACGAATCCCAGCGCCATCAGGCCCAGGGCCGTCCTGATCCAGGAGGTCAGCGTGCGCTCGGCGGCGAGATAGACCAGACGTCTCGCAAGCTCTATCGGATCGCTTTCATCGTTCATCGCAGGGGCGCAGTGATTTTGGCGGTGTGGGAGAGGAAATGGCATTGTATTCACCTCGAAGGGAGGTTGGGGTTTCTTATCCCTACCAGGACACGTCATTTGTCCGGCGGAAGAGACTTGCGCGGAACTCGTTGAAACCGTGATTGAAGAATACGCAGCCCCGCGTCGGCGAGCGTCCATTGGCGGATCGTGCTCCAGTCATCGGGGTCCGTCCTCCTCGATGTTGCAGGGGTCATTGAGAGACGACATGGTCGTTGATATCATGGCCCAGGGCGATAATCACGAGCCGGGAAACGCTGCGGGGATCCTCGGAAATGTCATATGCCTGATTCGCGAGCATTCAGTTCGAGTTTCCGCGCTGCAGGTGACAATTCCTGGCTAAGGGGGGATGATTCAAGAAGATGGGTATACTACCAACGGTTGGAGCAGTCTTCTATATAGGGGGTTGGCTCTGGACCGTCGTGATTGCCTTCAAGGAGACGCCCATGTGGGGAGTCGGGTGTCTGCTGGTCCCGGTCGTTTGGGTGTACTATCTGTTCAATCGCTGGCGCAAGACGTGGCCGTGCGTCGTCCTCTCGGTGCTCGGTCCCGTCATTTTCTTCGCCTCCGGTGGAACTATTCCTTCATGACGGGTTCCGTGAGTTCCAGGCGAACGCATCGCGCGTAAACCGACTGTCTGCATCTCCGGCAGCGGACCACGGGCCGGTGACGTTCCAGCTCAGTTGAGATCAATCGACTTGCGATCGCGGTTGTCGAGTCGCGCTGCGGATATGTACTTCCGGTACCTTGTGCCGTATCTTAGGCGCCGCGCCGGTCTTGCGCCGGCGACTGCAATTCACTCGTTCGGAGGATGCCGCAATCGACAGCGCCGAGAACCCGCGCTCGAAGCGACGGAGGCGGTCGAAGAGCCCGGGTGATGAGCCGGTGTCCCGGCCGACCGACTACAGGCAGTTGCGCAATCCATTTGCGCCCCAGCCCGTTTTCCCCGAGGACCGCGTGCGGGCCATGCACGACAGCGCGCTCCGGGTCCTCGAGGAGCTCGGCATCCGCATCCTTCTGCCCGAAGCCCGGTCGCTGTTCATGCAGGCCGGGGCGCTGGTCGATGACGACACTGAAATGGTCCGGATCGGCCGGGACATCGTGGAAGAAGCGCTGCGGCTCGCGCCCCGGTCGTATCGCCTGCATGCGGCGGATTCCAGCCGGGACATGATCTGTGAGGAAGGGGCACTGAACTTCCAGGCCGGCTCGGGCTGCCCGAACGCCACGGATCTGGCGCGCGGTCGCCGGCCGGGCACGCTGAACGACTTCGAGGAGATCCTGAAGGTCACCCAGGGTTTCGACGTCCTGCACCAGAACGGCCCGCATGTCGAGCCGCAGGACGTGCCGGCGCACCTGCGCCACTATGCCTTTACGAAGTCGCAGCTCTCGCTGACGGACAAGCATTCCTTCGTCTACGCCCGGGGGCGGGCGCAGGTGCTGGATTGCTTCGAGATGTTCCGGCTGGCCTACGACATCGACGAGACTCGGTTTCAATCCGAGGCGTGGTGCACCACCATCGTCAACACCAACTCGCCGCGGCAGATCGACATTCCCATGGCGCAGGCCCTGGTCGATTTCGCCCGTCACGGCCAGCACAGCATCGTGACGCCGTTCTGCCTGGCCGGTGCCATGGCGCCGGTCACGGCGGCCGGGGCGTTGACCCTGCAGCACGCCGAGGCCCTCGCGGCCATCGCCCTGACCCAGCTCGCGGGACCGGGGGCGCCGGTGATGTACGGGGGCTTCAGCTCCAACGTCGACATGAAATCCGGCTCGCCGGCCTTCGGGACGCCGGAGCACGTCAAGATGCAGCTCGGCACCGGGCAGCTCGCGCGCCTGCTCGGCCTGCCATGGCGCTCCGCGGCAGGCACGGCCTCGAACCTGGCGGACGCCCAGGGCGCCGGTGAGACCGTCATGAGCCTGTGGGGCGCGGTGCTGGCGGGCGCCACCCACGTCATCCACTGCGCGGGCTGGCTCGAAGGCGGCCTGACCTTCGGATTCGAGAAGATGATCTGCGACCTGGAGGCGGTCCAGGGCATCGCGGAGCTGTGCGGCCCGACCCCCGCCGATGAGGATGCCATCGGCATGGATGCCCTGGCGGACGTGCAGCCGGGCGGCCACTTCTTCTCCACCGCCCACACGATGAAGCGGTACCGGACGGCATTCTACGAGCCGGTGGTCAGCGAGACCGCGAACTTCGGCACCTGGACCGAGTCGGGCGCCAGGGACGCCATGCACCGCGCCCGCGACGTCTGGCAATCGCGGCTCGTGGAGTACGTCCGCCCGGCTGCCTGCGAAGGCGTGGCCGAGCGCCTGCAGTCTTTTGTCGATCGCCGCACACGCGAGGGCGGGGCGCCGCCGGAGTCCTGAGGGAGCAGCTCGACATGCATGCCGCGGGATACAGCACTGCATTCCTTGCTGTCGTGGCGTCGTTGTTCTGCGCACTGATGCTTCTTCGGTTATGGGACTGGTGGATGGATCGCGCGGAATGGCTGCGCCTGGCGGCTCTGCAACCTGCGAACCCGATGCGGTACGATCCAGCCATGGTGACCGGTCTGCCTGAACCGGTGCAGCGTTTCTTCAAGTTTGCAATCGCACCCGGCACGCCCCTGTTGTCCGTGGCCGAGATCGACATGGGCGGCGAGTTCAGCCTGGGGACCAGGGATGCACCCGGCTACCGGCGTATGCGGGCGCGGCAGATCCTCGCTGCGCCACATGGGTTTGTCTGGCGGATGCGCCTGCCGGGCTGGGTGGCCGTGTCCGGGTCGGACGCCGGATCGGAGTCGGGAGGTTGGACTCGTTTCAGGATTCTCGGCTTCATTCCGTTAGCACGCATGGGAGCCGACGCGAATCATGTTCGATCCGCCTACGGCCGCTACGTCGCCGAGTCTGTGTTCTGGACACCCGCCGCTCTGTTGCCGGGGCCGAGGGTGACCTGGGAGGGGATTGGTCCGGATACCGCGCGCGTCACGGTTGCCGTGGGGGCGCTTTCGCAGGCGGTGGACGTCACTTTGAATGCCGAGGGACAGCCGATTGCGGTGGCGTTCATGCGTTGGAGCAATGCCAATCCGGAAAAGCAGTATCGACTTCAGCCTTTCGGCGGGGCGCTGTCGGATTTTCGCGAGGTGCAGGGTTACCGCCTGCCATTCCGGGTCGAGGCAGGTAATATGTTCGGTACCGACGAATACTTTGCCTTCTACAAAGCGGCGGTTACTGCTATCCGATTTCCCGAGGTCGGGCGATGAGCCTGGTTGTTCGCGGATTCCGGACGCCGAATGGCGTCGTTGTCCGGGGCATCACGCCTGTGGCCCGTCGCTGATCGAAGTCAGGAGTAAGAACGATGACGAAATTCTCCGGCAAGTCCGTTCTGGTGACCGGCGCGACTTCGGGAATTGGAAAGGCGATCGCGCTCGCCTTTGCGCAGAGGGGTGCGCGGGTGTTGGCCACCGGCCGTGACCGGCGGCGGGGCGACGCCCTGGCCGCTCGTCTCGGTGAAATGGGCGGGGAAGGCGTGTTTCTTGCCGGTGACATCACGGACCGCGATTTCTGTGACGTGCTGGTAGAACAGTGCGTTTCTCAGCACGGCGGCCTCGATGTGTGCGTCAACAGTGCGGGGGTCATTCATCATGCCACCATCGCCGATACCTCCGACGAGGCGTGGCACGAGACCATGGCCGTGAACGTGAACGGGGTGTTCTATGTGTGCCGCGCGGCCGTTCGAGCAATGCTGCGAAAGCGCAGCGGCGTGATCATCAACATCGCGTCGGATGCGGGGCTATCCGGCAGCGAGCACCTGGTGGCCTACTGTGCCAGTAAGGGCGCCGTGGTTCAGATGTCGCGGGCGATGGCGCTGGATCACGGGCGCGACGGGATCCGGGTGATCCCTGTGTGCCCGGGCGACGTGGATACGCCGATGCTGCGCGGGGAATTCGAGGAACGCGGCATCAGCGCGGAAGAAGGTCTCGAGCAGTCGGCGGCGGCCATACCCGTGAGGCGCGTTTGCACGCCGGAGGAGGTCGCGGAGCTCGTGTTGTACGCTGCCAGTGATGCGGCGCGGTTCATGACGGGGTACCCGCTGGTCCTGGACGGCGGAGGCAGGGCCTGACGGAAGATGCAGGTTCGGAGGGCTTCGCTGGATGACGTTAGAACCGTTGTCTTCGATTTGAAGTCACGAGCGCAGACCATCGCCCCGAGGCGCACCGGTTCTACGAGTCGAAGGGATATGAGGCACACGAGCGTCGTTTCATCAAGAGATGCGACGCTCGCGCAGGCAATACATCGGGGCATCGCAAGGAGGAAGGTGCACGATAATTCACGTCGGCGACACGAGCCCGGGGCCGGATATGATCTATCTACTTCGACACGGCGAGACAAGCTGGAATGTCGCGGGCCGAAAACAGGGACGAGGAGACTCTCCACTCACCGATAGAGGCGTAGCGCAGGTCGAGGCCTGCGCCCGCGCCATCAGGTCCCTGATCTCCGATACCAGGGATGTCGAGATTCACGCCAGCCCGCTCGGCAGGGCTCGAACAAGTGCGGAAATCGTTCGGCGATGGCTCCGGACGGCGCACCCCCTTCGACTCGACGGACGTCTGTCGGAGTACGACTACGGAAAATGGGAAGGTCTGACGGACGACGAAATCAGGAGTCGCTTTCCCACGGAGCTCGCGGAACGCGAGCGAGACAAGTGGAATCGCCCCGCGCCGGGAGGAGAGAGCTATCGTCTGGTGGCTGAGCGAGTCGAATCCTTTTTGGATGAGTACGACCGACGGTCGTTGCGTGTTGTAGTCACTCACGAGGTGGTCAGCCGCGTGATGCGGGGGCTGTATCTCGCACTGGATCCCTCTGAGATAACTCACCTCAACCACCCTCACGCCACCATATTTTGTCTCTCGGGAGGCGAAGTGCGGGAACTGCGGCCGGCCGAAGGCGACAGCATGCTGGCGAATACCGTTCCCGACATCCGAAGAGCCGAGGCGCCCGATGCGGCGGCGATTCACCAATGCGTTACGGCGGCCTATCAGCACTATATCGCGCGCCTGGGAAAGCCCCCCGGGCCGATGCTCGACGACTATTCGCTGGTGGTTGAGGAACACGAGGTTTTCGTCGCGGAGCACAATGGCGTCGTGGTGGGAGTGCTCGTATTGATAGGAAAGGGATCGGGCTGGTTATTGGACAACGTCGCAGTGGATCCAAAGTATCAGGGTCGGGGCATTGGACGCCTTCTGCTGGAGTTTGCTGAAACCAGGACCAGGCAACGTGGGTATCCGTACCTGGACCTGTATACGCACGCTTCCATGACGGAGAACATCGCGATGTATGAGCGCGCCGGCTACCTTGAAACAGAGCGCAGAGTGGAGCGTGGATATGATCGCGTCTATATGCGGAAGAGCTTGTGATGTCGCTCTTGTTCCACGTCCAGCGTTGCCTCGCGCGCGGCTGTCGACGTGGTGCGGCACTGACATGACAGAGCCCGGCTGCGGGCAGCCTGCACCGGCGCGGCGGGCTCGTCCACTGACTCCCGATTCAATGACTCCTCCACCGCGATGGCTTGATCCATGGACTCCGCGTTGGCGAGTCCGTCGCGGCGATTGTGGACGGTGAGGGGGATGGCGTTTCCGCGGCAATGTGGCCGCCCGAAGAAAGCTGCGGAACCCACCCACCGTCGTGTAATGCCCTGCTCGAGGAGCGGCCACGGTAAGATACTGGAGAGTTCCAGCCGAGTCCGGGGACAACCGTCAACCCACGAGGGTACATCCATGCAGATCACCGATATACTGGGCCAGATGGGCGGCCTCCAATCGATAGCACGGGAGCTGGGCGTGAGTGAGTCGCAGGCGGCGGATGGTGCCGCGGCGCTGGCGCCGGCGGTACTGGGAGGATTCAAGAAGCAGGCACAGGCACATCCGGCGGGTCTGGGCGGTCTCGGCGACCTGCTCGGTCAGCTCGGCGGCGGCAACCTGTTGGACGACGTGCTGGGGTCGCAGCCGACGAACGTCAGCCGGGGGGACCAGGTGCTGGGACAGATCTTCGGATCCAGGGACGTGAGCCGCGCGGTCGCTCACAATGCGGCGTCGCAGACGGGTCTGGATTCCGGCGTGCTCAAGAAGATGCTGCCGATGGTGGCCATGCTGGTGGCCGGATACATGGCGAAGCACGGCGGCGCCGGCGCGCCGGCGCAGGCTTCCACGGCGGGCGGCGGATTGGAAGGCCTGCTCGGGAGCGTGCTCGGCGGCCAGAGTTCCGGGAGTGCCAATACGGGAACCGCATCGGCCGGCTCGGGGCTCGCGTCGCTGCTGGATATGGATGGCGACGGCAATCCGTTGGACGACGTCTTGCGGTTAGCGGGAAAGGTATTGGGCTGAGCCCGGGCCTGAATGTAACGATGACCGGTGTTGGCGGGCGAGACACCGTGTGGAGATTTTCACGTGCCGGATTCAACTGAGATCATCGGCGGGCTTGCGACGGCCTCCAACGACTGGAAGCTCCTTGCGATCGCGTGGCATGCCTACGTTGCCGCGCTGTTGATCATCATGGCGCTGGCCATCCGCCCGTCGTACCGGTGGGTTGGAGCTGCGCTGGTTCTGCCCCTGTTATCGGTCAGCGCCATCGCGTGGAAAACGCGTAATCCGTTCAACGGGGCGGTATTCGGAGTAGGCGCAGCGCTGTTGCTGCTCGTTGCGGCCGGCTTGCCGCGGGTGCGGATCGAGCCCGCGCCCAAGCTCTGGTTGGCGGCGGGGTCGGTGCTCGTCGTGTTCGGCTGGTGTTATCCGCACTTTCTGAAATCCGGCTCTCCCCTCGAGTATCTCTACGCGGCCCCGCTGGGTCTGATTCCCTGCCCGACGCTGTCGATGCTTGCCGGCGTCACCATGATGCTGCACGGCCTGGGCTCGGCACGATGGTCTCTGCTGGTGGCTGTCATGGGTATGTTCTATGGACTGTTCGGTGCCCTGCATCTGGGCGTGAGGATCGACTGGGTGTTGAGCGCAGGGGCCCTGGGTCTGTTCGCTTTGTATTTCCTCGAGATGAGGCGCGCCCGCGGAGTGGCCTAGCGATATGGCGGCAACACGCGACACCTCGGTGCGGGCGTTGGGGCTCTGGTCCGCGACGCTGTGCACTGTCTTCAGCCTGGCGTATGTCGCGGCGCAGCTCGCGGAATGGGCGGGGCTGCTCGGCTCGGGTGGCGGTCCCCACAGCCGAAGCACGGCCCTGGGCCTGATCGTGCTCCTGACCCCGTCGCTGCTGCTCGGGATGTCCTTCGTGGTGCTTGCGGTGAGTATCCACTACTGTGCGGAGGCGACCGCCCGGGTCTGGAGCCACGTCGCCGTCGTGTTTGCGGGTATGTATGCCACGCTCGTCGGCATTGTCTATTACGTGCAACTCGTTTTCGTCGTGCCCCGGATCATGCGGGGGGAGACGGAAGGCCTGCAGCTTCTGATCTTCGAGCCGTTCGATTCCTTTCTGTACGCGGTCGACATGCTGGGCTACAGCCTCATGAGCCTTTCGACGCTTTTCGCTGCGGCGGTGTTCGAAGGGGCGGGCCTCGAGCGCTGGATACGCCGGGCCTTGATCGCGAACGGCTGCCTCATACCGTTCCTGGCCCTGCAGATGTACTACCCGCCGCTGATCTGGGGCGGCAGTCTGTGGGCCATAACCTTTCCGGCGGCAACCTGGCTGCTGGCGGTACACTTCAGTCGCATGCGAACGGCCGCCTCGTGACTATACGTCGGGAATAGTCATGGGCAAGCTCACTGCGTGGGTCGCCGAGCGACCCGTGTCGGCTTTCTACCTTCTCTTCCCGGGCACGTTAGAATAGTCACGCTGTGATGGCGGACACATCCGGGTTTTGCCGTTTTCCTGGGTTGCGAGCCGGCTGCAACGAACACCAATCGAGTCGGCGGACTGTTGCCGGAGCCGTTCCTGGCGTTGACAAGAGATTGGTTGAAGAGAGCCGAAGAACATGACAGGTGATCCGTGAGCACCATCCATACCCGAATCGCGACCATTGCCGATCTCGACGTCATCGCGCCGCTGTTTGATGGCTATCGTCAGTTCTACGAGCAGGCGCCTGATCCGACCCTCGCGAGAAGGTTCATTCGCGAGCGCATTGAGAACGACGAGTCCGTGATACTTCTCGCTTTCGGCGAAGACGGGCGGGCGTCGGGTTTCTGTCAGCTCTATCCGACTTTTTGCTCGGTGGAGGCCAGGGCGATCTACGTGCTTTATGACTTGTTCGTGACCCCGGAAGCGAGGCGCTCGGGAGCGGGCACGGCGCTGCTGCGGGTGGCGGAGGAGCTGGCGGCCGAGAGGGGGAAGACGCGGATGGATCTCGCGACGGCAAAGACGAATCACGCCGCGCAGGCCTTGTATGAATCGCTTGGCTGGGTTCGGGATGAGGTGTTCTATACCTACAGCAAGCGTGTGCCCCGCTGACGTGAAGATACCGGTGTCCAGTCGAGTCACGGCGCTGTTCATGTACCCGGTCAAGTCCTGCGCCCCGGTGCCGGTGTCCGAGGCGCGGGTGGAGGCGGCGGGTGTGGTCGGCGACCGGCGATTCATCATCGTGGATGAGGCCGGCCGGTTCATCACCGGGCGGGCTTATCCGGTCCTGACCCAGGTGCGCTGCACACTCGATGATAGGAGGCTGCGGCTCGAGGCGCCCGGCCGCGAGCCCCTGACTATCGAGCTGGCCGCGCTGCCCGACGAGTACGAGCCCATCATCGTATGGCGCGACACGGTGGACGCGCAGCGCTGTGGCGCCGGGGCCGACGCCTGGTTCAGTGAGCTGCTTGGCGGGCGGTTCCGCTTGATGCACATGGGGGATCGGAGCTGGCGGGGGACGGCGCTGTTTCCGCGCCATCCGGTGAGCTTTGCCGATGGCTATCCCTTGCTGGCGTTCTCCGAAGCTTCCGTCGCGGCCGTCAATGAACGGCTGGCGACGCCGGTAAGCGTGCGCAACTTCCGGCCGAACCTCGTGGTGGGCAGTGGCTCGGCGTTCGAGGAGGATTCCTGGGCCAGGATTCGGGTAGGGGGGGTGGAATTCGACGTGGTCAAGGGCTGCGATCGCTGTGTGTTCACGACCATCGATCCGACCAGTGGGTACAAGGATCCCGATGGCGAGCCGCTCCGGACCTTGTCGCGGTTCAGGCGGGGCGAGGATGGGAAGGCCTACCTGGGGCAGAACCTGGTGCCGCGCAATGCCGGAGTGGTCCGTGTCGGTGACCCGGTGGAAGTCATCGAGACGCGGCGCGCCGTCGCCTATCCCGACCGCATGCCGTTTCTCGGCGGCGTCGCTCCCGGTATCCACGAGCGCCGGTCCGCCATCGCCGCCGGGCCCGCGCACAGCCGGCCGCGCCTGCTGCGCTGCGCCGGCGTCGTGAATGAGACGCCCGACGTACGCACGTTTCGATTCGTGCTCGGCGAGGGCGATCGCTTCGACTTCCTGCCGGGTCAGTTCATCACCGTCAGTGTGAAGATCGACGGGGAGACGTTCAGGCGGTGCTACTCGCTGGCTTCGAGTCCCGGGCGCTCCGATGCAGTGGAGATCACCGTGAAGCGGCATCCGGGTGGAAAGGTGTCGGGCTGGCTGCACGACAATCTGCGTGCGGGTGGGACGATCGAGGCGGTCGGGCCGGCGGGGCGCTTTCACTATATTGCCGCGCCGGCGCGCAAGGTGTTGCTGTTGTCGGCGGGCAGTGGGATCACGCCGATGCTGTCGATCGCGCGCTGGCTGGCGGATGCCGGCATTGAAGCGGACGTGGTGTTTCATCACAGCGCGCACCGGCGCAAGGACCTGATCGCCTGGGAAAGCCTCGAGGATTTGTCGCGACGCCTGCCGGGGTTGCGTCTCAGCTTCAACCTGACGGCGGAGGCCGGGCCGGAGCAGCTCTGGACCGGTCATCTCAGCGGTGAGATGTTGAGCACGGCAGCACCGGATATTGCCGAGCGGACCGTATTTCTCTGCGGTCCCGAAGGCTTCATGACCCGCGCACGGACGCTCTCGAGTGAGCTCGGTGTGCCGGCGCATCGCGTGCTGGAGGAGCGCTACCTGGTCGATGCGGCGCCGGCAGACGCGGCGGCCGCGGCGGGCAAGCGTGTACGGTTCACGCGCTCGGGAAAGGAGGCCGTGGCGAAAGCCGGGCAGTCGGTGCTGGAGATCGCGGAATCACTCGGGATCGAGGTACCGAACTCCTGCCGCGGCGGCGTGTGCGGGAGCTGTCGCAGCCTGTTGGAGGCGGGGAGGGTATCGGTGCCCGACACGGAGGGGCTGGACGAGGCGGACCGGCGCGAGGGGTGGATCCTCGCCTGTTGCAGCTTTCCAGCCACGGACCTGGAGGTGTCGATTTAGTGGCGAGGTACACCAGCGCACGGAGCCTGAAGTTTCCGGCTTGGCGCGCTAAGATGGACCGCACATGACGATCAGACACAAACCACTATGAGCAAAGGTACGAGCATATCGCTGGCAGAGACGATTTCCCGGCTGGAATTCCTGCCCGACCGGACTCCCGGTATGGCCTTTTCCGGAGGGGCGGAGAAGGCGTTTGCCGAACTGTCGAAGTATCGAGACGGGGGCGTCTATGTCGGCTATTACTCGGGTGACAGCGAATGGGAGAGGCATCCCCAAGGTGACGAGATCGTGATGGCGCTCGAGGGCTCGACCACGCTCATCCTCAGGCGAAACGGCGTCGACGAGCGCCTGGCGCTGTCGGCGCAGGAGTTGGCGGTCGTGCCGGAGAACACCTGGCATCGGTTCGAAGGCTCGACGAAGCTCAAGGTGTTGGCCGTGACCCCTCAGCCAAGCGATCACAGGCTGGAGGACCCGGATGGCTGATATCAGGATGAGGAGTGGCCGAAGTGATGGCTTTGTCCGGCGGCGCCTGGAATGACGGTTTCTCCAAAGGCTTTCACGAGAGCATGGAGGGCGCGCCAGCCCGTGCAGTGGCCGCCGACCAGGCGCTCGAGCCGGAACGCGGCCAGATCCCTCACGGTCGGCTCTATCCAGCGTTCCTGTTCCGCGCCGGAAAGGTGCAGTCCGCCCATGGCGGCGTACAGCGGTATCGGATCGCAGGTGGCCGCTGCGTCGGTCAGTACGTTGACGATGCCTGCGTGGGAGCATGCGCTGAACACGACCATGCCGTGATCCTTGACGTGCACCGCCAGGTAGCGTTCGTCCAGGAGCAGCGGATCCGGAACCCATCCTCGTTCATCGTCATATCTGATCTGCCGGGGAAGACCCTTTTCGTACGCGGTGACACGCGGGATCTCTCCGCTCAGGTAGACCGTGTCGCCGAGCACGAGACGCGCTTCACCGGAGTTGACGATCTCGCCTCCGGCCGCGGCGAGCTGCTCGGGCGAAGGCACGTCTTCCAGGGGAAACGGCGTGTTGTCGGGGCGCTTGAAGGCTCGCTTCGAGAACATCCCGGGATTGACGTGCATCGGCACGGACCTGCCGCCGTTGGCGGCCGTAATCAGCTCCAGTGCCCTGGGCAGTCCTCCCGCGTGGTCGAAGTGGCCGTGCGACAGCACGGCGCACTCGATGGCGCCGAAGTCGAATCCGAGGCGCGAAGCGTTTCGCTCGAGGGCATAGGCCTCCGGGCCGGCGTCGAACAGCAGGCCCCTCGTGACGTCACCGGTTCGGGTCTGGATGACGAGAGACAGACCCCATGCGGCGCAGCATAAACAGGAGCTGGACAGCTCCGTCGCGCCCCCCTTGATGTGGTTCTGGAGCTCGGAAGTGACGCTGTCGGGAACGGTGGACAGGAGATCGAGCGTATTATCGACGAGAACGTGGACCTCTAGGGAATCAACGACCTGCAAGTCTCCTGGCTGCGCACTCATGAGTCGCACCTCGGTTCGTCCGCCGTGTCCGTAGTGTACCTCAGTGGCACGGCCTGCGAAATCGCGGATACAAGCGGCGGATACAAGTGCGATAAACTGGCGCCAAGATGAGAGAGCAGAAATCCCAGCATGATGTCGGGCTGGACATCTCCGAGCTGCGGAGGGATTACAGGTTCCCCCCACTGAAGCGGGAGGACATGCCGGCCGATCCGTTCGAGCAGTTCCAGGCGTGGTTCCAGCGGGCGTGCGACTCCGATGTGATGGAGCCGAACGCCATGAGCCTGGCCACGGTCGACGACGAGAACCGTCCGGCGCTGCGAACGGTGCTGCTCAAGTACTTCGACGAGCGGGGTTTCGTCTTCTTCACGAATCTCGGCAGCACGAAGGCGCGGCAGATCGCCGGCAATGCAAACGTCGCGCTGATGTTCGCCTGGAATCTGTTCGCCCATCAGATCGTGATAAGAGGGAGGGCCGAGAAGCTGGATACCGCGGAGGTCATGCGATATTTCGTCACGCGCCCCCGCGGCAGCCAGATCGGCGCATGGGTGTCCGTGCAGAGCCACGTGATCTCCTCGCGGTCGTTGCTGGCGGCGAAGT
The DNA here is from genome assembly GCA_049583715.1 of Arenicellales bacterium. GTDB lineage: Bacteria > Pseudomonadota > Gammaproteobacteria > Arenicellales > JAANXG01 > JAANXG01. The sequence goes on along the minus strand of JBAUWJ010000143.1, from coordinate 277 downwards.
TCGAGGAGATGAAACGCAGGTTTGCCAATGGAGAAGTGCCCCTGCCTTCGTTCTGGGGCGGGTACCGGGTCGTGCCGGCGGAGATGGAGTTCTGGCAGGGCCAGCCCGACCGGCTGCATGACCGCTTTCACTACACCCGGGAGGGTGAATCGGCCTGGCGGATAGAGCGGTTGCAGCCCTAGCCCGCATTTCTCACCGGGCGGACATCGATGAATCAGCAATGCTTGATATATCAAGCCCTTGCATGCGTTGTCGGGCGGCGGAGCGAATAACAGTA
>JBAUWJ010000142.1:0-52471 GCA_049583715.1 Arenicellales bacterium | reverse complement strand
CGCACGAAGAACTCGTCTATCTGGGGGTGCTCGATGGGCTCGCCGGTGTGATCCTCGAGCAGGTTCTGCTCGGAGACATAGGCGACGTAGGTGGATTCCTGGTTCTCGGCCAGCAGGTGGTAGAAAGGCTGATCCTTCGCGGGCCGGACGTCCTCGGGAATGGATTGGTACCATTCCTCCGTATTGTTGAATTCGGGGTCGACGTCGAATATCACCCCACGGAACGGATACACGCGGTGGCGGACAATCTGACCGATCGTGAATTTTGCGGTTCGGATCATGGCGCGCGTAGTCTCTCGATATCTTTGACTATAGGCAGCCCCTGCGGGTAATGCAACCGGCTGGACAAGGACCTCATCGCTTCCAAAATAAGCCCTTCGAACCAGAGTTCAACGTTCCTTGACGCAAGGGCAACCTGCGGGGCAGGGCGCCGCCGCGCTCGGCGGCGGCGCCGACTTTCATCAGCCCGCGGTAACCTCGATCCTGCGCGGCTTCGCCTCCGCCCGCTTGGGAATGTGCACGGTCAGGACCCCGTCCTTGAGTGTGGCGTCGATCTTTTCCGTGTCGAGCTCGGTGCTCAGGACGAAGCTGCGGCGGTAGCGCGTCGAGCGAACGTCCGCGTACAAGGCTTCCATGCCTTCCGGCATGTCGATATGGGCTTCGCCCTCGATGGTCAACGCATCCTTGTTCACCTGGATGTCCAGGCGATCCTTCGACACGCCTGGCATGTCGGCACGCACATAGATGCCCTCGCCGTCCTCAAAGATGTCGACGTCCGGTGCCATGGCAAAATCCGCCTGGCTTTCGGAGTCCCGCACGCCGGTCTGCGACTCGGTGCTCCTGGTGGCGACCTTATGTTCTCCGTTTGTCATGATCTGCCTCTTTCGTTGGATATGATCAGTGGATCTGGATTACTTGACCTCGACACGACGCGGGCGGGAAGACTCGCGCCGCTGCACGGTGACGTGCAGGATTCCGTCGCGATAAGCAGCGTTCATTTTCTCCGGTTCGATGTCCTCGGGAAGGGTGACCACCCGGCGGAACGCGCCGTCGTGCCGTTCCCGCCTGTAGAAAGTCGCCTGCTCCGGGACATCCACCTTTCGCTCGCCACTGATCGTCAACAGATTGTTCTGCACGGTCACGTCGATCTTCTTGGGATCGAGACCCGGGGCGAACAGGTACACATCGACGCGCTCGCCGGTCACGCCGGCGTTGAGCGGGGGGAAGGTGTCTCCCGCCGCCGACCGGATCCCGGCTCCGGGCATCCGCCACCGCCCCAGCAGCTCGTCCAACTCCCGCTCCAGGCGCCTGAACTGGTCGAATTGACCTCCGTCAAAGCTGGTAAGACCAAACATTCTCGATACCTCCCGTTGAAAGTGTGGCTCTACATGGTGCCTGATATAGGACTGCCTCCGGCCCGTTTCAAGTATCCGCCGACCTCTCCGTGGCCGTGGCGGGAGCCGCTGATCCGAGCGGCTTGGCCGGGTCGACGTGCCCCAGGTCCTGGAGCAGCCGCCCCGTGATCAGGCGCACCAGGGCGAAGCCGAACGCCGGGTCCTGGTAGTAGAGCTCCTGGATCTTCGCGGCGCTCAGGGAGTAGATCTCGCAGTCACTCTCGCACACGGCGCCGGCCATCCTCTTGCGATCCGGGGAGAAGAGGGCGATCTCGCCGAACAGGCTGCCCGCCCCGAGGGTGTGCCCCAGCTCCGTGAGAGAGATCTCACCGCTTGCGAGATAGTAGAGCCGGTCGGCGTGGTCGCCCTTTGCGAACAGGGTCTCGCCCTTGCGGCAGCGGGCCCGGGTCATATGAGGCAGCAGGCCCTTGAAGTCCATGTCGCCGGTCGCCGCCGCCTCGACGCGCCGGATCATCCGTCGAATCTGCACGAGCCGGTAGACGTTGAGCGGGAACAGCAGGACGTGCAGGATAAAGACCGGATACAGGCCCTCGGCGAAACCATAGGACATGAATGCGATGTTGCTGCCTATCGCCACCAGCCTGAGCGGGATCATCGTCTTCATGTAGAACGACGTGAAGACGAGCCCGGACGCCAGGTAGCCCAGAACCTCCGGCAAGCTCATGACGGAGTGATTCTCATAAGTGTTCCCCCCCGAGCCCGGTTGCCTTCGACATCATAACTCGCGGCACACCGGCGGTTGAAATTGAAGCGCCTTCGCAAGATCTATGGACGCATCACTCCTTGATGTTCCCGGCGCCTTGGGGAGAGCCTATCCAAAAACCGGATAGGACATACTGTTATTCGCTCCGCCGCCCGACAACGCATGCAAGGCCTTGATATATCAAGCATTGCTGATTCATCGAGGTCCGCCCGGTGAGAAATGCGGCCTAGGGACGGGATGCTCGCTCCGCATCGATCTTTGAGCGCAATCGCGCCAGGAACTTGCGTATGCGCCGCGCATTCGTGCCGACGTCGCTGACGCCCACCCGGGACACGGACCGCACGTCCACGCGCGTTCCCGGGCCGGCGCCGGCCACGCGTACGACCACGTCGTCCTTGAACCCGAACCAGAACGTGGTGGCCACCGCCTCGATGCGTCCCTGACCCGGTGCGCTGTCGACGATCCGCCACCCCATGCCGCGCGCCACCTCCAGTGCGGCCGCGAACACCACTTTGGGTGCGACGTCGAAGGTCGCCGGGCGGATGTTCGGATAAGCCTCGTGCTGCTGCCGGGCGAGGGCATCGCCCCCGTACGCCAGACTGTTGGCGCCTTTGGGCCGCAGGGGCACCACCGCGCGGAACTCCGGCGGGTTGACGGTATCGGTGGTGATGTCATGGATGGGAGGAACACTTCCGGCCGCGCGCATCTGGCTGAACGGCAGCCAGAACACGGTCGCGCCGAGGATCAGGCCCGCCAGGGCCGCCCAGAGCCCCTTATGCGGACCGCCCGGACGCGTGCGGACCACCAGTCCCAGGATAGAGACGGCGGCGGCGGCGCCGCCGCCGTAGGCCGCCCAGCGAAGCAGCGCAAACGCGTCGCGCAACGGCAGCACGTGAAACCGATAGGCCGGGCCCGCCAGCGCCGCGGCCCCCGCCGCGGCCAGTGCCAGGACAAGACCGGTTGCCGCGAGCGCGGAAACGGATCCGGCGGTTCTGCTCATGTGTTCGTGCCTCGCCCCATCGGCCCATTATAGGTGTAATCACGGGCTGCATCCCGGTAGCCCGCCTCGCAACATTGTTGGGACGAGCGGGAGAATCGTTTAGAATTCCACTACTTGCGTAGAGTGACCAAACCTGTGGCGACGGCCCGCCGAACGCTATGGCAAAGCGAAAGAAGAAACCTTCTCAATCGGCGTCCCGTCCCGGGAAGTCCTCCCATTCCGCGTCGCGGCCCGGCGACGCCGTAGGCGGACCCGAACGGGAGGAGGACAAGAAACCCGCTGCCCGCCGGCCCGGGAAGCCGAGTGCCGGGCCTGAGAAGGCGACCTCCCGGGGGAAGCACCCCACCTTCCCGATCGTCGGAATCGGCGCTTCCGCCGGCGGGATGGAAGCCTTCAGTCAGATGCTCAGACGGCTGTCGGCCGACACGGGAATGGCCTTCGTGTTCGTTCAGCACCTGCACCCGGGCTACGAGAGCGCCCTGGTGGAGATTCTCTCCCGGGAGACGTCAATGCCGGTACTCGAGGCCAAGGACGACATGGCGGCGCAGCCCGATCACGTCTACGTCATACCTCCAGGGGCTTATCTCGGTATCCAACACGGCGTACTTAAGCTTCTACCGCGGCCCCCGGCCCGCGAACGGCGCCTGCCGATCGATCAGTTCTTCCGTTACCTGGCATCCGACCAGGGCACCCGCGCCATCGGCGTCGTCCTGTCGGGAACCGGATCGGACGGTGTTCTCGGTCTGAAGGCCATCAAGGCGGAGGGCGGCATCACGTTCGCCCAGGACGAGGCTTCGGCCAAGTACGACGGTATGCCACACAGCGCCATATGGTCCGGCTCGGTGGATTCCATACTTCCCCCCGATCGCATAGCCGCAGAGCTCGAAAACGTCGCGCGCCACCCCTTGATCGTCCAGGAGCGCACCGGACGAGCGGTGGAGACCCTGGCCCCGGAGGGCGGCAACCTCGATAAGCTCTTCGTGCTGATGCGACGCCGCAGCGGTCATGATTTCAGCTACTACAAACCGACTACCATCCAGCGCCGGATACGGCGCCGGATGGTGTTGCATAAGCTGGAGCGCCTGGAGGACTACGTGCGCTACCTTCAGGACAATCCCGCAGAGCTGGACGAGCTGTTCCACGACATTCTGATAAACGTCACCGACTTCTTCCGTGACCCGGAAATCTTCGAGCTGCTGGCGCAGAAAGTGTTCCCCGCGATGATCCCGGAGAAGCCATCCGAGCGCACGGTGCGTATCTGGGTCCCCGGCTGCTCCAGCGGCGAGGAGCCGTACTCCATCGCCATCGCTCTTCTGGAATACCTGGGCGAGCGGGCCGCGACAACGCCCATCCAGATCTTCGCCACCGATATAGATGAAGTGGCTATCGGCCGTGCTCGCGCCGGAATCTATCCCGAAAACATTACCCAGGATGTCAGCCCCGAGCGTCTTCGACGGTTCTTCACGAAGGTCGAGGGCGGTTACCAGGTCAATAAGGCGGTGCGGGACATATGCGTCTTCGCGGAGCAGAATGTCACCAGGGACCCACCGTTTTCACGCCTCGATCTGATCAGCTGCCGCAATGTGCTCATCTATCTCGGCCCCGTTCTGCAACGGCGCGTCCTGCGCACCTTTCACTACGCCTTGAAACCCAACGGTTTTCTTCTGCTGGGGACTGCCGAAAGCATTGGGGACTTCGGCGTCGACATGTTCGGGCCGGTGGACCCGAAGGCCAGGATCTACACCAAGAAGGCGACCGTCTCGCCGCCGGACGTGGAATTCGGCATGCCAAAAGAGCCGCCGGCCCCTGTCGCCGGACCGACCCGTGTCGCCGGGGGACGCTCCGGCGACCTGGACGGCTCGATCGACCTGCAGAAGGAGGCCGACAGGGTGCTGATGCGCCGCTATGCGCCGGCGGGGGTGGTGATCAACGAAAACATGGAGATCCTGTCATTCCACGGGCGCACGGGCCAGTATCTGGAGCCCACGCCCGGCGAAGCCAGCCTCAACCTGTTGAAGATGGCCCGCGAGGATCTGCAGGTGGGGCTCAATGCCGCGGTGCGGGAATCCATGGCGACGCATGCCGCCGCGGACCGACACGATATCCACCTGAAGACCAACGGCATGACCCGGCGCGTCGACATCGACGTCATGCCGTTGTCGATCTCCGGCGTACTGAATCAATACTACCTGGTGGTTTTCAGAGAGCTGCCACCGGCGCTGTCCCGCTACGAGGCGACGAAAGGGGGAAAGACGCTGACGGAGAACGCCGGCGAGGTGGAACGCCTGCAGCAGGAGCTGGCGGCGACCAACGAATATCTTCAATCGGCAATCGAGCAGAAGGAGATCAACAACGAGGAGCTGCGCTCGGCCAACGAGGAAATCCAGTCCAGCAACGAAGAGCTGCAGAGCATCAACGAAGAGCTCGAGACCGCCAAGGAGGAGCTGCAGTCCACCAACGAAGAGCTGGCCACGGTCAACGATGAGCTGGAGAGTCGCAATACAGAGCTGACACGGGTCAACAACGACCTGTCCAATCTCGTGGCCAGCGTCGACATCCCCATGCTGATCGTTGGCCAGGATTTGCGCGTCCGCCGTTTCACGCCCCAGGCCGAGAAGCTGCTGAATCTGATCGCTACCGACGTAGGCCGGCCCATCAGCGACATCAAGCCCAACATCGAGGTGCCCGACTTCGACGAGATGATCAGGGAGGCCATCGATCAGCTTCGGACCTGCGAAAGAGACGTCCAGGACACGCAAGGACGCTGGTATTCGCTGCGCGCCCGTCCCTATAGGACCCTGGACAATGTCATCGACGGCGCCGTCGTGGTTTTCATCGACGTGGACATCATGAAAAGGGCGCTCGACGAAGCCCGCGCGGCCCGCAATTACGCCGAGGCGATCGTCACCGCCGTCGGCGACCCCATGCTGGTGCTGGACAAGGACCTTCGTGTCGTTTCCGCCAGTTCGGCCTATCTGTCGACCTTCCGGGTGACGGACAAGGAGACCCGGCAAAACCTCGTGTACCGCCTGGGCAACGGCGAGTGGGCGATACCGAGGCTGCGGGAGATGCTGGAGCAGGTCATTACCGGCCCGGATGGAGCGTTCGACGCTTTCACGGTGACTCATGAATTCGAGCGAATCGGCGAGCGGACATTCCAGATCAGCGGGCGCCAGATCCCGGCCGGGCTGCCCGAGGGACCGATGGTGTTGATGCAGATCGAGGACATCACCGGCGACGACGGACAAGGGACATCGACGGCATGACGCGCGATTTCGAGCGCTTAACGCAGGACGAGCTCGCTGATCAGCTCGCGGCACTGGAAGACCGGCTGGCCAGCCATCCCGGGGAAAGCCGGCTCAGGACCGTGGTCCAGAACCTGCGCATCCATCAGATTGAGCTGGAGATGCAGAACCGCGAACTGCGCGACGCTCAACACGCCCTGGAGGAAGCGCGAGATCGTTATGCCGACCTCTATGACTTCGCACCCATCGGCTACATGACACTCAACGCGAATGGCGTGATCGACGAGATAAACCTCACCGGCGCCCGGATGCTCGGGAAGCCCCGCGCCGAATTGCTGGGCAGCCCGCTGTCCCCTCATCTCGAATCAGGCCACAGCAAGGCGTTCTTCAGGCACCTGAACCAGGCGCTCGGGGACGACGACAAGGCCAGCGTGGAGCTGGCGCTGCGCTCCGCGAGCGGCCACACGCTCTGGGTTCTGCTCGAAAGCCTGCGGCGCGAGAGCGAGGGGGCGACTCTCTGTCGCACGGCCATGCTGGACATCAGCGAGCGCCGCGAATCGGAACGCCTGCGGCGCGAAAGCGAGGACCGGCTGGCGCTGATCGCCGACAACGTGTCCGTATTGATCGCCTACGTGGACGCCGACCGGCGCTACGTGTTCAACAACGCGGCCTACGAGCGCTGGTTTGGCTACAGCAGGGACTACATCCACGGCCGCCGTATGCACGAGATACTCGGCGACGAAGTCTACGAAGCCATACAGCCGTATGTCGACGCGGCACTGGCAGGCGAGGAGAGCCGCTTCGAGCTGAATGCGTCTTACCCTCGAGGCGGCACCCGGCATATTTCCGGCAGCTACGTCCCTCACAAGGACGATACGGGGACGGTGCTGGGGTTCTTCGTGCTGATCAACGACCTGAGCGAACGCTATCGGGCGGAGCGGGCCCTCTCCGAGGAGCGCGCCTTCGCTACCGCGGTGCTGGATACCGCGGGCGCGTTGGTGATGGTTGTCGACTCGCACGGGCAGATCGTCCGTTTCAACCGCGAGTGCGAGCGCGTGACGGGCTATCGCGCGGCCGAGGTCGAGGGCAGGCGGTTCGACATGTTTCTCATGCCGAACGAACGGTCTGAAGTCGAAAAGGTGTTCAAACGCCTCAATGACGGTGCCTTCCCCAACCACCATGAAAACCGCTGGCGAGCCAAGGATGGTTCGACCAGGCTGATCGCCTGGTCCAATACGGCCCTGACCGATTCGCAGGGGCGGGTGAGCCATATCATCGCGACCGGCGTCGACGTGACCGAGCGGCGACGGATGGAGGACGAGCTGCGACACCAGGAGCAACAGCTCAGGCTCGTCACCGACGCGGTGCCGATCCTCATTGCGTATGTCGACCGGGATATGCGCTACCGCTTTGTCAATGCCGCCTATCAGGGTTGGTACGGAATCCAGCCCGGGCAAATGGTGGGACGCCCGGTAGAGGAGTTCACGGATGCGAAGGCCTTCGCCGTATTGCGCCCGTTCGCCGACCGTGCCCTCAAAGGGCAGGAGGTATCCTTCGAGAACACAATCACCCACCGCCGCCTCGGAAAACGGGACGTCAGCGTAAGCCTGGTTCCCGACAGAAACCAGGACGGCCGCATCAACGGCTACTTTTCGGTCCTGGCGGATATCACGGAACGCAAACGGGGCGAGGAATCGGACAAGCGTCGACTGTTGCAGGCCGCTCACACCGACCGCCTGAGCACCATGGGAGAGATGACTACCGAGATCGCCCACGAGCTGAACCAGCCTCTGACCGCGATCGCCACCACGGCGGACGTGTTGGTCGAGCGGGCTCGATGCATGCCCGGCGGGAAGGGGGTCGAGCTGAGCGAGGCTCTCGGGGAGATCAGGGACCAGGCGCACCGCGCGGCCCGGATCATCAAGCACCTGCGCACCTTCGCCCGCCGCCGGGAACCCGACTTCGCTCCCGTGGGGCTGGATCGGATCATTGAAAGCGCGCTCTCTCTGGTCGGCATCGAGGCCCGGTCCGGAGGCGTCACAATCGATACCTCCCTGCGCGGTCCCGTTATCGTGGAAGCGGATTCCGTGCTGGTGGAGCAGCTCATCGTCAATCTCGCCCGCAATGCCGTCGAGGCGATGGTCTCAACCGGTGTCGAGGCGCCTCGGATGCGGATCGCGGCGATGGAATCGAACGGCAGCGCCGAGGTAACGATCGCCGACAACGGCCCGGGCCTCAGCGGAAGCACCATGGAGCATTTATTCGAGCCCTTCTACACCACCAAACCTGACGGCATGGGCCTGGGTCTCGCCATCTGCCGTTCTATCGTCGAGGCCCACGGCGGCACGATCTGGGCGGACGCCTCACCCGAAGGGGGGGCCGAATTCGGCTTCACCCTGACAGCGATCAGCGAAAAGCCTTCACGAGATGGCTGACGCGACGGTCCACATAGTGGACGACGACCACGCGGTCAGGAAGTCCCTGGCACTGCTCATCAGTTCGGCTGGTCTGCGGGCAGAGGAATACCAGGGCGGCAAGGATTTCCTCGAGCGCTACAAACCGCACAAGCCCGAGTGCCTGCTGCTCGACCTTCGCATGCCGGATATCGACGGGCTGGTGGTGCAGCGCCGGCTTCGGGAGCGCGGCATCAAGATTGCCACCCTCTTTCTCAGCGGCCACGGCGACATCCCGATCGCCGTGCGGGCAATCCGGGAGGGCGCTCTGGATTTCATCGAAAAACCGTTCGACAAGGATCATCTGCTGACGCGAGTGCGCGCCGGCATCGCGATTGACGAACGAAAGGAACAGGCACGAATAGAGCAGCGCGAGGCCGAGGAGCGACTGGCGACGCTGACCTCTCGTGAGCGCCAGGTCGTCGACCTCCTGGTCGAAGGCAAGATCAACAAGGTGATCGGCGCGGATCTGGATATCAGCACCCGGACTGTCGAGTCCCACCGGGCGCGCATCATGAAGAAGCTCGGGGTCGATTCCCTGTCCGACATATTCAAGCTCGTGTTCGCCGCGCAGGGCAACGGCGACGAGGGCCGCACTCCCGCCGACGCCGACCAGAGCTGAGAGTTCAAGGGACGGATCGCTCAGCTCTCGATTGAATCCGCGCCCGAACGAGGAGGGCCCTCGATTCGCGGCGGGTCAACGGCGCTTGCGGCTGCGCCCGCCCCGGCCTTCGTCGAAACGTACCCGCAGCACGTTGCCGTCAAAAGACTTTCCGTCCAGGGCGGACATTGCCGCGCGGGCTTCGTGCCCCTCCATCTCGACGAACCCGAAGCCGCGGCATTTGCGCGTGAACAAATCGCGCACGACCTCGATGGACCGCACGGTCCCAAACTCCGAGAACAGGCTGCGCACTGATTCCTCGGAGGCGTCGGTGGGAAGATTTCCAACAAACATTTTCTTCATATGGACAATTTTCTCGATTCAAGGGTGAGTGAGAACGGCTGCGGCGCGCACCGGCGCGTTCGAACATGCCATGACGGCACCTGCTCATTTCGGCTGCGTCACCTGCGGTTCCGCGACAGGAAATGAACCGCTTTGCTGCATGCGTCAAGTGAAGATCAGACTGCCGGAACCGCCAGCGGGCCCGGAGGGGATGCTCGCCCGCGCGAGCCGCCTGGCGGAACGCCGAGTGACTCTACTATAAGGGGTGCGAAGGGTATTTCAAGCTTTGATTTCCGAACCGCGCCGGATTGCCGATTGTCGAGCCGATGCCCTCGCCCGGGGTTGGCTCGAAACCTCCGACACGAGACCGTCAACGATCCATAGCTTGAGGAAGCCCGCGGCCCGTACAGGGACGCTCTCGTCGCCGCCGAAGGCCGCCATATGTTCGCAGATCTCGCCGAAGGTTCGCCCACCCCGCGCGGCATCGAGGGCGGATCGCTCGTCGTCATCGAGCGATCTCCAATGGACCTCCATCCCCTGACGCCACAGCAGCCAGGGAAGGGGCGAATCGAGCTTCTCGAGCGGGGGAGGCGGTGTCCCTTCGCTGACAGCCTTCCACACGCCCGGCACGTTCCAGGAAAGATCGAGTCGTCGCAGCGCTCGCTGGAAACCGAGGCGCATCCCCGGCCACGATTCCGGCGGCAGCGCACCGAGCGTCGACACGTCTATCGTCGGGTCGTCGGCCGCGTCCATGACCTCGCCCTGAGCCCATTCGAAGGCCGCCATCTCGGCCAGGGCGTGGCGATTGGAGTCGTCGGGCAGCCCGCGCAGGAACTCCGGGAGATGACGACCAAACCAGCGAACGGAGGGGTGGGTTGAAGGATGGGCGTCGATATACGCCCTGCCGAGCTCGTCGAAAGCCCGATCGCCGAGCAGGCCTTTCAGGCCCGGGAAATCCTCTGCCAGGACCTCCACCAGCCTCAGCCGGTAGGCGTCGGCGTAGACCGTCAGTCGTTGGCTCGCGGGGAGGCGCCGGGAGCCGACAGTGAGCGGCTCGATGCCGCGATCGGGGTCGGTCTCCAGGCCGAGCAGATACGCCTGGAAGCGACCCTGCAGCTCAAAGAGGCGGGTCATGCCGCCTGCTCCTCGAGTATCGGCTCGGCGATCCGGCGGGCGCACTCGAGCTCGACAAGCAGGTCCGACAAAGGCGGGATATCCGCGTCGCGCTCGATCATGGTCGACACCCGTCCGAAACGCCGGACGGCCTGGGCGTAGAGACGCCACACGGGGTCGCAGACTTCGTGGTCGTGCGTATCGACGATGATGCCGCCGTTGTAACTGTGACCGGCCAGGTGGAACTGGCAGACGCGCTCCGCAGGGATGCCCCGCAGATACGCCTCGGGATCGAACCCGTGGTTGGCCGCACTCACATAGATGTTGTTGACATCCAGCAGAACCAGGCAATCGGCGCGCTCCACCACCGCCCGCAGGAACTCCCATTCGGACATCGCGGAGTGTCGGTAGGTCACGTAGCTCGACACGTTCTCCAGCAGAATCCGCCGGCCGAGAACCTCCTGCACTTGCACGACGCGGTCCGCGACGTGCGCCACGGCTTCTTCCGTGTAGGGAAGGGGCAGCAGGTCGTGGAGCTGCTTGCCGGCGAAGCCCGTCCAGCACAGATGATCGGAGATCCAGCACGGCTCGACCCGCTCGGCCAACGCCTTGAGGCGCCGCAGATAGTCGCGGTCGAGGGGATCCGTACCCCCGATGGAGAGCGAAACGCCGTGCATCACCACCGGATATCGCGCTCTCAGCCGGTCGAGGTAGTGCAACGGCTTGCCACCGTCGACCATGTAGTTCTCACTGATGATCTCGAACCAGTCGACGTCGGGCCAGTCGTCGACGATCTCGAGGTAATGCTCGGGCCGCAGCCCCAGCCCGTAACCCAGCCAGGGGCGTTCGCAGGGGAAGCGTTCGGAAGGCTCTTCAATCATGGCCGGTTGTCGCTGAGGGGCAGCTCGAAGGTGAAAGTCGTGCCGGCCTGGAGCTTGCTCACGGCATCGATCCGGCCGCCGTGCAGCTCTAGGATGCGCCGGGCGATGGCGAGACCCAGCCCCGCGCCTTCGCTGGCCCGGGAGGCGCGGGGACGATAGAAACGATCGAAGATGTGGGGCAGGTCCTCGCCGGCGATCCCGCAGCCCGTGTCAGACAGCCGCACCGTGACGGCGCGTTCGCCGGGCGCGAGCGTGAGACCCACGCTGCCACCTTCGGGCGTGTGGCGCAGGGCATTGTCGAGCAGGTTCTCGAGCACGCGCTCGATCAGTGCGATGTTCGCATACACGAACGGCACCTTGGCGTCGAGCCGCACGTCCAGGCGCACGCCGGCCTGGCGCGCCCTGAGCTCGAACTTCTGCAACACGTCCTGCACGAGCTCGGCGAGAGAGAACGGCTCCCGCTCGGGCGTTGCGTCGGTGGAATCGAGCTTGGCGAGCTCGAACAGCTCGGACACGAGGGTGCCCAGGCGGCGACTGTGCCGCGCCGCGATCTCGATGTACTCCTGTTGCTCACGTAGGTCGAGGCTGTCCTTCTTCATCATCAGCGTCTCGAGGTAGCCCTGGAGCGACGCAAGCGGGGTGCGCAGGTCATGGGACACGTTCGCCACCAGCTCCCTGCGCAGCCTGTCGGTCTCCTTCAAGTGCTCCATCTGGGCGGTAATCTGCCGCGCCATGTCCCCGAAGGACAGCGCCAGGCGGTCGATCTCGTCGCCCTTGCCGGCTCTCGGCGGCTCCAGCTCCCTGGGCTGCCACGAGCCGTTGGTTCGGAATCCCTCCACCGCTTCCGTCAGCCAGCGCAGGCGCCTCGTCAGCAGGGCGAAGATCACCAGCGCGGCGAGCAGGGCGAACACCAGGCCCGCCGCGGCCACCCAGAGGCTGACCTTCAGCACGTAGCTTCCTCTCAGCATCGAGGCGAGGGTCTCGTATTGCTCCCCGGAGGCGATGACGTACAAGTAGCCGAACAGCTTGCCGTCGACGGTCACCGGCGCGGCCGAGAAGATCTTGCGACGTTCCGGGTGTCGCGGATCGGTATCCAGAATCGGAAGCTGGTCGCCGGCCAGGAACCGGTGGATCGGGCCGGTGTCCACGCGCTGTGCCCGCACCTTGCCGGGTGGGGCGGAGTAGGTGAGTATCTTGCCCGTCGAGTCGGTGAGGTAGACCTCGACGCTCGGGTTGAGCGACATCATGGTGTCGAACAGGGACTTGAGCTTCTTTTCGTCCGGCTTGCCGTCCTTCAACAGGGTTTCATGGGCGACGATCTGCTGCGCCAGGTTCCGGTTGAGCTTCTGGTAGAGCTCCTGGTGGTACCGGGTCGAGGAATACACCATGAGAAGCACGAACATGCAGGCGCTGAGCAGGCACATGCCCACCAGAACGAGGGCGAGCTTGGCGTAAAGGCTCCGGAACACCGGCTAGTCGCCCGCGTATTTGTCGGTGAACTTGTAGCCCACTCCCCAGACCGTGAGCACGTATTGGGGATCCGCCGGGCTGCGCTCGATCTTGGCGCGCAGCCGGTTGATGTGGGAATTCACCGTGTGCTCGTAGCCCTCGTGGCCGTATCCCCAGACCTTGTCCAGGAGCTGGGCACGGCTGTAAACACGGCCGGCGTTGCGTGCGAGATACAGAAGCAGATCGAACTCCCTGGCCGTGAGCTCCACGGCCCGTCCATCGATGGTCACGCCGCGGGTGGCGGGCTCGATTACCACGCCCCCGGCTCGAATAGCCTCCGGGACGGGCGCCTCACCGTTGAGAGCGAGCGTATCGATGCGCCTGAACAGGGCATTCACCCGGGCGACCAGCTCGTGAATGCTGAAAGGCTTGGTGAGGTAGTCGTCCGCGCCGACCTCCAGACCAAGCACCCGGTCGACCTCGGCCGTCTTCGCCGTGAGCATCAGTATCGGGGTGTGGATGCCCTCGGCCCGCAGGCGGCGGCAGACTTCGAGCCCGTCGAGCTGCGGAAGCATGAGGTCGAGAATGATCAGGTCGTACGGGCCACCGCCGGGGCCACCGCGGGCACGGGCCAGTCCCTCGGCGCCGTCCTCGACGATGTCCACACGATACGAGGCGTCGCGCAGGTGCAGGCGGACCAGGTGCGCGATATCACGATTGTCCTCGACCACCAGGATCCGACGGGACGCGTGTCGAGTATCGGGGCGGCTCACGGTGCAGTGCTTGTGTAGCAAGACGGCTTCCTCCGGGACGAAGCCGACCGGGCGTTCTCTGTGACGCCCGGCCGGCCCGGCTGCGTTGCCTCAGCCGGCTTGGCCACCGAGCTGATCGCACACGTCCTTCGGAACCGACACGAAGCCCTGGCCCTTGCAGGAGTTCTGTCCCTTGCAGGAATGGCTGGCGGACGCACAACTGCTCTTGCCCTTGCAGGCGTTGACGCCCATGCACTTGACGGTGCTGTCGGAGGCGTGCGCCACGGGTAGCGAAGCGGTCGCGAACATCGCGGCCGCCGCGGTGGCCAGCGCAATTCCGGTCAGTTTGTTGGCTTTGTTCATGGTCGGGTTCTCCAGTTTCATTTGTCAGTGGGGTTTCGGGAGGGCCGCCCTTCGTTCAAATCCGCAGGCGTGCGGCCCGATTGAGAAGGCTAGAGAACCTGCCTCACAACCGTCTCACGAAAATCTCACATTTCCGTCACGGCCCCATCGCCGGTCGTTCAGGACCCGCCCTCATCCGGGGCCCGGGGGGCAGCCTCGAGCCTTCGCTCGACCTCCTTTGTGCCCGCAGTCCGTCCCGCCCGCGCGAGAGCTACCCCACTGCAGCCAGGGTCGGTGCCCGCTTGCCCAGCCACCGGCACACACCCGAGCGATCCGTGGCCGACGGCCGGGCCACACGTCTGCTGATTAGGACCGTCCAGCCGGTGTCAGAGGCATTTCAGCCACTGGGCGGTCGTCACCTGTTATTTGAAGTTACAGTGTTAACTTCTTGTTTTCAATGTATAAATGCAAAATGTCCAGAGTTTTGACACCGATCAAAGTGTCAAATATTTTGACATTCTGGCCGAACGCCTCTAGATTGGGAGCCCAGTCCTGAGGAAGTGAACAGACAAATGCATAAATTGAACATAGATGCGCGGTCAACGAAGCAACCGATGAGCCACAGGCCGACGTACCTGTTCAACAATTGGCGCGGTCATGGCCAGCAGGTCGCCGTCCTGGCGCGGGACATCGCCCAAGAGCTGGGCCTCTCGGACGGGGAGGCCGCGCGAGTCGAAAAGGCCGCGCGATATCACGATGTCGGCAAATCCAGATTACCCAACGTCTTTGATGATTCGGAAGGTCGTCCAGAAGAGTTGAGCCGGTCCGAGCGGGAACTCCTGATGTCACACACGTGGCTGGGGTACCGGATCCTGCAGAGCTGGCCGAACCCGGATAACTGGGTTGCGGAGGCAGCGCTTCTGCATCATGAGTGGTGGAATGGAAATGGTTACCCGCTCGGGCTGGCTCGATCCGACATTCCGTTGGTGGCGCGCATCGTCGCCGTGGCGGACGTCTACAGCGGACTTCTGGAGCAACGCCCCTATGCAAGCGCTTGGCACGTCGAGGACGTACTGACGGAAATAAAGACCAAGGCCGGGGCGCAATTTGATCCGGAGTGTGTCGATGCACTGGTCGTACTGACCAGGCCCTGCGAACCCACGATTTTGCATACGCGAGCGGTGGCCAACGCACTTCCAAATTGAGGAACGCGGCGATATAGAAACCTTTCCCAGACCTCGGAAAAAAGATTCGCGACGTCCGGTCACGAAGTGGCCGGTGCGTCCGCGGAGGCAAGTCTTGTGGCTCTTGGTGTGCACACAAGGTGTTTTTCGTAAACCAGTCGAGATGAGGTCTGCAAAATCATGTTTCTCAATGGTCACTCAAGAATAATCAGCGTCGGAATTGAGCAACCCCCCGAAAGGGTGACGTCCCGGGAGCTCATGCAGGAAGCCCGGGCTAAAGAAAATTTCGGAATTTCCGATATGTACCTGGAAAGGCTCACGGGAATCGTTGAGCGCCGCCGTGCGGGCGATGGTGTGGAGCCCTCGGACCTGGCGGTGGCCGCGGCTCGCCAGGCGCTGGAGAGGGCAGGGGTCAGCCCCAGCCAGGTCCAGTTCATTGTCTACACCGGGGTAAGCCGCGACCACTGCGTCGAGCCCAGCACCGCGCACAACGTTCAACGAAAGCTCGGCGCCTCCAATGCGCATGCCTTCGACGTGTCCAACGCGTGCCTCGGCTTCATGAATGGAATCCTGGCCGTGGACGGTTTCCTTGGCAGCGGAGCGCGTTATGGCTTGGTTGTGACCGGAGAGAAAGGTTCGATGTTCGCCAGAAACGCAATCAAGGAACTGAGGAAGGCCAGGCACGAAAGCGAATTCAGCGACCTGCTTGCCGGGCTTACGTTGGGAGACGTGGGCGCCGCTTTCCTGCTGGGTCGCAAGCAGCACCCGGATCACGGATTCTCGGGCTTCGAGTTCGCATCCGACGGCAATCATTCGGACCTGTGCTGGTGCGGAGATGACACCGGGATCGGGGCGGTTCATACGGACATGCCGGCGCTGCTCAAGGAGGCTACCGACCTCGGCGTCGGTGTGTACAATCGGTTGATCGATACGCTCAAATGGTCGAATGACGAACTCAGGTGGTACATTCCCCATCAGATCGGCAAGATATCGTTTAAAATACATACCAAGGTGACGGGTATCCCGGCATCCAAGATGCCGAATTCCTACGAGCATTTCGGCAATCTGATTACCGGCAACATACCTATGTGCGTGGAGACCATCGACGCCGGAAACGGCCTGTCAACGGGAGACAAAGTCTGGATGGCCGGAGCGGGAAGCGGCGTTTGCGCAGGCCACGCGGGGCTGGTGTGGGGATAAGCGGAACAGGCCATGACGGCCTCGCCGGGAGCGTCGAGGCTCCCGGCGGGAGCTTCGAAGGGGAACGAACAGATGTAAGAGGCGGAAGCTGGCAGTCGAAGGAACGCGACGTCGGGGCAAACGGCAGGCAGCGGGCGCACCTGTGCTCGCCCCGAGCCGTGAAAGCGGCGGGTTTCGACAGGATCTCCCGACTTCAGCGTGGTTGCCGGGCGTTCGACCCATCAGCTCGCCTGCAATTTGAAGGATATGGTCGGGGACGCGGCTCGAGCGGCCGCTACCCGATGAACGCGACTCGTGCAACAAGTGAACGCGGAATCACACCGCAGCACATAGAACCTTCCAGGGGGTAGTTGGCGATATGGAGTTTATTAATCCTTACAGCATACCCGCAATCGTAGCGCTCGGCCTCAAGCTTCTCCTGTTGTGGATCGTCAGGATCATGCCGCTTCGGAACTCCGAATCGAAGGTCTTCCTCGCGTTCCTGGCCGTGCTCTCGCTGCACAACTTCTCCGAGATCATGGTGTTCAACTACTCGGGGCCACAGAACGGCGTCATTCCTCTGAGATCCGGATTTCTGTATTTCACGATGGGGATCATCGCAATGGCCATCCTGCTCCACTTGATGCTGATCCGTCTGAGGAACAGCACCGGGTGGAATGTTGATGTCGAGCGATGGCGGTGGGCGCTGTATGTTCCCGCGGCGATTGTGCTGGTGATGCTGTGGATGACGGATGACATGATCAAGGGGTTCGTGCGATACGAGTTCTCGTATACCCATGTGCCGGGTTCCCTGTATATCTGGTTCGAGCTCTACTCGCTGGCGTACCTGTTTGCGTCGCTGATCATCCTCGGGCTGGCGACCTGGTACAGCATCAACCGCTCTCAGCGGCGGAAGAATGTCATCACGATAGTCGGCATCGCCCCCATCATCGTCATGCCCATCGTGGTGATCAGCCTGCAGAGCATGGGGCTCAACCCGTTCAACCTCCCGATGTGGTTCGCGTTGGCACTGGCGTTCTTTCTCATCGTCATGGCCTATGCGATCTACGAGTACCGCTTGTTCGACATCTTCTTCAATGTCCCGGGGACACGCCTGTATTCCAGGCGAACCCGTTTCCATCAAGGCATTAAGGACTTCTTCGCCGAGCTGGACCGGCTACCCTCCATGAGCGTTGAGGAAGCGCTCGGCAAGCTGGCTGCCGCCTTGAAGTGTGGCGTGGCGCTCGTTGGCACGGGGACGGAGCCTCTGGAAGCCGCGCCCCTGGTGGGAGGCGATCGGCTGGATTTCAAGCGCCTGGGTGAGCAGCAGCTCGACAAGATCGACGAGATTGTGCTTACCAAGGAACTGAAGCAGCAGGATCCCCAGACCTACGACATTCTGAAGGACGCCAACTGTGCCGCCGTAATTCCGTTCCGCCCCTTCAAGGAAACCTCCGCCGGCTGGCTGCTGCTTGGCGGAAGGAAAGGCGCCCCCGATGAGCTTCCCATCGACTTCGCCGTTGTCGAGTCGCTGTTCGGCCGAATGGGCGACCTGTTTCTCGACAACATGGTCAAGGAGCGGGAGCATATGAACTCCTTACAGGAGGAAGTCGGACACCTGGTCTCCGCGAACGAGGCGCTCAAGGCCGAGCTCGAGCGCAAGCAGGGCGCCATCGACGCGCTTTACGACCAGGTGACGGGGGAATCGCTGGGAACGTCACCGACGGCCGCCATCACTCTCGATGAGCTTACCAGCGGCCTGGAGAAGAAGGTCATCTGCGACACTCTCGCTCAGATGAAAGGAAACGTATCGGCCACGGCGAAGGCGCTCGGACTGACCCGACAGACGCTTTATGCGAAGATGGAGAGCTACGATATCGACAGCAAACGGTGGAGAAAGCGGTAGCCGGCGCCACGGGCTCGTGGTAGCGAGTCGGGGGCAAGCAGGGAATTCGTGACCGGGGAAGGGCGCCTTCGACGAAGAGGCTGTCGGCGTCCTGATCAGCGAAGCGGGAATCGGTGAAACGGGAAGCCGGTACGCCTAGTGGAGGCTCTCCGGGAACTCCCCATGCGAAGTGGAATAACCGGTCAGAGCTTCCCGCGTTTCCATGAGGTAAGCGACGCCCGCGGCGGCGAGGGCACAGGCGGGCGTCCTTCCCCAACCCTGCACGTTATGAAAACCGTCGGAGACGTCGCACCAGTAGAACGAGCGATCGTCGTTGTGGCTGAGTGTATAGATCGCCCCCATCGGAACCAACGACTCCGCCAGCTCGTAATTGCGAGTCCAAGCCTTTTCCTCCAGACCCAGCAACGCGCTGATCAGTTTGTCGGTTTCGGGGCCAGGATCCCGCAACCGAGTTAGAATTTCGTCTCTACCGCCGGCGGTATTCAGCACCATAACCATGATCCCGTAGTCGATTTCCGTCGTGACGATAAATTATAGTGGATTTTCAACGGCAGGGACATCCCGAAAAATACCTACTGGGTACGCGGAAAACACTGGATCAGATCGTACTTGGTGATGATATCCAGCTCACCGCTGGAAGTGCGCACCAGTACCGCCGAGTGTTTTGATTCCCCTTCCTGTGCCAGCAGCGCGAAAATTTCGTCGAGACCCGCGAATTCGTCGACGAGCGGCAGAGGTGCGCTCATGACTTCCTCGACGATCATGCTGTTGATGTCGGGTCTTGTCAGCAATGCGTCGATGAGGCGGTCTTCACGAACGCTCCCAAGCGGCTCCCCCTTCTCGAGCACCGGGATCTGCGACACATCGTAATGCTTTATCAGATCCATGGCTTCGGCAAACGCCGTGGCAGGGGAGACGGTGATCAGCTTTCGAGACCCGGCGGCCTTGCGCTGCAGTATCTCCGCCGCCGTCATTTGAAACTCGGGCTCGAAGAACTGATTCTCCTTCATCCATTCGTCGTTGTAGACCTTTGACAAGTAGCGCTCCCCGGTATCCGGCAGGAGCACGACAACCAGCGCATCCTCCGCCAGATCGCGGGCTACGCGGCGGGCTCCGAACACCGCGGTGCCGCCGGAGCCGCCGGTGAATATTCCCTCTGTCCTGCACAGCCGGCGCGCGGCGTTGAAGCTTTCCCGGTCCGTCACCTGGACCACGTCATCGATCACGTTGAAGTCGATAGTCTCTGGTATCAGATCCTCACCGACTCCTTCAACTTTGTATGTATGCGGCGTGCCCAGCTCGCCCGTTTTGAAATACTGGTAGTAGAGCGAGCCCACGGGGTCGACACCGATAATCCTGACGTCGGGGTTCTTCTCCTTGAGGTAGCGACCGACACCGCTGATCGTCCCGCCGGTACCCATCCCGCACACGAAGTGCGTCACCTTGCCGTCCGTATCGTCCCAGATCTCGGGGCCCGTCGTGTGATAGTGCGCAAGTGGATTGTTCGGATTGAAATACTGGTTCGGATAGAAGGAGTTCTCGATCTGTCGATTGAGACGCGCCGCCACCGAGTAGTAGCTTCGCGCATCCGCCGGGTCGACCGCGGTGGGGCACACGACCACCTCGGCCCCGAAAGCCTTGAGCAGATTGATCTTCTCCTGGGACATCTTGTCCGGAATGGTGAAGATGCACTTGTAACCCCGGGCACCCGCCAGGAGCGCCAGCCCGAGGCCGGTGTTGCCGCTGGTACCTTCAATGATCGTGCCGCCCGGCTTCAACTTTCCTTCCTTCTCGGCGGCGTCGATCATGTAGGAGCCGATGCGGTCCTTGACGCTGCCGCCCGGATTGAAAGCCTCGACCTTGGCGGCCAGGGTGCATTTGATCGATGCGTCTTTCGCGCCGATGCGTACCAGGGGCGTATGGCCCGTGAGCTCGGAAATGTGGCTATGGATTCGCACTGATGGTCACCGTGAACACGGCTCCTGAATGGGCCGTCGATTATACAGCCGTGCTCCAGAGTCCGCAGGCATCAACAAACCGGATTTGATGCACGCAAGTCCCGAGGCGCGGCTGCCTGGACGGAACCCGCCACGAGAGTGTGTCCGAGCGCTGGACGCTCCGCACATCGACAGCCGGGAACCTGCGCAGACATCGGGCCATATGCGTATAATGTATATTATGTAAAGTCTCAAACCAGTACGCACAGGACCGATCGAGGCTGATCCAGATCAATCACTTCACCCCTCGGCCTGTCGACAATGAGACTTCAACCACGACCACCCGGGCTTCATCACCATGAACCTTACCCTGGAGGACTGCATCGAGATCTGTGGTCTCACCTCCGAAGAGATCAAGTATTTCGTCGAGCATGAGCACATTTCCGATTTCCGAGCGGCGGAGCTCGGCGAGCGTTATGTGGTGCTGGACGATGCCGGTACGCCCCACCTGCGCCGCGATATCCTGGCGGACATCGAACGACTGAAGAATGATAGTCCCGGGGAGGCAAGGGCCCTGGAAGCCTTCATCAGGGATTTCGTGCTCTCTCACCCCCATCTGAACCATGGCCGTCCTGGTGCCTCGTGAGGCTTGATTTTGGACACTACGTACAGGTGACGGAGACTTTCCCCCGGTTCGCCCTTCTCCCCTAAGTGAGGGAAGAAACGCCGCATGATCAGGATCGATACCGTTATCTCAAAGCGCAGGGAGCGGCGTTTGAGCATGGACCGGGGACCGTCTTTGTCGACCGTCTCGAGGCAGGAGCCGAGAGCGAGCCTACTTCGGACGTACTTGCGGCGTGTCGACAAGGACGGTCCCCGGTCCGTGCGTGGCACCCCTGTACAAGCCCGGCAGGCCTCAGCAACGCAGCACCATCAAACAATGCTTGTCGGAATGAATTCCGACCCACAAGTGTGGGGAAAGTGGTCCGGAGCTCGTTGCGAACGAGATCGGCCGACCCACAGACCTTTATCTGGGCGCAAGTCCGCCTACAGTGGGAGGCCGACGTAGTTCTCGGCTATGGCGGTCTGCCCTGCCCTGGATGATGTGAAGTAGTCCAGCTCAGCGAGCTGGATGCGCCGGGAAAAGGCATCGCGATCGGGGAAGCGATGCATCATCGAGGTCATGTGCCACGAGAAGCGCTGGACCTTCCAGGTCCGCCTCAGGCAGCGGTCGGAGTAGCTGTCGAGGTCTTCCATGGAGCCCGAGCGGTAATACTCGCCGAGGGCGCGGGACAGAACGCGAACATCCGCCACCGCCAGGTTCATGCCCTTGGCTCCGGTGGGCGGGACGATGTGCGCGGCGTCCCCTGCCAGGAACAGTCGACCATAATGCATCGGCTCACAGACGAAGCTCCGCATCGGGGCAACGTTCTTCTGCAGGACCGGACCCTCGTTGATCCGGAACCCGGGCTTCCCGGACTCGAGCCGCTCGTGCAGCACCGACCAGACCGCCTCGTCCGTCCAGGCATCGGGGTCCTCATCCGGTGCGCATTGGATGTAAAGCCGGGTGATCTCCGGGGAGCGCATGCTGAACAGCGCGAAGCCGTCTTCGTGGCTCGAATAGATGAGCTCATCCTGCGCCGGGGCCGCCTCGGCGAGGATACCCAGCCAGCCGAAAGGGTACTCATGCTCGAACAAGGTGAGCTTTTCCCGCGGAATATGCGCTCGGCACACCCCGTGAAACCCGTCGCAGCCGGCCACGAAGTCCGCCAGGAGCTCCCTCTGGCGGTCCCCGTCCCGGAAGGTGACGCGCGGGTGCTCGGTGTCGATGTCATGCAGCTTCACCTCCTCTACCTCGAAACAGATCTCGCTGCCCGCGGCGAGGCGCGCCGCAACGAGATCCTTGACGACTTCGTGCTGGCCATAGACCGTGATCGTCTTCCCTCCGGTCAGCTCCCGGAAATCGAAGCGGTGCTGGCGCCCCCCGAAGCTGAATTCGACGCCTTCGTGCACCATGCCTTCGCGGCGAAGGCGTTCGTCGACCCCGGCCTCGGCGATCGCATCCACGGTCCCCTGCTCCAACACGCCCGCCCGGATCCGGGCTTCGATGTATTCCCGGGACCGATCCTCCAGCACGACCGATTCGATGCCCCGCACGGCCAGGAGGTGTGAGAGCATCAGGCCCGCCGGACCGGCGCCGACGATGGCTACTTGAGTACGCTGCTTGACCATGATTCCTCCCGCGTTCGCCGCGCTCCGGTCACAGCCGCGGTGACTTGTCCCTCGTCGCCGGCAGGGCAAGAACAACGAGGGGCCGCCG
This sequence comes from Arenicellales bacterium, assembly GCA_049583715.1. Lineage (GTDB taxonomy): Bacteria > Pseudomonadota > Gammaproteobacteria > Arenicellales > JAANXG01 > JAANXG01. The sequence continues at coordinate 29,649 of JBAUWJ010000142.1, read as the reverse complement.
ACGCCGCCAGGCGGGGTGTGAAGCGGTCAACGACGACCACGGTGCGCTCACGACATTAAGACTTGCTATTGGTTATGTGAAGTGACTCTTTCGATGCAAACTATAACCACAAAGTTATTCTTTGCGTCGATCCGCCAAGGGACCGGAGCGCAGCTCCTGGATGCCTGCGGCCACGTCCCGCACCGCGTCCATGAACATCTGCGCCGCCGGCGACAGAGGCTCGCCGGCACGCGTCGTTATGCCGACCGGTCCGAGCGTATCCTCGGTATCGACAGGCAGCTCGGCCAGGCTCCCATCTTCGATCTCCATGGCGACCACGCCATGGGAGATGATCCAGACCGCGTCGGTCTCACGGACGTAGACACGCCCGAAAGCGTTGGACACCGTTTCGATGCGGTCCGGCACGGCCCCTACGCCATTGGCGATGAGAAAGCGTTCCGCATAAGGCCGGATGATCGAGCCCTCGATGGGATACAACACGGTGTAGTCTCGGATTCTGTCCAGAGTGAACCCCGGTGCTGCGAGCAAGGGATGCCCGGCCCTCACCACGAAGCTGATCCGTTCGGAGTAAAGGTAAGCGAAGGACAGCCCGGTCATTCGGTCCGGCTGGGACAGGCGGCCGACAACGAGATCCAGCTCTCCGACCCTGAGCTGGCCGAGCATCGTTTCATTGGCACCGGTTTCGAGGCTGACCAGGGTCCGGTTGCCCTCCTTGAACAGCCTCATGGCATAAGGGATGATCCGAGCCGCCACGGTGGGCAGTATTCCCACCCGGATCGCCGACTCCCCCGCCATCCTCGCCTGAGCGAGGCTGTCGACTCCCTGCATCAAAGCGGTCATGCTGGCTCCTGCGTAACGCAGGAACAGCTTTCCCGTCTTGGTGAGCGTCAGCTCCCGCGTGCTGCGGTCGAACAGCTCGACCTCCAGGGTATCCTCGAACTCGCGGATCGTCTTCGAGATCGCGGGTTGTGTAACGGCCATCCGGTCGGCAGCCCTCACGACGCTGCCGTTGCGCGCCACTTCGAGAAAGCATTGCAGGTGCCTGAGCTTGATTCGCCGATCGAGCACAGCCTGGTGGGTCTCCAAATATATAATCCGAAGGTTATATTAGCAGACCCAATCAGGCTCTTATATCACTCTCATATAACCAGAAGATTTGGCGCCTCGTCGCCGTTCCCCCAACCCATTCCGCCATCGAATACCGTCTTCGAGCGCATTGCCCGGTGGGAGGGCATTGCCCGATCCCGCGGTGCGCGGGGCAGGACCGAGCTCGTCCCAAGGTAGTATCGGCAGGCCCAATACATGAACAAGAGGTTATGCGAAGATGGTGAACCTTCACTTTACATAACCAGTGGACACGGCTCAAAGTGCGCATGGTGGCTGCGCCGGGCAGCCACGTCGGTACCGGAGGCGCAATGAGAGCCATCAACATCAATGGAACCAACTTCTACTTCCGGTTCGCGGGTCCGGCGACGGCGAGCGTCGTGGTGTTCGTCAACTCACTGGGCACCGACTGGCGCGTCTGGGAGGCTGTGGCCGAAAGCCTGGGACACCGGCATCGTCTCCTGCTCTACGACAAGCGCGGCCACGGCCTCTCCGACTCGAGCCCCCTGCCGTCCTCTCTCGACGACCACGTCGCCGACTTGGCGGCGCTCCTGCGGGAGCTGGAGATCTCCGGGGCGCTCGTCTGTGGCATCTCCGTCGGGGGGATGATCGCCCTTGGGCTGGCTGCCGGGCACCCCTCGCTGGTCAGCGGCCTGGTGCTCGCCGACACGGGCCACCGGATCGGCAGCGCCGAACGCTGGAACGATCGCATCGGCCGTATCCGCGGCGACGGCATGGAGGCAGTAGCCGACGGCGTGCTGGAGGTCTGGTTCACCGCGCCTTTTCGCAGTCGCCGACCGGCCGAGACGGCGCTGTGGCGCAACATGTTGACCCGTATGCCGGTGGACGGCTACACGGCGACTTGCGAGGCGATTCGCGACGCGGATCTTACCCAGGCCGCGCGGAGCCTCGCGGTGCCCGCGCTTTGTCTGTGCGGCAGCGAGGACGTCTCGACGCCGCCGTCGCTGGTGCGCGAGCTGAGCGAGCTGATATCGGACAGCCGCTACCGGGAGATACCCGGCGCCGCGCACCTTCCCACGGTCGAGGCACCCCGCGCCGTCGCCCGCCTCATCGAAGACTTCGCTGCGGAGCTCGCCCTTGGCTGAATCCGACGACCGCTATCGAAAGGGTATGAAGACCCGGCGCGCCGTGTTGGGCAACGCTCACGTCGACGCCGCCGACGCCGCCAGCACGGCCCTCGACGCCGATTTCCAGCGCTACATAACCGAGAGCGCCTGGGGCTCGGTCTGGGCGCGCGGCCACCTCAGTGCGCGGGAACGGAGCCTGCTCACGATCGCCCTCCTCGCGGCCCTCGGCTACCGTGACGAGCTCGCCATGCATATCCGCGCCACCCGCAATACTGGTGCCACCGTGGACGATGTGCGCGAAGTCCTGATGCACGTGGCCGTCTACGCCGGCGTCCCGGCGGCGAACGTCGCCTATTCGGTTGCCAAGACGGTCTACGCCGACAGCGGGCCCGGCGTCGGACCGGGCGACGGACCTGCAGAAGAGGAAGGGGTAAAATGAGCGCATCGAAATGACGAAGCGACAATACAGCCCCAGGGACTGGGGGAGCCACCCTCCCCTGGTGTTTCCGGATTACAAGTCCACCCGCCTGCGCGGTCCGACGCGGCGCCTGCTGCCTCTTCGGCAGACCATGGGCGAGCTGACGGGTCCGGTATTCGAAGCCGGCATGCTCGGTCCCCTGGACCACGATCTGACGCGCAACGCCGTGAGAAACGGCGAGCCCCTCGGAGAACGGATCATCGTCGCCGGCCGCGTGCTGGACGACGAGCTGCGACCCTTGCCCGGCGTCCTGGTCGAGATCTGGCAGGCGAACGCCGCCGGCCGCTACATCCACAGGGTGGATCAGCACCAGGCCCCGCTCGACCCGAACTTCTTCGGCGCCGGGAGAACCCTCACCGATCTCGACGGCCACTATCGCTTTCAAACCGTCAAGCCGGGCGCCTACCCCTGGGGCAACCACCACAACGCCTGGCGGCCGAATCACATTCACTTCTCCGTTCTCGGACCATCCATCGCCACCCGGCTGGTGACCCAGATGTATTTCCCCGGGGATCCCCTGCTGGAGCTCGACCCGATCTTTCTCGGCGTTCCCCCCGCCGCGCGCGATCGCCTGATTGCCGATTTCTCCATCGAGCTGACGGAGCCGGGGTTCGCCCTGGGCTACACCTTCGACATCGTGCTGCGGGGCGAGCAGCGCACTCCCGGCGAAGGCTGACCATGGCCGGCGATCACACCACCAGCAGACAGACCCCGTCGCAGACCGTCGGCCCGTACTTCGCCATGGGTCTGACCGCCCGCCAGTACGGCTACGAATACGGCGATATCGCGGGATCCTCGATCGCCGACCCGGGCGTTCAGGGCGAGCGGGTAACGCTGACGGGTCGAGTCCTCGACGGCGAGGGCCGGGCCATCGACGACGCCATGATCGAACTGTGGCAGGCCGATGCCCGCGGCCGCTACCGCCATCCGGGGGACAATCGCGAGGATCGGCCGCCCGATCCCCTCTTCCACGGATTCGCCCGCGCCGGTACCGGCCTGGGCCCGGATCCAACCTTCGCGATCCACACCGTTAAGCCGGGCGCGCCCGGCGACGGCCAGGCGCCCCATCTGACCCTCATCCTGTTCATGCGCGGCGGCCTCAACCATTTGTATACCCGCGTCTATTTCGACGACGAGAGCGCCGCCAACGCCTCGGACCCCGTGCTCTCCTCGGTGCCGGAAGAGCGCCGGGGGACTTTGACGGCACAGCGCGCCGACACGGACGACGAGACGGTGTACCGTTTCGATATTCACATGCAGGGACCGCTGGAGACCGTGTTCTTCGACGTTTGAGCGGCGCGCCCCCCGGCCAGGTTCCGACATGAATCCCTGCATCATTTCCGTCGCCATCACCGGCTCCGTTCCGAAGAAGGCCGACACGCCGGCGATCCCCGTGACCGTCCCCGAGCAGATCGAGTCCACCCATCGAGCCTACGAAGCGGGTGCGGCCCTGGTGCACGTTCACGTTCGGGACGAGCATGAGGCGCCCTCATCCGATCCGGACAAGTTCGCCGCTTTCCTCGAGGGAATACGCAAGTATTGTCCGGATATCATCGTCCAGTTCTCCACGGGCGGACGCGGTCGCGAGCCCGACAAGCGCGGCAGCATGCTGCATCTGAAGCCGGACATGGCGTCCCTGGCCACGGGATCGGTGAACTTCCCGAACATGATCTACGAGAATCATCCCGACCTGATCCGGGATCTCGCGCGGCGCATGCGCGAGCTCGGGGTCAAGCCCGAGGTCGAAGTGTTTGACCTCGCCATGCTTTACAACGCCGCCGGCATGGCCGACAGGGGAGAGATCGACAAGCCCCTCCACGTCCAGTTCGTCTTCGGTATTCAGGGAGCGCTCCCCGCCCGCCGCGAGATCCTGGAGTTCGAAGTGGTCGAGCTCGCCAGGCTGCTGCCGGACGCCACCTGGACGGCGGCAGGGATCGGGCGATGGCAGCTCGAGCTGAATCGATGGGCTCTCGAGCTGGGCGGCCACTGCCGCACCGGGCTCGAGGACAACATTCGCTACGATAAAGAACGCCTCGCCGACAGCAACGCGGAGCTGGTGGCGCGCGTGGCGCGGCTGTGCGAGGAGTACGGCCGGCGAGCGGCCACGGCGACGGAGGCCCGGCGGCTGCTGTCGCTGCCCTCGCAAGAACCGTCGTGACGGCGAGCGCCTTCGATTCGCGGATCTACGGGCCACTGTTCGGCGACGATGCCGTCGCCGCCCGGTTCGATGACCGGGAGGTGGTGCGCGCGATGTTGAAGGTCGAGGGCGCGCTGGCCCGCGCGGAAGCCGAATGCGGCCTGATCCCGACGGAAGCGGCCGTCAGCATCACGGCTGCCGCGGAGTCCCTGGACCCCGATCCGGCACAGCTCGCCGAGGGTACGGCAGCGAGCGGCGTGCCGGTCCCGGCGCTGGTCGAGATTCTTCGCGAGGCCGTCGGGGACGAGGCGGCGTCCTACGTACACTGGGGAGCCACCAGCCAGGACATCGTGGACACGGCTCTCATTCTCAGGCTGCGGGAAGTCATGGACGTGATTGACGGGCGTCTTCAAGAGCTTGCACGGCAGCTTCTCGATCTCGCCCGCCGTCACCGCGGCACTCCCATGTTGGCGCGCACTCGCACGCAAGCCGCGGTGCCGACCTCCTTCGGTTTGAAAGTCGCGGCCTGGGCCGCGCCCCTGCTTCGGCATCGACAGCGCCTGGACGAAATCCGGCCCCGCCTCCTGGTGGCGCAGCTCGGCGGTGCGGGCGGCACCCGATCGGTGCTGGGCAAGGCCGGCGATAACGTCGTCGCGGCCTTCGCGCGCGAGCTGGAGCTCGGCGACGTCCCGATCCCCTGGCACAGCCAGCGGGACGCGATCGCGGAGCTGGCCGGCTGGCTGTCCCTGGTCACCGGAAGCGTCGCCAAGATGGCACAGGACATTCTGCTTCTCGCCCAGAACGAGGTCGCAGAGGTCCGGGTTGCCGGCGGCGGCTCCTCCGCCATGCCGCAGAAGGCCAACCCGGTTGCCGCGGAGGTGCTCGTGACCCTGGCCAGGCATAATGCGGTCCTTCTTGCGGAGATGCACCAGTCGCTGGTTCATGCACACGAACGAGACGGTGCGGCGTGGAGCGGCGAGTGGCTGGCGCTGCCCGAAATGGCCGTCGCGGCGGGCGCCTCGCTCAGCGGGGCCGGTACGTTGATCGCCACCTTGACGGTGAATACCGCGCGAATGATGGACAATCTGGCCGCCCTCAACGGACTGGCCCTCGCGGAAGCCGCGGCTTATGCGCTCTCCCGGCACATGCCTCGCCAGGACGCCGTACGCGTGGTCAAGGCCGCTACCGAGCGCGCCTCGGCGGGCGGCCGCCACCTTCTCGATGTTCTGGCCGAGTCGACAGACGCCCCCGTCGACTGGACGGCGCTGAAGGACCCTGCCGGCCAGATCGAAACGGCCCGCACGATACTGGATGGCTTCCTGTCCCGCGAACGGACCCGGGATTGACACGGTGGGGCGTACGCGGCACCCGGAGCGCGCGGATCTGTCACCGAAACCCGTCCGCCGCCGTTCCCCGCCTGTACGTTGTACACCAGACCGGTGCTCGGTCCGGTGGTCGTTCGGCGGCTGGATGAATTATTTACTCTTTATATTCAAATATTTAGCAGAATTTACCAATCCGCGAAAACTGGCCGCCGTTGACCACATGGGGTATGATACGTTCTCGAACCGGCCAGCCGGTGAAGTCGTTCTCCCGCATCGGTTTCGTGCATGGCCGACCCGGTGGTGCGTGCCAAGGGCTGTGATTGGGCACCCCTTCGAGTGCCAGGCCGGGTCGGACGGCGACGCCTCGAAACCTGTCTCCGGGAGCTGTGTCCAAAGATGGAGCAATCGGTATCGGAACGATGAACTATGACCCCAACGGTCGCCGCGGCCCGGGAGACTACTCGACCCGTCAGCCGGCGGACGATCTCCCCGAGACAGGCCGCGACTTGACCCGTCAAAGGCAGCACCCGGAAAGCGAGTTCGGCGCCGCGGGTTACTACCTGTCGAAATGCGCGCTCATCGCGCAGCCGTCCGATTGGACGAGCGAGCTGGAGAGCCTCGGCGTTTCCGTGTTCAAACGACCCGAAGCGCTGTACAAAGCCTTGAGAGGCCGCGCCGCGCTGCCCGAGCTCTGCATCGTGGACCTGGAATCCGTACCTCGCAATCTGGTCAGGGCCGTCGACATCCGGATACCCTGCCCGAAGATGTGGATCGGCAAGTCGGCGGCCAATCCCTCCGACATCAAGAATTTCGGGGTCTACTACTCCAAGTCCCGGCCCGAGGAATTCAACGTGGTGGCGGAACGGCTGGTCGCGACGGAACGTTCCATGATGCTGCCCATGGGGATAGTCGGCAAGCAGATGCTTCCCCTGCTGGTGGCGGACGAGGACTACCGTGAGCGTCTTCACCATTACGGCGACCAGTTCGCGAACGCGAACCTGATCACCCTCCATGGCGACGATCCCGACGAACTGCAGCTCGTCGCCCAGTACCTCGCGGTGGAAACCGAGAGGGCGCGCATCTGGGAGGTCAAGTCCGAGGTCTCGATACATTCCGTGCTTCGAAGGATCGCCCAGGCGAGACGACCGGGATCCGACGTGAGCATCGTTCTTTCCCGCGAAATCGACACGGATTCGGCGCGCGAATTCTACAAGTCCATGCCTTCGGAATACTCCGTGATCAAGCTGGCCGACCGGGAGACGAATCCAGTCGACGCATTGTCGTTCACGCTTCCACGGCCGGTCGAGCGCCCGGACGATGTGGACAACTGGGCCGCCTGGTTCGTCTGTCGCGCGACGATAGAATATGGCATTGCCTTGTCCGGCCTCCCTGAGCTGGTGTTTTCCATCGGCCGCATGATCGGTGAGAATCCGACGATAGATGAGATCAGGGCGTTCTCCGAACGCTCGGTCAGGCAGCATGCCATCATGATGGAGGATCACGCCGAGTTCATGCCTTACGAGGATTTGGTCCACAACTTCGAACGGACCTTGCTGAGACAGGCGCTCGCTCAGCACGAGTGGAACCTCTCCGCGGCCGCCCGGTCACTGGGACTCGCCGAGTCGAGCTTGCGTTACAAGCTCAACAAGCTGGGCGTCAACAAAGGCGAGTCCAACGACTGAAGCTCCGCGGGCTGCCGCCGGCAGGTCGCCCGATCGAATCCCCGTCAGGAGCCGCCGAGCGGCGTTTACCGTATGGCAGGGAACATCGTTTCTACAATTCAACCCTCGAAGCCCGTGCGAACGTGAGCATGAGCCCGGATTTCGTGTTTGAAGACAAGGTTTCGGTCGTAGTACCCGTCCACAACGAAGCCGGCAACATTCAGCCGCAGCTCGAGGAGATATTCTCCGCCCTGGACGGCCTGCATTTCGAGGTGATCTACGTTGACGACGGGAGCACGGACGAGACACTTCGCCGGCTGCTCGAAGCCCGCAGGCGGTACGATGGCAGACTACGGATACTGAGGCATGAATCCGTGCTCGGCCAGTCAACGGCCATCTACTCCGGCGTACTGGCCGCGCGTCATCCCTGGATCGTGACCCTGGACGGGGACGGACAGAACGACCCTTCCGACATCCGGCTCCTGCTCGATGCGGCGCGCGCAGCGGGCCTCGGCAGGGTCCTGGTGGTCGGGCAGCGTGTGAATCGCCGGGACGGCGCGGTGCGCCGGATCTCCAGCCGCATCGCCAACGGTGTCCGCCGCGCGCTCCTTCGGGACGGCATCCCGGATACCGGCTGCGGCTTGAAGGTGTTGGCTCGCGATCTTTTCACCGAACTGCCCTACTTCGACCATATGCACAGATTTCTGCCCGCCCTCGTGCTGAGCCGGGGCGGGAGAATATTGTCCGTTCCGGTTTCCCACCGGCCCCGCCGATGCGGGAAATCCAAGTACGGGCTCAGCAACCGGCTGTGGGCCGGTGTCGTGGACCTGCTCGGCGTCGCCTGGCTCATGCACAGACAGCGACGCCCGGCGAGGGCAACGGAGGTTGACAATGAGCTCTAACGTGTTCTGGCTGGGCGTCGGCTTCGCCGGACAAGCCATGTTCTCCATGCGCTTCCTGATTCAGTGGCTGTCCACGGAGAAGCACCGCAAGTCCGTGATTCCCGTCGCCTTCTGGCATTTCAGTATCCTCGGGGGCGCGATACTCCTCGCCTACGCCATATACCGGGCGGACCCGGTCTTCATTCTCGGCCAGGCCGCGGGCCTGCTCATCTATTCGAGAAACCTTCACTTCGTGCTCAAAGAGCGCAAGGCCCGCCAAGCTTCCCCGGAGACGCCGCGGGCCGACCCGGGTTATCGGGAGGCGGAACCCGCGGCGCAGCCATATACCGGCACGGGAACCCGCTCCTGATCCCGCGATCACCGGAGCTACTATTCTCGGCTCGCCGGCGGAACTGGTGGTCGCTTGGGTCCGGATACAGCGTCACCAAGACGCGAGGAAGTCAATGGGCGTGCTTGGCGTCTTGGCGAGAGTGCGGGACCAATCAGTGTCAGGCTCGTCACGCGTCGCCGGGCACCCCGTAGCTCGGAGCACCACTGGGATCCAGCGCGCGGGTCACGTAGTCGTCAACCTGGGGCCGATAGATCGTCCAGATCTCCGCCAGCCGCTCTATGGGGGCCTCCTCGGCCCAGTCGACCCGCAGATCGACGATGGGCCAAGGCACCCGGTGCACGACCTCGATGCCGGCGGAGTGCACGGGCCCCTCCTCGCCGCCGGCTTCCAGCGCTGCGTTCAGCGCGGCAAGCAGCCGGTCGACGATGTGGCCGTCGCCGAGCTGGAACGCCTCCACCATGGCGCGCGGCACATCCGGGCTGGCGAGCAGGTTGCCTGCGCAGGCGACATCCTGCGCGACGCAGTGGGATGATGTCCCCAGGGCACGCGCGCCGGTGTAGACGAAGCCGTCACCAAAGCGATCGACCGCCGTGAGCTGGCGGTGCTCCCGGTGTTTCGTGGATCCCGCGGCCTGCTCGACCGCCGCCCGGGCGCCGAGACCTTCCTCCAGCAGGCGCAGGATCATTGTGCCCAGCGCGGGATCGGTGACGTTCTGGCTGGTGGCGGCTCCCGCTCCCGCCCGGGCGTAGGCGCAGCGCGCGGCCACCGCTGGAGAGGAAGAGCTGACCGCCGCGCCGAACATGCCAGTGCGGGCACACCGTGCCACAATGGAGAAAGTCATCGCGCTGCCCTCGCTCTCGCCGGCGGAATCCTCAGGCTTCCACGGCCGCGACGCCGCCTGTTTCAGCGGCCCCCGCCCGGTCGATGTTGGACATCGCGACCGACAGGGTTTCCAGCACGCCTTCCAGCTCGCGTCTCTCCTCGTCGCTCAAGCCGCCCAGCGGTTTCCTGACCGGCCCCGCCGGCAGTCCCTCGAGCGCGCAGGCATGCTTGACATACTGGATGAGCTTGCCGCCCTGCTCGAGCACGCGCATGAACGGCATCAGCGCCGTCATGATGCGCCGTCCCTTCTCAATATCGTTCTCCAGGGCGACGGCTCGATAGAGCGCGAGGTGCTCCGCCGGCAGGCAGTTGCCGCCCGCGCACACCCAGCCGCGCGCCCCCCAGGCGAAGAACTCCAGCGCCTGGTCGTCCATGCCGCAGAGCAGCGTGAGCCGAGGATGGTCCAGGGCCAGCATGTGGAGCTGGTTGATGTCCCCGGTGGACTCCTTCACCGCGGCGAAGTTCGGGCCGCCGGCGATCAGATCGAAGAACTGCGGTCCCATCAACGTGCCGGTACGCCCCGGATAGTTGTACAGCATGATGGGCAGGCCGACCGCACGATCGATGGCGAGGGCGTGCTCCGCCAGCTCCGCCTGGGTGGGCACAGCGTAGAACGGCGCGGGCATCAATATGGCATCAGCGCCATTGTCTTTCGCGCGAAGGCCATAGTCGATGCAGTCCTCGGTGCGAATGGCCCCGACGCCGGCGATCAGCGGCAGCCGGCCGTCGATGACCCGGCGGGCGACACGCATCAGCTCGATCCGCTCCTCCCGGGTCTGTGCGTAGTACTCCCCGGTCGTGCCGCCGACGATGATACCGTGCACCCCGGACGCGACCAAGTGCTCGATCATCGCCTCGAAGCCTCGATAATCGATCGAAAGATCTTCCTTGAAAGGCGTAATGACAGGCGGGTAGATGCCTTCGAATTTCATCGGATCTCTCCGGGTTGACTGCTGGAGACTATAGCAGGGCGGCCGCGCTGCGCACCACGCCCGCGGCATTATGACATCGCCGCCAAGCCGGCGTAGATTCGTCCTTGCGCGCTGGATCCGGCGGTCCGCGAAGTGAGGGTTCAAGAAGAGACAACTCAGTGCATTATGACGTTTCCCTTTTTGTCGAGAAGACACAACAACTTTCGTGAAATAAGGAGATCGCCATGTCCGATCAATCCCGTCTCAACATCCTGAAGTCCATCGCTGCCGGTGGAGCCATCGTCACCAGCAAGACCCTGCCGAAGTCGTGGTAGGCTCCCGTCGTCAACTCCGTGCTGCTTCCGGTCCATGCGCAGACTTCGTGCAGCACCATACGGGCGACTTCCCCGGCCGCCCCGAACATCAATGGCCCGCGCCAGATCCTGATCGCCGACGAGGCCGATAACGTGCTGGCACTGTGCTGCTGTGGTGGCGAGAGTGATATAGTCATCGAGGCTACCTGCCTTCCCGCAGGCACCTACCACGTGTTTGGCGATAGGGCCGACAAGATAGATCATACTGTATACATCACCACGGACGCGGGGACTTTCACGGTGATAGCACCCACTTATGACGATAACTGTCGCATACTGATAGCTACGGTGATTCTTCCGGGGGGAACCGTCCAACAGGAAAGCGGGCAACTGCTGGGTGGTGGCAAGTGTGTCAACAACAAGAATTGCCTCCAGGGGGCATCCTGAGGAAGCTCTGATTAATACTGTCATTGCGAGGAGCGACGCGACGAAGCAATCCAGAAAGCGTGGATCGGCAGGCATCCTGGATTGCTTCGCTGCGCTCGCAATGACAACGTAAACGATTAATCAAGGCTTCCCTAATACTTGGCAAGCGGCTTACCCAGGGCATGCGTGCGTAGCCGTACGCCGAGGCCGGGCTCCACCGAGGCGGCCATGATGCCGTCGTTGCGCTCAGGGGCACCCTCGGCGATCCGAACCGTCACGTAGGAATTGAAATCGGTCGAGGAGAATCGGAATGGCTCGGGGGTCGAATGGGCGAGATGCGCGATCGCCGCGGTGACGATGTCCCCGCCCCAGCTATCCTCGATGGTCATTGGGATGCCCAGGGAAACGCACAGGTCGCGGATCTGGCGCGCCTTGGTGAGGCCGCCGACCTTCGAGATCTTCAGGTTAATCACGTCCATGGCCCGGTCGGCGTGCGCCCTGAGCAGCATGTCGAGACCATCGACGTTCTCGTCCAGGATAAACGGAAGATCGGTATGCTCGCGCACGGAGCGGCACTTGTCATACGAGAGGCAGGGCTGCTCGATATACACGTCGAGGTCCGCCACCGCGTTCGCGACCCGGATGGCATCCGGCGCCAGCCAGCCGGTGTTGGCGTCCGCGACCAGCACGTCACCCGGCTCCAGGACTCCCCGCACAGCGCGGATGCGCGCGATGTCCTCGGCCGGGTCACCGCCGACCTTGAGCTGGAACTTGCGGTAGCCCTCCTCCCGGTACTGCGCCACGTTGGCCGCCATCTCCCTGGCCGGGCGCTGGCTGATGGCGCGGTACAGCACCACCGACTCGCCGAAGCGGCCACCGAGCAGGTGGCAGACGGGCTGTCCCGTGACCTTACCCGTGATGTCCCAGCAAGCCATGTCCAGGGGCGACTTCACATAGGGATGGCCAAGCAGCGCGGCGTCCATGGTGCGGTTGATCCGGGCGAGCTGCGTCGGGTCCTCGCCGATCAGGTGCGGCGCCAGCTCGGCGATCCCCGCCCGCGCACCGGCGCCGAAGGCGGGCAGATAGAACGGGCCGAGCGGGCAGACTTCTCCAACGCCGTCCACCCCGGCGTCCGTCTCGATGCGCACCACGGTGCTGTCGAAGACCTCGACGTACTTGCCGTCCGCCCAGGCATAGCGGCCCTCCTTCAGCGGCAGATCGACCTGGTAGACCATGATCGCGGTGATCCTCATTCGCGGGCACCTCTTTGAATGGCGGCATTCAAATCCGGCGACAGGAGCTCACTGAGGCGACGCTCGCCGTGCCCTTCAGCCACGGCTTTTTCGAAGATATGCGTCACGGCCGCGGCCAGCTCGGACACGCCGCCCATGGACTCGGACAGCTCGCCGAAGTACTGAATGTCCTTCAGCGAGTTCTCAACACTGAACACGTAGCCGCCGTAGTCGCCTTCGAGCGCGTGACCGACGATTCGCCGCAGCACCCCGGAGTCGGCGGACCCGCAGATCACGACGTCATAGAGCTTTTGCCAATCGACGCCTGCCTCCCGGGCCTTGCCGAAAGCCTCGATGACCAGCGCCGCGATGCCGAAGACCATGTAGTTGTTGAGCAGCTTGGCGGTGTTGCCGGTCCCGGGCGGTCCGAAGTGGTGAACGGTCCTGCACATCACCTCCAGCAGCGGGCGGGCGCCCTCGAAAGCCGGCGGGTCCGCGCCGACCAGGGCACCGAGCTCGCCGGCCGCGGCCTGCTTGACGCCGCCGGTGACCGGCGATTCGACGAAGGAGACTTCCATCGCCGCCAGGGCCCGGTGTACCGCACGCGTGGAGCCCGGACTCGAAGTCCCGGTATCGATGATCATCATTCCCGGACGCAGGCCGGGTTTCAGGGCCTCGACGACCTGCTCCACGACCCGGGAGTTGCTCACGCACAGAATGACGACGTCGCTGGCGCCGGCCAGCTCGACGTAGCCGGATGCCTCGCTGGCGCCTTTCGAGATCAGGTCGTCTATGGGCCCGCGGTTGCGGTGCGCGATGACGGTCACGGCGTACCCCGCGGCCAGGAGGCGGGACGCCATGCCGTGGCCCATGACACCGGCACCGACGAAGCCGACGCGCTTCATGTCACAGCGACCAGCCGCCGTCGATGATGTGCGTCTGTCCGGTGACGAAGGCGGACTCGTCGCCGGCGAGGTACACCACCAGCTCCGCCACCTCCTCGGCCGTGGCCATGCGGCCCATGGGCGCGCGGGCGACGAAGGCCTTGCGCGCCGCTTCATAGTCGCCCCGGGCCCGCATGCGCTCGCGCAGCGAGGGCGTATCCACCGAGCCCGGACAGACCGCGTTGCAGCGAATGCCCCGGCCGATGAAATCGGCGGCGACAGTCTTGGTGAGCCCGATCACGGCGCCCTTGGTGGCGCTGTACACGCAGCGGTTCACGGTGCCTTTGATGCTGGAAGCCACCGAGGCCATGTTCACGATGGAGCCGCCGCCGTTCTCGAGCATGGCCGGCAGGAAGGCCCGGATGATCCGGAAATGCGCCTTGACGTTGAGATTGAAGGAGAAGTCGAAGTCCTCGTCGCTGGCGTCGAGAATGGTGCCGTGATGCACGAACCCGGTGCAGTTGAACAGCACGTCGGGCGCGCCGGCGCGGTCCACGGCGCGCCCGATCGCATCGCGGTCCAGCGCATCCATAACGAAGGTGGTTATGTTGTCGGATTCACGGGCCAGCGAATCGAGGGCCGCCTCGTCGACGTCCGTCGCGTACACTCTCGCGCCTTCGCGTGCCATGGCCAGCACCGAGGCGCGCCCGATTCCCGCGCCGGAGGCGGTCGCGAAGACGGTCTTGTTCTTCAGTCGCATGATTCGTTATGCGGGCAGGTTCCCGTTGATCGCATCGCGGTACAGCTGGGCGAGGTTCGACGCATTCAGGGGTATGGGATTGCAGCCTCCGGCGGGATCCACCACCGCCTTGGCCGTCAACTCGTCGATCCGCTCCTCCGTCACCCCGAGGTCCGCCAGGGTGTTCGGAATCCCTATCGTGCGCCGCAGCCCCAGGATCCAGTCGAGAACAGCCTGGAAGGACGGATCGGGCAGCCCGATGTAGGCCGCCAGAGTGGTCATCTTCCCCTCGATGGCGGGCCGGTTGAATACCAGGACATAAGGCATCACCACCGCGTTGGTGAGCCCGTGGTGGGTATTCATCAGCGCCCCGCAGGGATGGCTCAAGGCATGCATCGCGCCCAGGCCTTTCTGGAACGCAGTGGCGCCCATGCTCGATGCCACCAGCATCTCGCTCCTGGCTTTCAGGTCCGAACCATCCCGGTACGCCGCGGGCAGCGCCCCGTGAATGAGCTGCATGCCCTTCAATGCGATGCCCTCCGCCATGGGATGGAATGTCGGGCTGCACAGGGCCTCGAGGTTGTGTGACAGCGCGTCCATCCCGACCGCCGCCGTGACGCCGGCGGGCAAGCCGACCGTCAGCTCCGGATCCAGTATGACGCGCCCTGGCAACATCTTCGGATGGAAGATGATCTTCTTGGTATGGTCCCTCTCGTCCGTAACCACCGACGACCGTCCCACTTCGGAGCCGGTGCCGGACGTCGTCGGTACGGCCACCACCGGTGCCATGCCGGCCTCGTCGACCCGGGTCCACCAGTCCTCGCGGTCCTCGAAATCCCAGATGGGCCGTTGCTGCCCCACCATCAGGGCCACGGCCTTGGCGGCGTCGAGGCCGGAGCCACCACCGAAAGCGATCACGCCGTCGTGGTCTCCTTCCCGGAAGGCACGCACGCCGTCGGTGACGTTCAGCTCGATGGGATTACCCTGAACCTTGCTGAAGACGGCGCACGGCAGCCCGGCCTCTTCGCAGAATGCCACGCTACGGCGAACAATCTCCGACTCACCGAGGCCCGAATCGGTCACCAGCAGCGGGCGGCTGATGCCGAGCTCCCGGCAGGCAGCCGGCAGCTCGCCGACACGCCCCGCGCCGAAGCGGATCGGCGTCGGATAGTTCCAGTTTCCAAAATAGCTCTCTGCTTGATTCATGAGGTTCACCCGTACCCGATGTGTAAAGAAACTCTTGGCGGTGCGACCGTGCGCCGGCGAGCGGATCGCGCCCCGTGGTCGCGACAATCCGGCGTCAAGCGGACCGCCGCGACCCTTGGATGATTCCGCCCCGGCAGGCTGTTGAAAGACGGCCCGACAGGGCGGAACACGGATATCCCGCCGCAAACCAGGCACGATAAGTGCTTGATTCAGCGCAGCCGGGTTCGGACATGTACCGGACCCGGCATGTTGAGCTCATCCCTTCAACAGGGGACAGGAAAGCCCTCCTGCCGCATCCTGCTAGATAATTTCAAAGTAGCGCTGCAGCTCCCAGTCCGTAATCGCCTTGCGGAACTCGCGCTCCTCCCACTCCCGGGTTGCCGCGTAGTGCTCGACGAAATCGTCTCCGAACAACTCCCGGGCGGCCTGCGAGCCGCGAAGACGCCCGGCGGCCTCCATGAGGGTGGCCGGCAGCTTGCGCTCCGGGGGGAAGGTCTGCGTATAGGCGTTCCCGGAGATCGGCTCGTCCGGCTCTATCTTGTGCTCGATGCCCCACAGACCGGAGGCCAGGGCCGCCGACAAGGCAATATAGGGGTTGAGATCGGCGCTGGCGATACGGTATTCGACGCGCTGGGACTTCGGTCCCCCGCGGATCGCACGCAGCGCACAGGTGCGGTTCTCCATGCCCCAGCTCGCTTCCGTCGGAGCCCAGAACCCCGGAATCAACCTGGTATAGGAATTCACGGTGCAGGCCACCATCGACAACAGCTCGGGCATCAGGGCCTGCTGGCCGCCGATGAAGTGGCGCATGGTCTCGCTCATGGTGTCCGGTGCGGCGTCGTCGTAGAACACCGGGGAGCCGTCCTGGCGCTGCAGCGAGATGTGGATATGGCCGCTTTGTCCCGGCCAGTTGGGCGACCACTTGGCCATGAACGAGGCCATCCAGCCCGCGCGTTGGGCGATGACCTTGGTGAAGGTCTTGAACAGGGCGGCCTTGTCGGCCGCCTCCAGCGCCGCATCCACAGAGATCGCCGCCTCCAGAACCCCCGGTCCCGTCTCCGTATGCAGACCCTCGAGGGGAAAATCCATCGCCGTGCAGATGCTGAGCAGCTCCTCGTAGAACTCCGCCAGCACCGAGCTGCGCAGGACCGAGTAGCCGAAATAGCCCGGGGTGATGTTGCGCAGATTCTTGTAGTTCTTCTCGCGCACGGAATGCGGCGTCTCGTCAAACAGAAAGAACTCGTACTCGAACGCCGCGAAACCGCGAAGCCCCATGGATTCAGCGCGTGACAGCACTCGTCTCAACACGCCCCTCGGACAGATGCTCTCCGCCTTGTCGGTGAACTCTCCGAGGAACAGCAGGCGATCCTGCTCGAAGGGAATGGTTCGACAGCTCTCCGGGACCAGCCTGACCCAGGCGTCCGGATAGGCCGTATGCCAGCCCGTGTAGGTCGTGTTGTCGTACTGCTGGTCGTTGCAGTCCCAGCCGAGGACCACGTCACAGAATCCGAAGCCCTTGTCGAGAGCCGAGAGAAACTTGTCGCGCCCCATGTACTTGCCCCGCATGACGCCGTCCACGTCAAACACGCCGACCTTCACGTACTCGGCGTTGCGTTCCTCGACAATGCGGCGGGCGTCGGCGGCGGTCTTTACTTCTCTAGTCGAAACCATGCGTTGGTCCTCGTTCTCTTGACATTGTTATCCCGGCCCCGGCTGTCGGCGCCGGCTCGTCTTTCTTCAAATGTACTCGACTCACTGACATGGGAGAGCGGACGCGACGACCACGCGCATCCGGTTCCCGTGCGGCAACGGCCAACAGGCATTCGTGCTCGTATACCCATACAAACACCTTGTATCCGGGGGCTTCATTGATGCGCACAGTGACGCGGGGCATAGTATCACGCATGGTGACCGCGATAGCAGCGGCCGTGCGTGGGAACGTCACACGGTCGGGCAGCCATACGCCACGGTTGCGAGCGCGAGGAAGCTTTACGCACGGGCTGTCCGGCCCCGTCGGCCTGGAGACGATTGAAGACTCCCGGGCTCCCCCTACGGGCGCACCCGGCCGCGGCTCAACGTGCGGGTTCGTCGGCGGAGCGGTCGTCCGGAGAATCAAAGGTGCGTTGCGAAACCGGGTCGCCTCCCCCGGCGGTGCCCGTCTTCCTGGCGGCGTGGTGTATCGGGACGACGTTGGAACCCAGGGCTGCGGGCGCGCGGGACGACGTCAAGGTCAGCGTGCTGGAATCCTTCCGACTGCTCTGCGGTCCGGTGCGGGGACGCGGCCGCGAGTGCGTCCCGGACTCACGTCTCGAGCCCTGGAAGCGTTCGACGAACTGGGTGCGCAGGTCGGGGTCCAGGCTCTTGAGATAGCGGTGCATTGCCTTGTCACCCAACAGGGACTTCAACTCGGCGGTGGAGCGGGCCACTCTCTTCCCGCTTGCGCCAAAGTAAGCGTACTCCACCAGGGCCAATCTGAACCTGAGGTCGGCGCGCAGGTGCTCGATGTCGGCGACGTCGATACCGGACCGACGTCGCGTGTACGCGCTGTGCATGATCTGCCAGATCGTTCTGAACATCCCCGACACCTCCTTGCTGGCCCTGTGCTGCGAAGGCGCACCGCACCAGCCGGACACCCCGGCGTCGACAAGACTTCAGTCGGCCGGTGTTTCTCTTCAGTATTCTAGACGCCGCACCGCGGGTTTCCAGCTCCTCGCCGGTCGCTGGACCCGGTCGGCGTCTCCTCATTTCGGGAGATTTACCTCCCCGGAAGCACGTGAAAAGCAACCTGAAGTAGCTTCTCAGGTTCAAAAATATAGCATTTAGTTCAAAGTTTTATAGAGATATTTCAATGTGATTTATGACAATCCTGTGGGAGCCTCCACTCCCTGCCGAAAAATCGGGGATCCGCCACGTCCGCATGCCACAACGCATCAGGACCGCCTTCCCACATAATGCCACCGTCACCCACAACCGGAGAAGTCGACTTTGGGATTCATTCAACAAGCCACCTTGTTCCTGCTCGCCGCAGTAATCCTGGTGCCCATATTCAAACGGGTGGGCCTCGGGGCCGTACTCGGCTATCTCGCCGCCGGCGTCGTCATCGGGCCTTCGGGCATGGGACTGATCAGCGACGTCGGGGAGATATTTCAATTCGCGCAATTCGGTGTCGTGCTGCTGCTTTTCGTCATCGGACTGGAGCTTCAACCCAAGCGCCTGTGGGTGATGCGCAAATCCGTGATCGGCCTCGGCGCCGGACAGGTGCTGGTAACCTCCGCCCTGCTGATGCCGCTGGCCCGTGTCCTCGGTCTCGACTGGGTCCAGGCCACCGTGGTGGGCTTCACCCTGTCGCTCTCCTCCACCGCCTTCGCCCTCCAGCTCCTCGGAGAGAAGCAGGAGCTGACCACCCGCCATGGACGCGCCGCCTTCTCGGTGCTGCTGTTCCAGGACATCGCGGCCATCCCCGCCCTGGCCCTGATCCCGCTGATCGGGGCCGCCCAACCCGGTTCCGCACACTTCTCGTTGTGGGCCGCCGGCAAGGCGGTCCTCGTGATCGCCGCCGTGATACTGGGGGGACGGTACGTCCTCTACTACGTGTTCCGGTGGATTGCACAAACCCGGGTTCAGGAGCTTTTCACGGCAATGGCACTGCTGACGGTGGCGGGGACCGCCGTGCTGATGGATGCCGCCGGCCTGTCCATGGCGCTGGGCGCCTTCCTGGCCGGTGTTCTGTTGGCCGACTCCGAGTATCGCCACGCCCTGGAAGCCGACATCGATCCCTTCAAGGGCATACTGCTCGGCCTGTTCTTCATCTCCGTCGGCATGTCTTTGAATCTGGGCCTGATCCATGCGCAGTGGTACCTGGTGATCGTCCTGGTAGCAGGTCTCCTGGCGGTGAAGTTCATCGTGCTGATGATCCTCGGGCGCGCCGGCGGCCTGGGCTGGCCGCAAAGTCTGCGACTGGCGTCCGCAATCCCTCAGGGCGGCGAATTCGCGTTCGTCCTGCTCGGGTCCGCCGTGGCGGTAAAGCTGGTTTCCGGAAACCTGGCGAACCTGCTGGTCGTGGTGGTGACTCTCTCCATGGCCGCGACGCCGTTGATCTACCTGCTGGTCGGCATACTGCTGCGGCCCGGACCCGCTCCTCCCGCCTACGACGAGATACGCCAGCAGGACAACCAGGTGATCATTGCCGGGTTCGGGCGTGTCGGACAGATCGTCGCCCGTATCCTGCGTGCCAAGCGGATCCCCTTCACGGCGCTCGACTCCAGCTCCGAGCACGTCGATTTCATCCGGCGGTACGGCAGCAAGATCTATTACGGCGACGCGTCCCGCCTGGACATGCTGCGAGCTGCCAATGCCGGCAGCGCATCGGTGTTCGTCCTGGCGATAGACGATGTCGAAGCCTCCATTCGCACTGCGCGAGTCGTCCGGGAGAATTTTCCGCAATTGAAGATCCTGGCCCGGGCCCGGAATCGAAGACACGCCTATCAGCTCATGGACATCGGTGGCATTGTCGTCTGGCGGGAGGTGTTCCATTCGAGCTTGAAGATGGCCGAGGGCGTGCTCAAGGAGCTGGGGTTGCGCGACCACGAGGCCCGGAATGTCGTGGCGACCTTCGAGCGGCACGACGAGGCGCGACTGCAACGAGACCACGATTCCCACACCGACCAGGAGAAGATGATCTACCTCGCCAAGAAGGCAGCCAAAGAGCTTGAGGAGCTTTTCAATCACGATGCGGCTTCCGAGGAAAGCGGGATGCCCTGACGGGTAGATGCTCAAGGCCGATAACGGGTACTAAGACCCCGACGGACGGAATCCGAGGAGTCCTTTTCGAGCCCGGTTTCGGGTAAGATTCCGGGCCATAAGGTACGTCCTGACAGACGGACGGGGGTGATAATGAAGCGGTCGCATCAAACCGACAGTGTCGCGACTACGGTGACGCAGGCCAGCGAAGTCCCGAAGCCGTCCGTCGTGCGTGCCTGGCTCAAGGAATCGTCCGAGCCGGAGCCCGCGTTGCGTGCGCAACGAGTGGAAGCGATTCTCGAGAAGGTCCGACTCGCTGCTTTGCCCACCGACGTGCGATTCCGATCCACGGAGATATGCCGTCAGGAGCTGGCCTCGGCGGGGCCCGACCCGGACAAATCCCTGGCCGGCTTGTCCCTCCCTCTGCACCCTGATAAAGAGAAGCTCTTCCGCAAGTGCGCACAGAGCTACTGGTCGCTTGCTGCCTGCTATATGCGGGTGGCGGCGGACCTCGCGTCCACGAGGGACGCAGTACATAAGGACGCTACCTACCTTCTGTGCTCCTGCTACTGGGGCATCAACAGCCTGGCAGAGCACCTGCTCACGAACTACGAGCACTATGCGAAGGTCAGGCCGGGCGTCTGGCTGGATATCCACAAGTTCTACAACATGGCTCATTCGGAGGGCGTGCAGGACACGCCGGTTTCTCCCGACCAGCCGTCACAAACCGTGGAGCACCTCTACAAGCGGGTTCTGCTGCTCGGCTTGAGCGATCCCTACCGCTATCCCTTCCGGAGTCTCGCGAAAATCTACGCGCAGCTCGACGACTGGGCCGCGTTCGCATCCCTGACAACGGTGTCGGCGGATCCGGGACGATGCGTGTTCATCGTGGATCCGGCACTCGACCGGGCGGCGACGCCGGCTCTGGCGAACAGCAGGATCCGCCCCGCATTCAACGAGAAGTGGCTCATCACCAGAGAAATGGTGGACAGGCTGAAACTGCAGCATGAGAGAGCCGCGAAGAAGGCGGCGAGCCTGGAGGATAAGCCGGAGTCCATGGCCAGGGAGATGGCCAGGGAGATGGAGCCCCTCGAGCTGCTGCGACGCGTGATCGTGAGCTGGGGGCTGCATCCCGTGCGCAATAGTACCCGGACAAGAACCTACCGGCCCTGCGACGTGGTCACTGGATTGAAGTCGGTCTGCGTCGCGCTCAACCAGTTCAGGCCCCTGCGCGTCGAGCTGGCCGGCGCGGAACCCTCCTTTCTCCAGGTGCTCAAGGGAGCCGGAGGAGAACGAACGGGCAGTGACAGCCTCGAGGGCATCGTCCGTCACTGGGAGATCGCCGATGAGAGTGAGCGGGGGCTCAGGATGACGGTCGGTGGAGACCAGTTCGCCGGAGGCATGTCCGTCGGAGAGCTGATCGCCGTCCGGGCCGGCCGCTCCGGCGAGTGGCGTATCGGTTACGTGCATTGGGCGCAGACCGACCACGACAACAAACTGTCACTCGGGCTCAGAATGCTCAGGGCCGGGGCCGAGCCGGTGCTCATTGGCCGTCTCGGAGCGGACCGGCCACCCGACGCTGCGCGCAGCCCCGCGCTGCTGCTGGTCAGCGAGAGTGCCGACAGGCGAACCCTGTCGCTTCTGTGCGACAAGAGTCTGTATCTGCCCATGGGGACATATCTGGTGCATCGCCCCCACGCCCGCGACGAACGCGTCATGGAGGCCACCAGCGTGCTATTGTCAACGCGCTCGTTCGTCTGGTTCGAAGCCTGCAAGCCCCAGGCCGCCACGAAGCAACGAACGCTCGACCTCCTCTATCCGTACTAACCCGCGTGGCACACCCAGCCCCGCCTTCGGGAGGGCGCACGGCGCGCCGGCGCCGAGTGGATCGTCCGGGGGGGGGCAGCGGCCGCCTGCCGACCGCCTGAATCTAGAGAGACAGAATCCCTATCGAGAGAAAAATGAGTACCGCGCTCGTCGCGAGCGCGGTACCAAGGCCAATGGCGAGAAACTTGAGGGACTCAGAGAGAATGGAATGTTCCTCGCGTGGCTTCTACAGCAATGGGCAACCGGGCGGGCTGATTCCAGCGCCGCGCCGGCTGCCGGGGTGGGGTGCTTTCATCGGGGTTGAGCTCCACGGACAACCAGTGGTAGCAGGGCCTCCCCGATACGTAGGGCACGAGCCGGCCCCTGACGAGATCCGGATGCTCGTACAGAATCTCGTCTGTCAGTGGTATAAATACCTCTCGCGTCATGGTCTGCCAAGGTCACCGATTAGTCTTCAACACGTTTAATTAAACGTGTCGGGAGTGTCAAAAGGGGGGGCAAGTCATGGTAAAAGTATGGTGTTTGAAACCGGCCTCTATCCAAGGGCTCACCGTTGATATATCTTATTGACAATTAAGAGGAAATTTCCCCTGTTGACGTGCAATGAGCAGAACCATCGCCATCGTTGAAGACGACGCCGACCAGCGTGAGAATTACGCCGACGCGTTGACCGCCAACGGCTATTCCGTCACCACCTACGCCAACCGGCCCCAGGCCCACGCGGGCATGCGCCAGAACCTGCCCGACCTCGCGGTCCTGGACATCATGCTGGAGGACGAAATGGACGGCGGATTCGATCTGTGCCGCGATTTGCGCGCGATCGCCCCCAAGCTCCCCATCATATTCCTCACCGCCCGCGACACCGATATCGACAGGGTTTCGGGCCTGCGCCTGGACGCCTGGGACTACCTCACGAAGCCGGTGAACCTCCAGTTTCTCACCGTGCGGATCTCCTCCCTGTTCCGGATCGTGGACACGCTCCACACCCAGACGACCGAGCTCGAGGCGATCCTGCGCCTGGGGCCCCTGCAGCTCGACCCGAACAGCATGTCCGTATTGTGGGACGGGAAGGAAGTGAACCTGACCCTGACGGAGTTCTGGCTGGTGCAGGCCCTCGCCCGCCGCCCCGGCCACGTCAAGACCTACGAGAACCTGATGCAGGTCACGCGCCAGAGCTACGTCGAGCGCAACACCATCAACGGTTACGTGCGTCGCATCCGCAAGAAATTCAAGGAAGCGGATCCGGAGTTTTCCATGATTCAAACCGTATTCGGCGTGGGATACCGCTGGCAGCCGGAATAGCTCCCGCCCGAAAGCGCATTCATGCGGCTATTGTCTCCCTCGCGCGGACTGAGTATTCGTAGCAAGCTCCTGTTCGTGGCCCTGGCGCTTCTGTTGATCCCCTGGATGGGCTACGAATACGTGCGGGACATGAAGAGCTTTCTGCTGCGGGGCCAGGAGAACGCGCTGACCCTTACGGCCCGTGCCATCGCCACCGTGCTGCACGACCGGCCCGAGCTGTTCGACCCGGAGAAGGGCGCGCCGGAGGTCATCGGCGACACCGATGACATCTTCGCCTACGCGCTGCCCAACTACATCCGCCTCGACGGCGATCTCTCCGACTGGGGCGACCAGCGCGAGCAGGCCACGCGGGTCGACGGTTCCGTCGACCAGATGTGCGGCCCGGACTACGAGCCCCGGAACCTCAGCTATATCCAGATGGTCGGCTACCGCGGCCCCTACCTCTACTTCGGACTCGACGTCACCGACAACAAGGTCGTCATGCGGGACCCGTCCATCCGCCGGCTGGACAACAGCGACGCCATCCGCTTTTATCTCGAGAACCCCGGCGGCCAGATCAAGCGCTACCTCCTCACCGGCAAGGACCCGGGGCGGATGAGCGTCTACCTGATGGACAAGAACTGGGAGTACCCACTCACCGGCGACCCCAACTACGACCTCGCGGCGGCCTGGAAGATGACGAAGAAGGGATACAGCGTCGAGATCCGCATGCCCCGGTTCATGGTGGGATCGCAGTCCCGGCTGGGCATCGTGGTGGCGGACGTCGACAGCGAGACCGATCGGCGGGTGACCAAGCGCCTTTCCTCATCGTCCAAGGACATCAACAAGGAGCCTCCCCTCAACCACCTGTTCATTCATTCGCCGGAGATCGCCAAGATTTTGAGGGGCCTCGACCGCCCGGTGACCCGCATCTGGGTCCTGGACAAGGACCGGCGGGTGCGCGCAGTCGTCGGCAACCTGGCCAGCGAGACGGCGGAGCCCGCACCCCCCAAGGGCCTGTTCGGCCTGATCGTGCAGTCCTACCAGGCCGTGCTCCAGAAGGTCTACAACCTGATCCTGGAGACCTCCAACGAAAAGTCGGTGGACATCACGGCGGACGTCTCCCACCGTGACGAGGAGACCTTTCGCAAGGCCCTCGCCGGTATTCCGCAGACCCAGCGCCGCCTGTCCCTGGACAAGCGCACCGAGATCCTGATGGCGGCCCACCCGATCTGGTCGGGCGACCAGGCCCTCGGGGTCGTCGTCGTCGAGCAGAGCACCGACGAGGTGCTGTCGCAGCAGAAGCGCGTCCTCGAGAACGTGGTGGCGGTCACCCTGCTGGTGCTGATCATCATCACCGGCGCACTGCTGGTGTTCGCCTCGCGCATCACCATCCGGATACGGCGCCTGAGGAACGAAGCGGAGCAGGTCATCGGCCCGGACGGACGGGTGCGGGACGCCAACATCAACGCCGAGCGCCACAGCCGGGACGAGATCGGCGACCTTTCCCGAAGCATGAGCGGCATGCTGGGGCGCCTGTCGCAGTACACGCGATACCTCGAGGGCCTGCCGGATACGCTCGCCCATGAGCTCAACAACCCCCTGAATGTCGTGAATTCGTCGCTGGACAACCTCCAGGAAGAAGTGCCCGAGACCCGCAACAGCAAGTACATGGCCCGCGCCAAGAACGGCACGCAGCGCCTCGGCTCGATCCTGCGCAACCTGACCGAGGCCGCGAACCTGGAAGAGGCCCTTCGAACGGAGATCCGGGAGGAGTTCGACCTGGTCGAGCTGGCCTCCAGCTACGTCGAAGGCTACCAGCAGAGCAATCCCAAGCAGCGCTTCGAGCTGGAGATACGCAACTCGCCGATACACATACGCGGCACGCCGGACCTGATTGCCCAGATGCTCGACAAGCTTGCCGACAACGCCCTGGATTTCTCCAACGACGGATCGCCCATCCTGGTGCGGCTCGACAAGATCAACGGCCGCGCGGAGCTCAGCGTTCTCAACGAGGGATCGGAGCTGCCCGATACGATGACCGACCGCCTCTTCGATCCCATGGTGTCCGTCGGAAAGAAGAACGCCAAGCAGTCCCGGCTGGGTCTCGGGCTGTACGTGGTTCGCCTGATCGCCGAATACCATGACGGGCACGTTACGGCCCATAACCGCTCCGACACGACCGGCGCACAATTCACCGTCATCCTGCCCCTGGCAGCCTGAGCACATGCCCATGAAACCCATCGTCAAAGAGCTGAACGGCACCCAATGCAAGTGCTACCTCGTCGCGTGTCCGGAGACTTCCCACGCGGTATTGATCGATCCCCATGCCGAGTTCATCGACCGGTATCTGGCCTATCTCGCCTACCGGGGGATGCGCCTCGACCTCGCTATCGACACCCACACCCACGCCGATCACTTGAGCGGCACGCGCACCCTGAAACAGCTCCTGGACATACCCGTCGTGCAGCACAGCAAAGCGCCGAACCCCAGTGTCGACAGGCATGTCGAGAACGGCGAAGAAATCGAGTGCGGCAACATCGGCCTCACGGTGCTGGACACGCCCGGCCACACTCCTGACAGCATCAGCCTGCACTGCGACGGCTTCGTGTTCACCGGTGACGTCCTCCTGATCGGAGGGACCGGGCGCGCCGATTTCGCCGGTGGGGACGCAGGCGAGCAGTACGACTCGATCACCGGAAAGCTCTTCACCCTCCCCGATGATACAGTCGTGCTGCCCGCACATGACTACCGCGGCAACACCTCGTCCACTATCGGCGCCGAGAAGCAGGCGAACCCCAGGATCGCCGGCAAGTCCCGCCAGGAATACATCGACCTGATGAACAGCATCGAGTTTCCCCTTCCCAAGAAGATCCAGGAGGTGCTGCAGCCCAACCAGTCCGCCATCGACGATAATCAGATCGACTTCCCGGATCTGGCCCAGCTCAACGCCGTCCGCCAGCGTAACGCGCAGGCGGTCCGCGACGAGCTCGACACCGCCAGTGCGCCGCACGTCATCGATGTCAGGGAGCAGAGCGAATACACGGGCGAGCTCGGCCACATCCCGCAGAGCAGGCTGATACCCCTGAAGCAGCTACAGTACGAGATCGACAAACTCGGTATCGCCAAGGACGATCCCATCGTGCTGGTGTGCCGCTCCGGCGTGCGCAGCACCACCGCGGCCGCCATGCTCACGGGCATGGGCTATTCACACGTCTCCAATCTCAAGGGTGGCATGCTGGCCTGGAAGGAGGCGGGCTTCGCCTCGGTACGCGAGTAGTCGCACGAGCCGGCTTTGGGCCGGCACCGCGCCTTTGTCGGGCTGAAGCCCGACCCGGGGTCGGCCGGATCTCGTTCCCGACAATCTCCAGCACTCCCCACGTCCGAAGTGGGTCGGTCGGATCTCGTTCCCGACGATCTCCGACACTCCCCACTTCCCTGTGGGTCGGAATTCATTCCGACAGCAGCGCTCGACCACGGCACCACATCATCGCCGGGCTGAAGCCCGCCCGCGGGTAGCGGAGATCATCCCTGGCACGGGACGTCCGGTACCCAGATATAGCCGTCGGTGTCGCGCAGGTAGGCTTCCCTCAGGCCGTGCGGCTTGTTCTCGGTGGCGGCGAGGATCTCGAACCCGCCACGTCTCGCCGCCGCCTCGGCCTTGTCCGGGTCGCAGTGGTGGACCCTGAGCTCCACGGCGCCGCCCCTTGCCGCCAGCGACCGCGCCACCTCCTCCATCGGGTTGCCCGAATCCAGGTAGGTGTGGTCAGCGTGCACCGTCCACTGACTGTCGCCGTGACGGTAGACGGCAATGTCCGCGTCGGCGTGCACGATCTCCAGTCCCAGAACCTCCCGGACAAACGCCGCGTGGGCCGCGACGTCCTTGACCAGCATATTGACGGTCAGTCCCGTGAGGGAATGGGCATAGTCAACAGTCGGCATCCAGGGTTCGCTGCTACTCTTCTTCATGGCATCCGCGATGGCTTTCCGGCATTCTCTGACCGGCCGCATTCTACCCAAGCCCGGACGGCCCCGATACGACACGGTGAAGGATCTGTTGACTGAGCGCCCATTCCACGTTTGAATAGCGCCCCTCTTCTCACCCCTGGCAACCGCAGCGCCGACGAATACCTCGCCCCCTATCGACGCCTCCCAATGAAAATTGTCGATATTGCCGAGTTCTACAGCGACCAGGGAGGCGGCGTCAAAACCTACATCCTCCAGAAGCTCGAGCACGCTGCCAGGCTCGGAGTCTCCGTGGATATCGTGGCCCCGGGGGCGGAGAACGCCACGAGGCACGTGTCCAGCGGCAGAATCATCTGGGTGAAGAGTCCGGTGCATCCGGTGGACCGTCGTTACTATGCCTTTGCCCGTGCCGCGCCGGTGCACGAGGTGATCGATTCCGTCAGGCCCGACGTGGTGGAGGGCTCCTCTCCCTGGCGCGGCGGCTGGATCGCCGGCAGTTGGCGGGGCTCCGCGCTGCGCTCGCACTTCATCCATTCCGATCCCGTGGCGAGCTATCCGCACACCTACCTCGGCCGGCGGATCGGATACGACCGCACCGATAAGCTGTTCTCCTGGTTCTGGGCATACCTTCGCAGGCTCGACCGGCTCTTCGACATGTCGGTGGTCAGCAGTCCCTGGCTCGCGCAGCGCATGGCCAGCTTCGGGCTGAGGAAGCCGGTCTCGATCCCCTTCGGGATCAACAAGAGCGAGTTTTCCGATCGCTACCGCTGTGCGCGCACGCGCCGCGAAATGCTGGACCGCTGCGGCATCGCGGAAGACGGCGCCGTCCTGCTGATCACCATCAGCCGACACCATCCCGAGAAGCGGATCCCCACCATGATCCAGGCGGTGGGAGAGATCAACCGGACGCGACCCATCGGCCTGTTCGTCATCGGCGACGGCATGTCGCGCCGGTCCATAGAGCGCAGCGCGGCCAGGTACCGGGGCATATTCATCGCCGGTCAGATCCTCGACCGCCCGCAGGTGGCCCGTTACCTCGCCAGCTCCGATGCCATCATCCACGGCTGCTCGTCCGAGACTTTCGGTCTGGTCATCGCCGAGGGCCTGAGCTCGGGCCTGCCGGTGATCGTACCGAACCGCGGCGGTGCCGCCGATCTGGCGCAGCCCGGGTTCTCGGAAACCTACGAGCCCGGCGATGTCGAGGACTGCAAGCGCGCCATAACCGCCTTCATGGCCCGCGACCGGTCCGCAATGTCGGAGCAAGCCAAAGCCTACGCCTCGGCGAGGATCCGCAACGTCTCCGAGCACTTCGAGGAGCTGTTCGCGACCTACGAGGCCCGTCTGGTCACGCCGCAGAAACAAGGTCTCGGTACCGGATGAGCTCGCGGCGGGACATCAGGGCGGCGAGTGCCCGCTCGATCTCTCTGAAGATGCCGGGGCTGTCGAGGTCATGGGGATGGATCGCCTGCCTCAGGACCCGAACGCGGCCGAAGGCCGCCACCGAGAAACGGGACCACAGCCAGGAGGTCACGATTCTCGGCCGGGTCCTCGCCGAGTAGCTGATCACCGGGCATCGGCAGAGGGTCCGGTCGGCACCGGCCGGCGTCCACACGGACCAGTGGTCCTCCGCGAACTCGAAGCCCTCGTCCCTGAGAGCCTTTCGGGTCTGCTCACCGTACAGCCAGGCGGGGGCGACGAATCCCTCCACGGGCTGTTTCAGTATCGATTGCAGCACCTTCTTGCCCGCCCGGATACGCGTCGCGGCCTCCTCGTACTCCAGGCCCAGAAACTCCCCTTCGCCGGCGGTCATCAAGCGAGCCTGGAGCCGGGCGGACGGTGCGATGTGGGCCTCGTGGTCCTTGTGGTAGTAGCCGTGAAGAATCATCTCCACGCCCTCCTCTTCCTTGTGCTGCAGCCACTCGTTGAAACGAGGATGGTCTTCGAGCGGCCACTGCGACCAGAAGTTTGGCACCACGAGCATGCTGTAGCGGCTGCCGACACCAGCCCGGTGCAGCGCCTCGTCGATGCGCTCCAAGGCTCCGAAGTGCCTTGGCGTCACATCATGCACGCTGAGAAGAAGCTGGTACGTCTGCCTCACGAATTGCCGCCTGACATGCTGGACCTCGTCACGGCCGCGATTCTATCGCCATATGAGGCAGACCGACACGACTTCCCTCTCTGTGGGTCGGAATTCATTCCGACAAGAAACATGTCA
>JBAUWJ010000141.1:0-5723 GCA_049583715.1 Arenicellales bacterium | reverse complement strand
ACATGGAGGTCAGGCTCAGGATCTCCCCGGCGATGAGGCCGCCGACGATAGCGCCGGGAAAGGAGCCGAGCCCCCCGATCACCACCACGACGAAGGACTGCACCAGGATCTTCGAACCGATGTCGGGGGCGACCGAGATGATGGGCGCGTTGACGACCCCGGCGAAACCGGCGGCGAGCGCTCCCAGGCCGAAGACCAGCATCAGGACCCGGGGCACGCTGATGCCCAGCATTCGCACCATCAGATCGTCCTCGATGCCCGCGCGTACGATGAGCCCGATGCGGGTCCAATAGAGCACCACGTACAACACGAACAAAGCGCCGGCCGCGATCCCGAGGACCTCCAACCTGTACAGAGGATAGAAGAAGAAGCCGAAATTGAGGATGCCGTTGCCCCAGTCCGGCTGGGCCATGTTCTGGTTCAGCCCGCCGAACCAGGCGCGCAGCGCCTCCACCACCACGATGCCGATGCCGAACGTAACCAGGATCTGGTCCTCGTGCGGGCGATCATAGAAACGGCGCACCAGGCCGCGCTCGAGGATCAGCCCGAGACCACCGGTGACCACGGCGCCCGCGGCCATCGCGAGCACGAAGGAGTGCGTATAGCCGTACGTCACCCAGCCGGCATAAGCGCCAAGAGCGAAGAAGGCGCCGTGCGCGAAGTTCACGACTCCCAGGGTGCCGAAGATGATGGTGAGCCCGGAGCTCACCAGCGCGAGCAGGGCTCCAAGGGCGAGCCCGTTGAAGAGCTGCGACACGAAGAGCGAGAGGCTGGGCATCGAAGTTTCCCCGCAATGGTCCGCCGTGTCCCACCGCCGCGCGTTGCGTGCGGATGCGGGACATCGGACGGGCACCGGACGAACCGGCGCGGCATGTTCGAGTTCGAGGCGAAAGCGGGGACGCCGGAACGCTCCGGCGCCCCCTCTTTCGGTTATTGTGCTCGGGGCCTCACATATATTCGCCGAGCTTGCACCCGAAGAAATCGGGCGGCGACATCACCCTGTCGCCTTCGACGACGCCCGCGACGGTGTAGAAGTCTTCGGGGTTCTTCATCTCGGAGGGCTTCTTGCCCACCACCACCGGCACCGGCCGGATCATCTGGTGGTCGTGCGCGCGGTAGCGCACGTCGCCCAGGGTTGTGCCCTTGAACTCCATGGTTTCGAGCGCCTTGATCACGTCCACCGGATAGAACGAGCCTGCATGCTCCACGGCCTGGGCCCAGACCAGCGTCTGCAGGTAGGCGATGTGCGCGCACCAGCGGGGCTTCTCCTTGTACTTGGCCTCGAAGCTGGAGACGAAGTGCTTGGCGAGCGGATACTTGTCCTGCAGCGTCCACCAGAAGTCCATCGTGCCGTATACGCCCTGCATGAGCTCGGGGCCGAGCTCCTTCGCCTGGTAAGGCGAGATGTTGGGCACCAGCATCTTCATCTTCTTGAGCAGCCCGAACTGCGCGGCCTGCTTGGTGGAGTTCACTGCGTCGGCGCCGAAAGCCACGTTGACGAACACATCCGCGCCGCTGTTCGCGATGTTGAGCAGCGACGCGCTGAAGTCGGTGGTCCCCAGCGGGACGAGCTGTTTGAGCTGCATCTTCCAGTTGCCTTCCTTGCCCAGGAACTCGCTGCTGGAGTCGAATACCGTATGGCCGTAGGTGTAGTCCGGCACCAGGTAGGCGGCCTTCAGGTTCTTGCCGAGCGCCTTCACGACCACCGGCGCCAGGGCCTTCGCGCCCATGTAGGCGGAGGGCTGGGAGCGGAAGCCGTAGCGCTGGCAATCCTTGCCGGTGGTGTCGTTGGAGCCGCTGGCACCCACCATGTTCACGACTTTCTCGCGCTGGGCGAGCTTCTCCAGCGCAATGGCGGTGGCGCTCGAGAGCGAGCCGCTGATCATGATGGCTTTGTTGGTCTGGATGTACCGCGACTGCGCCTGCACGGCGGGGTTGGGCTTGGTCTCGGAATCCGCGATCTCGTACTTGAGCTGCTTGCCGAGCACGCCTTTGCCCATGAGACCGGACACCATGCCCTTGAGCTCGCCGTTGTTGATCTGCTCGATGATCAGCTCGTAACCCCGCTTCTCATCCTCTCCGGCGGCCGAGTAAGGGCCGGTCAGCGGCACTGTGATACCGATGAATGCGGTGTCCCCTGCCACTCCGGCGGGAAAGGTCCCGAGCGGTTTGTGCTCCGCGGCCCACGCGAAATCTGGCGCATACGCCGACAGTACCAGGCCGCCGGTGATGCCGAAACTCTGGCGCAGGAAGTCGCGCCGCGCACTGCCTTGGCCCGTGTCCCGTGCGTTTAGAATGGAGGGATGTGTCTTTGGATCGGATCGATTTGCCATTATTGTCTCCTGTGTCATCTGCACGAACCCATCGCGCAATGGGTCCATGCGGGTTGATTTCGCTCCACCGACTCGGAAGGCACGTGGTTACGTGTGTCGGAACGCGTCGCGAGCGCGGCGCGCACGCCAAGCCTTTCGCGCGGCTGTGGAGCGTTGTCTGCTCTTCCCCCTGTCGGAGTGGCTCCTCCCCGCACGACCTCTAAGCTGACGGACGAAAGTATAAACTACCGGTCTGCCGATCACTAAGCGGTCGCCGCCATCTTGGCCCTTCGTCGCTTTGACAACGGCCCGCGGCAATAAGATGACAGCACGTGTTTCACGACGTGAAATGAGGTCGGGATCACGGACGTGACCGGCACACGATCTTCATTGTTGCGCCGCCGCAATGTGGACGGCTCCCGCGGACCGCAGGCGAGTCGATGCGCGGGCCGAACCGAGAGTACAAGTCCCTGATTCGATTTGTTATAGTCCGACGGAACCCAAGGAGAAGCGGCGGACCTGCAGCGCTGAGATCGCAGCGCGGATCCTGCGACGCCGGCCATTCCCCGCGAGCACTGCGATGACCGACAGCAACGACTTGATAGAACAACACATCCTCAGGTACGAGTCGCACCTGAATCACATCGACGAGATGCTCCACCAGGCCGGCAAGCATGTCGCCGCCGGCACCGCGCCCCCGGAAGCCGAAGCGGAGCTGGACGAGCTCAAGGAAGAGCGGGAGAAGCTGGCCGGCCACTTGTCGGAGATGAAGCGCAAGGGTCCGGAAGAGTGGGAGCGCGAGACGCTCGAGCGTGCGGGGCCGATAGGCATCTGGGATGCGGTGGCTCAGCGCCTCGAGAAGCTCGTGGAACACCTGGACTGACCGGGATGCCCGTTCAGAAGCTGCGCGCCTTCCTGGACGAGCATCAGATCAAGTATATCGTCATCAACCATTCGCCGGCCTACACGGCCCGTGAGGCCGCGGCCTCCACGCTGATCCCGCGTCGTGAATTCGCCAAGTCGGTGTTGGTGAAATCGGCGGACGGAAAGATGCTCATGGCGGTGGTGCCCGCCTCCAGGCATGCGGACCTGGACGCGCTGGTCGAGGCCAGCGGCGGGCGGGCGGCCTGTCTCGCCACCGAAGCGGAATTCGAATCCCTGTTTCCCGGATGCGAGGCGGGTGCCGTACCGCCCTTTGGAAACCTGTATGGGATCCCCGTCTACGCGGACCGGGAGCTGGCTCGGGAGGACGATCTCGCCTTCACCGCCGGCCTGCACACCCAGATCATCCGGATGTCCGCCGGCGACTACTTCAACCTGGTCAAGCCCGTGATGGGCGACTTCGCCAAACGGGAGTAGCCGTCCCCTTGCAGCGGCTCTCCACCGAGGGCCCCGCGCCGCTCACTCCCCTGCGCGGTCTCCTCCGCTCTCGAATCCGCAGCGCGACTCGACGAGATAGGCGGGACGCTCCTTGATCTCGTCGTAGATCTTGGCGATGTACTCGCCGATGATGCCGAGACTGATCATGATGAAGCTGCCGAGCAGCAGAAGCGTGATGATGATGGTGGCGAAACCGGACACCGCCTGACCTTCGAACCACGACCACACGGTATCCGCGGCCAGGATGATGCCGAAGACGAGGGTCACCGCGCCCAGGATGGTGACGATTCGCAGCGGGGCGCTGGTGAAGGAGATAATGGCCGTGGTGGCGAGCTCCAGCAGTCCGGCCAGGGACCACTTCCCGCCGCCGCTGGCGCGGGCGTCCACATCGAAAGGAACGCTGTCCTGTGTGAATCCCACCCACGCGGCGAGACCCCGGTAAAAACGGCGCCGCTCCGGCAGCTTCCTGACCACGACATCGACGGCGGTCCGTCCGAGAAGCTTGAAATCGGAGCCGTTGCGCATGTCGAAGCCGCCGCTCATCGAGAACACGGTGTTGAACAGGTCCGACAGCTTGCGCACCACCACTCCATCGTGCTCGCGCTTGTGCTTCACGCCATGCACCACCATCGCCCCGGCGCGCCATCGCTCCAGCATGACCGGTATCAGCGCGGGCGGATGCTGCAGGTCCGCATCCATCGTCACCACGACGTCGCCGCGGGCGCTTTCGAGCCCCGCGAGGAGCGCCGCTTCCTTGCCGAACCTGCGACTGAAGCGCAGGCCCCGCAACCGGGAATCCGAAAGGTTGAGGCGGTTCACGATCGCAAAGGTGGCGTCGTCGCTGCCGTCGTCGACGATGATGATCTCGTAGGGCAGTCCCAGGGACTGCAGCGTACTGCCCACTTCCTCGAGGGTGCCCTCGATGCCGGCCGCTTCGTTGTAGGCCGGGATCACGACGCTGACGAGCTTCGGCTCCGGCGCCGTCTGCGTGCCCCCGTGTTGATCCGTAAGCACTTCGTCTTTCAAGCTCGTTGGTCCAATCCGCAAGTGTCCAGCGCCCCGTCCGTGATGCCGAGGTGCCGGTAGCCAATCAGCCGTATTTCGCGCCGCTGCAGCAGCTCACGCACCGCATCGCTGCACAATGCTTCCCGTTCGGCGTCCCAGTGATGATAAGCCATGATGCGCGGTTCGATTGCCTCCGAGCGGTCGAGAATACCCGGATGGCACATCAGCTCATAGACCCCACCCTCGCGCAGGGCGGCGAGGCGCCCGCTGAGATACCGTCCGCTCAGATTGCCGCTCTCGGCCAGTCCGAGCATGACCGGCGCCGGCGTTCGCCGCGCGCCGCGACGGGCCCTCCCCGCGAGCCCCAGCGCCCCCAACGCCAGGTTACGGAATATGGACCCCGCAGACTGCCGGCCCCGCCACTCCGCGCGCACGACACGAATGTGGGGGATGTGGAATTCATCGGCAAGAGCGGAGGCGACACGGAACAGCGACGGCAGCATGTGCACGTGCTCATGAGAGTTCAGAAAACGCGGCTTCAATCCCATCGAGCGGCAACGTTCGATCTGGGCGTGCCACTCGTGCGCGACCGCCCTGAGCCCGATCACGCCCCGAAGCACGCCCGACACCAGGGCCAGCTTGCGGGGGAAGCGGCCGTTCCAGCGGCGGAGCTGCACCCGCATGGCCTCCGACAGCGGCTCCCCTTCGGTCAGGTTCAGGTGAACGCCGGTGTCGAGATCCGCCAGTCCGTCGAGCCATCGGACGTGACTCTCGACATTGGCGGCATTGGCGATGACCCCGGTGGCGGTAACGATCCCGCTCCTCGCCGCCTCGGCGATACCGCGGCTGACGCCTTCGAAGTAGCCGAAGTCATCCGCGTTCACTATGAGAAAGGTGGGTTTCATCCGTACGGGAGCACGCGGCCCAACGACCTGCCGCCGTTTGTCAGTGGAAAGCGAATTATGGCCGCAAAACCTCCGTCATGTCGCGCCCGACGGCGGCACGATGAAGATGCTCACTGGATAG
>JBAUWJ010000140.1:0-6498 GCA_049583715.1 Arenicellales bacterium | reverse complement strand
ACGGATCCCCGCGAGCCGGCCGACGATCCGCACTCCCGAGGCGGACAGGGAATTCAGGTCGAGCATACCGCGATCGCAAGAGCCGCTGAGCTGCAGGGACGGCACGCCGCGCGCACGGTTGATATCGTCGATTTCGTCGTAGCGCTCGTCCAGCACCCCCACGGCGTCCATCCACCACTGGATGTCTCGGCCCCGGTACATTCTCGGAATGCGGATGTGCTCGCCAACCGACAGCGTAACCGGGCGCCCCGATGCGTGGACCTCGTCCGCGATCTGCATGCCGGATGCCGAGGCGCCGACGACCATGACGCCCCCTTGCTCGAGCTGATCGGGGTTGCGGTATTCGAAGGGGGTCAGCGTGCGGATCGCCGAGGGCACGCTTCCCGCAAATGCCGGGACGTGCGGCACGTTGCAGGCTCCGCTGGCCAGCACGACGGACGGGCAGCGCCACTCACCGGAGGTGGTGGAGACGGTGTAACCGTCGTCGCCGGCCCGTACCGCGGTCACCCGCGTATGGGTGCGCACCGGCGCCCCCGCCACACGGGCGTATCGTTCCATGAAGTCGATGGTCTCCCCCATCGTACGGTAGCCGTTCGGATCGCTTCCGTCGTAGCCGAAGCCCGGAAGGCGGCTTTGCCAGTTGGGCGTCAAGAGGCGCAGCGAGTCCCAGCGCTCGGTCTTCCAGGAGTTCGCCACCTCGCCGCGTTCGATGACGACATGATCGATGGCTTGCTCGCTCAGACACCGGCTCATCGCCAGGCCGGCGTGGCCTGCTCCGATAATCACCGCTGTGGTACGCATGGGACTCGCCCTCCTTTCGGCATGGACCCGTCAGTTGACAGAGACAGTGACGTTGGTCGGGTTGGTGACGATGTCGAAGACGGCGGAACGCTTTTGGGACTGCGCCACGACGGCCTTGACCTCGTCCTCGGTGGCGTCGGCGTCGATATGGTAGTCGACCTTGATGCCATCGAAGCCGTTGCGTACCTCGCTGTCGATGCCCAGGATCCCCTGGATGTCCATCCCGGCCTCCAGGGTCGCCGACACGGAATGAAGCTGTATCCCGCGCATCTGGGCCACTGCCGCGATACCCGCAGTGAGGCAACCCGCAAGACCCGCCAGAACGAGCTCCACCGGCGTGGCACCGTTGTCCTGGGAAGCGAAGATCTCGGGATGGTCGGTGTCGAATCCGAATGCCGTGCGATGGCTCTGCTCGGTACCGAGCCCGAAGTACTGGTGCACCGTCGAGCGACTGTGGGTGCCGTTGACCCACTTGCAACTCGCACGCCAGGTGAACCTGGCGGCCTCCGGCGCTTCGCTCAGCGCCTGGCGGGCTCCGAGGAGGGCCTCCACGTTGACCCCGTTGTCTACTGATTTCTCTACCGCGCTTGCAGTCATGTCATATACCTCTTGGGAAGTTGAAAGGCTGCACAGAATGTGCGTCGCCAACCGGAGCGCACTGTACGCGGCGGGTGTTTCCGCGGCTTATCCGTCTCGGGCGGGATTTGTTTCAGTTTGTTTCGGATCGTTTCAGGCACGAATTGCCGCCGCGGAGAACGACTTGTCGCGGCTGCCTCCGGCGACCACCCCGCTGGAGCCCCGGTTGTGCAGCCCGCCGGATCTCCGGTTCGGTGGCCCGGTGCCAGCACCCGGCGGTCGGCGACCCCGGCGTGCGCGCAAAATCCGGCGGACTCGGCTGAGCTCAAATAGTATCAACACGTGATACTAACGGAGCAATATATCGCGACTATGATCAGCAGTGTTTACGAATGAGATACTTTGCACAACACTTGCCTCCCGCCAATTACGGCATTTCACACAACCCGGAGGTAAGTGACGTGAACAAGAAGACCCTGATCATCCCTGCTCTCGGTTTGTCTCTGGCCGCCGCTCAGCCAGCCCTCGCCCAGGGCAGTATCCAACACTTCAGCGCCGCCATCAGCCACTCGGCGCAGGCTGTGGCCCACACCGCAGTCGGCAGCGCCGAGTTGGCGAGCAGTGCCGTCGCCATGCCGCTCAAGTTCAGCGGGGCAGTGGGCGCGGTCAGCGGCCAGGCCGGCGACGCCTTGTGGAAGATCGCCGACGAGCCCATCGGCCGGCCGTTGCCGGTTACTGACGAGACAGTAACCGCCGGCCCCGATCCCGCACAGGCCATGCAGCGCGAGGCGGGTGCCCAATGAAGCGCCGGGATCAATCCACTGAAGCTGATGCTGGGATCGATCTTCATGTCCGACGTGGCCATATCAGACCAGGATGTGACTCCAGAAACGACAACCTTTACCACGATCGCCGGGTACTTGAAGACCTACCACTTGGAGCAGACCGAGGTGACGCTCACTCAGTAACACATCATGTCGACGGCGAGTCCCGGAATGACCGTT
Organism: Arenicellales bacterium; assembly: GCA_049583715.1. Classification (GTDB taxonomy): domain Bacteria; phylum Pseudomonadota; class Gammaproteobacteria; order Arenicellales; family JAANXG01; genus JAANXG01. The sequence goes on along the minus strand of JBAUWJ010000140.1, from coordinate 4,117 downwards.
GGCTGTTCCGGGACGATTCGGGCCGGGCCGCGGCAGCGCCTGGCTTCCTTTCTCCAGCACTGCTCTTGGACGTCCGAACTGCTTGAAGTACCAGTATCGGCTGATGTTCATGGCATCAAGAATGCGTTGGGATCGAATTTCCATTTTCGGCAGCTTCCATTCACTTGAGGGACTCCTCTCCAGCAGTCGAGCGACCGGTGCCCCTCACGAAAACTTCGCGCGCCGGCTGCCCGTATCCAATACGCGAACGAGCTGGGTTTTGTTCGTGACCCCGAGCTTGGAGTATATGTGCTGCAGATGCGACCTGATTGTGGTTGGCGACAGGTGGAGAGCGTCGGCGATCTGTGTGTAAGTCAAGCCCGCCTTGTATTTCTCGGCGACGATGCATTCCCTCATACTCAGGGGGGCGCCGGCTTGCTTGTTGAAGATCTTCAGAATCAGAAGCTCACCGTTTCGCCACGCCCGGGTCACAACTCTGCGCCCCACATAGATGTTCGATTCCTGTCCCATGATCATCTCCAGCAGAGGCCCGGGCAGCAGGGCGCCCCGCCAGCGGGGCCATTCCCTTCTGAGCTTGCCCACGAATCCGGGGTCCGCATCCAGGAGCAGGCCGTCGCCGTACACGATCGCGGGCGCGTCCGGGACGCCGCTTCCAGACGCCGGCTGGTGGAAATGCAGAATCCGATTGTGCCGACAGGCCTCGAACATGTGCGGCGCGATCACCTGCTTGAGCTGCCGGTCCTCTTCCGTGAACTGATCGTACAGGTCTTCCCTCCACAGCGAGATCACGTTGATGATATCGGTGATCAGCTGAATATCCACGGTGCAGAGGATGGCGCGAATGCCGAAGCGATCCGCATGGTTGCGATAAATGTCCGTCTCAGCCCACTCCTCCACCGTTACCAGATCAGCGAGGTTGATGGTCCGGCCGGATTCCGCGCAAACCGCTGTCCGCAGGAAGTCCTGGTCTTCAAATCGGGAGTAGTTCTCCAGCATCGCCGGCGGCTGCCCGTGAACGTAGACCTCATGCATCCGCCGTGGAGAATCACTGGACGTGCCCCACATGGCCGAGTCAAAACGCAGGATCTTCTGCAGACTGTCCAACACCCCGGCCCGGAAGTCTTCCGGAGTATGGCTGCGGCAACCACGGTACAGCTCGAACAGGAACTTGTCTGTTGGCGACTGAATCTTCGCCCCCACTGATTTCGGCACGTCTATTCGGATTTTACTGCATTTGTTCGCCTTCCGACCTCCGCTTCGCGCCGGTCCCGTAAGCCAGATACCTGCGTTGCGTGGAAATATGGTCCGCCAGGAACCTGGCATCGTGCCAGACCCCCCAGATAAAGGAGGATGCCCGTCGAGACTGCCACGGCAATCCGAGGAAATAGACGCCGGGCTCCGCGGAAATACCTCGCTCATGCTTCGGCTTGCCTTCCGCGTCGACGGCGTCGAGCTTCAACCAACTGAAATCGACGGCAAAGCCCGTTGCCCAGATGATCGAGGTGATTCCGGCATCCGCCAGATTCAATTCCAGAAGGGGATCGGTCACGCACCGGGGGTCCGCTTCGACCTCGCGGGCTTCGGGCTCCTCCGGGAGGTCGAGACCATTGCGGGCGACGTAGGCGTCGGCTTCGTCCAGCACCGACAGGTAGTTCGCATCCCCTTGCGCCAGATTGTCCGCCAGGTCCGCCGCGAAGCGTATCGCGCCGTCTTCGAACGATTCCGTCCGGCCAACGAGCGTCATCCCCCGTTCGGCGAGACGCCGGAAGTCGACCGTATGCCCGCCATGCGCACCGGTCACGGCGATCGTGACATGTTCCAGACCCGGCTCGAGCGCCGCGGCATCCCACTTGCCGAGCACCCCCAGCCACCAGCAGTAGTCACGCCCGCGATAGCTCCGGGGAGGACGGTCGTGCGGGCCGACCGAAAGGTAGACACGCTTTCCACCGCTCAAGAGCTCATCCGCGATCTGCACCCCCGAAGACCCTGCCCCGACCACCAGCACCGCTCCCCCGGGCAACTGGCCGGGGTTGCGGTAGGCGCTGGAATGGATCTGCGTGATCCCTGCATCTTCAGGAACGATCGCCGGGATGACGGGGCGTTGGAAAGGTCCGGTGGCGACGACCACCCTGTCGGCTTCGATCACGCCGTCCGACGTTTCGACGCGGAAGCCGGGCCGACCAACGTTCCTTTGCACTTCCTTTACCTCCACGCCGCAGCGGACGGGGGCCGCGATCTTTTCCGCGTACGCGACAAAGTAGTCCGCCACCATCTCCTTCGGGGCAAAGGCGTCGGGATCGATATCGGAGAACTCCAGACCCGGAAATCGATCATGCCAGGCCGGCCCATTGGCGACCAGGGAATCCCATCTTTCCGAGCGCCAGCGTTCGGCAATTCGGTAGCGCTCCAGAACGAGGTGAGGCACGCCGCAGCCGCTCAGGTGCTCGCTCATGGCCAGGCCCGCCTGGCCACCGCCCACAACGAGCGTATCTATTCTTTCAGTTGACATTTTCGGGGTGTTTCCAAGGCCTTCCAGGAAATTCAACACGTCTCGCCTATTGTACGATGGACAAGGGGCGTTCCTGGATGCCACTCCTCGAATTCGAGAGAGAATTTGTCGAGTGCCGGCGCCTTTCAGACGGACCCCGGTACCAACACCTAACTCGGCGATAGTGCACCGTTTGCGATGACCGACCTGAACAACGTTCACGGTCCGGCACGTCGTTCATCGCATCATAGATGCCACGGAAGGCACCGGGCGCAAGAACGCTTGCGGCGGGCCCGAGCCGGCCGGAGCACCAGCAACCACCTGTCCTTGGATGAAGGCGTCGAGATCAATGAACGCCTGATCTTCGACAGCCAGCCGCGTCAGTTACCCACTCTTTCCAGTATTAGCCGGACGTCAACCAACTCGTCGTGCTCTGCACTTACAGGGACCCGGGCCTTATCTTGCAAGTACCATCAGCACCGATGGTAACCAGCACGGTGTCTCCGTCACCAGTATCCGTATTGCTGTTATTAGCCGTCCAGGTTCCCCCGAGCGGCATTGATGCAGTGCAACATGAAATTGTCGTGTGTCCGGTTGCGGTGACGGGGTCACTCACCATGGCCCCCGCTCCTGCACCGACCAAGTACTGACCGGGTGGCAACGAAATTGATTCGGTGCGATTCACGGAGCTGCTGTAGTGTACGTTGAGCGGTGCGACTGCGTTTCCGCCTCCTGGGTAGTAGGTTATTTCGTAGCCATAAGTACTGTCTTCAGAATAATTAACGGTCCCTCCGGTGACTGTGATTATCCAGGTAATGTCAATCGTGCAAGTGGATGTCTGAGCATGTGCCGGCAACACTACGGAGTCTACAACCGGCTTGATCCATGTGCTTGGCAACGATTTGCCGGCAATGAATGCGCCACCGCCTGCGGCGATGCTCTTCAGTATCTTTCTGCGAGATTGTTCAGACATTACTTTACCTCCGACTGTTTAGGGAAGCTCTGATTAATGGGTTCCGTTGTCATTGCGAGCGCAGCGAAGCAATCCAGGATGCTTGGCCACTCCACGCTTTCTGGATTGCTTCGTCGCGTCGCTCCTCGCAATGACAGCATTAATCAGAGCTTCCTTGGCGTTGAACGCGTTGCAGGTTCCGCATACGCACGGGGATGATTGTTGTGTCACTGCATGGCTGCTTCGGTCCAGAGGGCGCAGGCGCCCGCAAAACGGATGCGCAGAAGAACTCGACCGCCCCTGTCCCCATGTTTCAGAATCACTTCATTCAAACTGCAGTATGGAGAAGGAAGACCAATTGATTCCCTGACCTGAGTCAACAAATGTCCCCATCGGGCGGGTTGGCCGAGCTTGACGACTTCTGCCGCCCATTCAAGCGGCGGTGGTCTTGTTGGACGGCCGCGCGCCCGTGAGGGACGTGCGCGAGCCGGGGATGGCGTGCAACCTTTGTGCGAAGTACATTGGCGCCTGAGGCCGGTTGTCGATTTCCGGGCCGGCCGAACGACTACGGATAAACGCAACCATCGAGGAAAACGGCAATGACGGCAGTCCGCATACTGGTCGGCACGAGAACAGGCGCCTTCATATTGAGGGCGGACGGCGGGCGCACGAGCTGG
>JBAUWJ010000139.1:0-9464 GCA_049583715.1 Arenicellales bacterium | reverse complement strand
GACCTGTTGTGCCATACTGCCACCTCCAATCGTAATGGGTTGGATTGCCGGGGACCCCTTGAGCACAACCTTGCGATTAATCGGCAGTCTCGGCTGCTAGATTCCACATCGGTGCTTGAGGCGGGGGCGGGACAAGTCTCTCCCAGTCTGTACCTAGAGTCAGAAGGCTTGGGGCGTCCCTCCACCCCCGGCAACTTTATCTTCTCAAATCTCTCTCCTCCGGGAACAGGCAATTTCCCTCGGCTGTTCGCTCATCTGGGAACATACAAGGGTTAGGGTGAGGGTGGTCCCGAACAACGCCCCCTCACTCCCACCCGAAGGGAGAGGGCGTCGCGTTTCCTCTCTGCTGCGGAGAGAAAGTCAGGGTGAGGAGGAACCACGTTCCGCACGGGACCTTCTTCCCGACCCTGTCTCACCGCGTTGCAGTGCGATCCAAAAGCCGGAATAATCGACGCTCACCGACAGGGAACCGTTCAAGTATCCAGGGAGTGGTGCCATGTATCTATCCACCATTCGCAGCCGCGCCACCTGCGGCGTCGAGACGTCCGCCGTATCCGTAGAAGTCCATCTTTCCAACGGGCTGCCGCGCTTCACCATCGTCGGAATGGCCGAGATGGCCGTGAAGGAAAGCAAGGACCGGGTGCGCAGTGCGATCATCAATAGCGGCTTCGACTTTCCGGACCGCCGAATCACCGTCAACCTGGCTCCCGCGGACCTTCCGAAGGAAGGCGGTCGCTTCGACCTTCCCATCGCGATAGGCATTCTGGCCGCGTCGGATCAGCTCGCCCGCGACGACCTGGCGCAGTACGAGTTCTACGGCGAGCTGGCCCTCGGTGGTGAGCTCCGGGCCGTCACCGGCCTGGTGCCGGCGCTCGTGGCGGCTAAAGCCTCCAAGCTGCGGGCAATCATTCCCGAGGGCAACGCCGTCGAGGCCGGCTTCATACGGAGCGCGGTGATCTTTCGCGCGGGTCGGCTGCTCGACGTGTGCGCGCTGTTCAATTCGGGACAGGCACTGGCGCCCGTCGATCCGGCTCCTCCGGCCTCGCCGGCGGCCGGGCCCGATCTGCGCGAAGTGCGCGGGCAGCACCGCGCCAAGCGCGCCCTGCAGATCGCGGCGGCGGGCGGGCACAACCTGTTGATGGTGGGTCCACCCGGGAGCGGCAAGACCATGCTGGCAACGCGGCTGCCGGGCCTGCTTCCGGCGCTGGACGAGGAAGAGGCTCTCGAAGCGGCGGCCATCCGTTCGGTCGCCGGACGGCCCTTCGACCTCCAGGGCGGCGTGCTGCGTCCCTTCCGTCGTCCGCATCACTCCTGCTCGTCGGTTGCCCTGGTGGGCGGCGGGAGCCACCCCAAACCGGGCGAGATCTCGCTGGCCCACCAGGGGGTGCTGTTTCTCGACGAGCTGCCGGAGTTCAGCCGCGGCGCCCTGGAGCAGCTGCGGGAGCCCTTGGAGGCGGGTGTGGTGCACATCTCGCGGGCCGCGCAGCAGGTCAGCTATCCGGCCCGGTTCCAACTGGTCGCGGCCATGAATCCCTGCCCCTGCGGCTATCTCGGCGAGGACCGCTGTCGCTGCACCGCGGAGCAGGTCCAGCGGTACCGGGCGCGGATCTCCGGCCCGCTGCTCGACCGCATCGATATTCATATCGAGGTACCGACGGTGCCCCATGAAAAACTCCAGGCCGAGCCCGAAGGCGAGTCAAGCGGGGAGCTGAGAACACAAGTCATCGCCGCGCAGGAACTGCAGCACCGGCGCCAGGGTTGCTTGAACAAGGATCTGAGCATCCGCGCGATCGAACAGCATTGTGCTCTCGATGCCTCGACACGGACGCTGTTGAACCGTGCCATGGAGCGGCTCGGCCTGTCGGCACGCGCTTATCACCGCATCGTACGCCTGGCGCGCACGATCGCCGACTTGGCGCAGAGTGACCACATCGAAAGCCCGCATCTCGGTGAGGCGATTCAACTGCGATGCCTGGACCGAAGGAACTGAGAAACTGACTTGAGACGCTCTTTCAAGAGATCATCGCGTGTATTGTCACGGGCGCAAATCCTCTCCGGCCGGCGGCCTCCGTAAGGACGGACAGGGCGCTCATCGCAAACCCCTGCATTACCGTCACTTCGGTCAATCAAATCTCAACGTGAATCCCCAGTTCCACCGAACGTCCAACAGGCAATCTGAAGTACTCTATGGCGCGTTGCGAGTTTCTAGCCATGGTCGAGAAGAGGCGCTTGCGCCAAAGCGCCATGCTGGCTCGTTCCGGTCGCAGAATCAGAGAGGCCCGCGCGGCGTAATAGACCGCCGTATCGGCATCCAGACGCGGGATTATTCCTTGATCCGCGCACAGCTTGATGGCGACTGGAATATTCGGACCCTGCATGAAGCCATAGTAGACGAACATTCGGAAGAAACCGCAGCCGAATTCCCTCACCGCCAAGCGGTCAGCCGCGGGCACGCTGGGAATATCTCTGGTCACCGCGGTGACCAGGATTACCTTTTCATGCAGGGCCCGATTCAGCTTGAGATGGTGAAGCAGGCTGGCCGGTACATTCTCTCCCGGGCCGGTGAGAAACACGGCGGTACCTGGCACGCGGACTGGAGGCTCGCGGCGCAGGCTGGCCACCAGGGTTTCGATCGGTATCGAGCGCCGACCTACCTGCCGGAAAAGCAGCTCACGGCCCCGTCTCCACGTTGACATCAGTATCAACACGCCGATGCCCACCACCAGAGGTACCCAGCCGCCCTCTCGGATCTTGACGATATTGGCGGCGAAAAAAACCGCATCCACCGACAGAAAGCCGCCGGCCACGGCAAAGCTCAGCGGGCTGGGCCAGTGCCACGTGTCACGCATCGCAAAGAAGATGAGGACGGTCGTAATCACCATGGTCGCACTCAAAGCGACACCGTAAGCGCCCGCCACGCCACTGGAGGAGCCGAAAGCGATGACCAGCGACAGGGTTGCAATTGCGAGCGCCTTGTTGACGGCCGGTACATAGATCTGGCCGTATTCCTCGGATGAGGTCTGAATGACGGTCAACGGTGGGCTTTGTCCGAGCTGGATCGCCTGACGCGTCAGGGAGAACGTTCCGGAGATGACCGCCTGAGAGGCGATAACGGTCACAACCGTTGCCAGCGCGATCATCGGATACACACCCCAATGCGGGACGAGATTGTAGAAGGGATGATGCGCCTGCGCCGGGTGGACGAGGATATACGCGCCCTGGCCAAAGTAGTTGAGCAGCAGCCCGGGCAGGACCACCACGAACCAGGCCAAGCGGATCGGACGTTTACCAAAATGGCCCATATCTGCGTACAAAGCCTCGCCTCCGGTGACCACCAGATAAACGCCGCCCAGGACAAGGACCGCCACGGTCGGCATGTCGATGAAGAAGCGCAGCGCATGCGAGGGGTTGATGGCGCCGAGGATTCGCGGAGCCTCCATGATGCCGCGAAGCCCCAAGGTCCCTATGACCGCGAACCAGACGATGACGATGGGTCCGAACGCCCCGCCGATGCGAGCCGTGCCCTTGCGCTGTGCCCAGAACAGAAGCAGCAGAATCAAGACCGTGCCCGGGAGGACCGCGTGTGCCGCGGAAGGCGCGGCAACTTCCAGCCCCTCCATCGCGCTCAATACCGAGATCGCGGGAGTGAGCATCCCGTCGGCGTACAACAGTGCGGCCCCGAACATGCCCAGCACGATGACGATTCGGGTAGCCCGGCGACGTGGTTTATGCCACAGGTCCAGGGAAGCCAGCAGTGCGAGGATGCCGCCCTCGCCGTTGTTGTCCGCCCGCATCACGACGAGTAGGTATTTGACGGAGATCACCAGCACGAGCGCCCAGAAGATCAGCGACAGAACTCCGAGGACGGTGACGGGCGTGACGGTCACATTGCCCGCGCCGAAGAAGCATTCCCGGACCGCGTACAGCGGACTCGTGCCGATGTCGCCATAGACGACACCCAGGGCGGCAAGGCTCAGCTTTGCAAGGCGCCTCCCACCAGGGGGTGGCGCCTCCGGGCGTGAGACCGATCCGGGCGCATTTGGTGACTGATCAAAGTGGCTGTCCGCTCGCATGGTAGCTGTCTTCGGGGCAGGCGAATCACGGCCGGGGCCCCGTGGGCGCGTCGGATTGTGGACCTGAGCAAAGCGGTCGACAGCTAAAAATTCCGTATAATCTTTACAAAATTTTTATACTGGAAAGTCTTGCCGGTATGGCGTGTCGCAGGTGTAGAGTGATCCGTTATGCCATTGAGGGTTAGTCCCATGACCGTGCCTGCGCGCAGGAGCCGTGAACCTTACGGGGGCATTCCTGATCAACCGGTAACGCGATGGAACCCGCAGCGTGAACCGTGGCGCTCGTACTTCTCGGCGCTTGGCAGTGTCGTCGCCGGGACAGCGGTGGCGCTTCTCTTCCGTGGATTTCCTCTGGTCAACCTGGCGCTGTTCTTTCTGGTCGTTGTCGTCGTCGTAGCTTCCAACTGGGGCCGGGGCCCGTCCCTGCTGGCCAGCCTAGTGAGCTTTCTGGCCTTCAACTATCTCTTCACGGTTCCGTATTACACGTTGCGTGTCGACAACCGGGACGACGTCCTGACGCTGGCATTCTTCCTCGTGATGGCCGTCCTGGCCGGCAACCTCGCGGCGCGTATGCACAACGAAATGACCAAGAGCAAAGCGGCGCTGGCGAGGGTTTCCGCGCTCTACAGCTTCAGTCGACGCATGGCCGCCGCGCGGACCATGGACGACGTGCTGCAATCACTGTGTGATCGACTTTCGGCCATGCTCGAATGTGCGGCCGCGGTACTGGCGCCGGACGAGGCCGGTGAATTGCGCGTGAGGGCGGTCAGCGATAGTGAGTTCGGTCGTCGTGCCGCGGAGTTCGTATCCGTCGTACGGCAAGCGTGGAACCAGCCCGAGCCAACGGATTCACAGCCATCGGCCCTTATGTTTCTGAAAACGGCGCACGACCGGCTCGGGGCCGTGGTGGTGGAGCGTAGCAATTTGACTCCGGAATGCCGAGAGCTGGCGGCAACGCTTTGCGAACAGGCGGGTGCGGCTGTTGAGCGCGTTCAGCTCGTTGCGGACCTGGAACGGGCACGGCTGGAATCGGAGACCGAGCGCCTGCGTTCGGCACTCCTGTCGTCCGTCTCGCACGATCTGCGAACCCCTTTGGCGTCAATCATCGGGTCGAGCAGCAGCCTGATCGAGTATGGAGAGGCCTTCAGCGTCGAAGATCGCCGGGAGCTGCTGGCCACCATCCTGGAAGAGGCGCGACGTCTGGATCGCTACATTCAGAATCTGCTGGACATGACTAGACTGGGGCAAGGGGGGCTCTCTCTGCGCCGCGACTGGGTCGATCTCAACGATCTGGTGGCCGACGCCATCCAGCGCCTGGCCGTGCCGTTGAAGGGCACGAAGCTTGAGATCGACATTGCCGAGGACGCCGCGCTTTTGCACGTGCACGGTGTGTTCATCGAACAGGTCCTGATCAATCTCCTGGAGAATGCAGCCCGATACAGCCAGCCGAACCAGGAAATCACCATCGACGCCCGGCGTATCGGGGACCAGATCGTGATCGACGTGATCGACCAGGGCCCCGGCATTCCGGAAGCGGACAGAGAGAAGATATTCGAGATGTTCCAGAGCGCACACGATTCCAAGAGCGGGCGAGAAGGGGCAGGGCTCGGACTTGCCATTTGCCGTGGCTTGATCGGCGCTCACGGTGGCGCAATCGAGGCGAGACCGGGTCCTGGTGGCAAAGGAGCCTGCCTGCGAGTCACTTTGCCTTATACGGCGCCCGATATGGAGAAATCCGTTGAGCACGCCGAGCTCACCTGAAGCAAACCCTCGGATCCTCCTGGTTGAGGATGAGGCCCAGATCCGACGATTCCTGCGTATCAGTCTCGAGGCCCACAAGTTCAGGGTAAGCGAGGCGCGTCTGGGCGAGGAGGGACTCTCCTTGTGCGCGACCCTCCAACCTGACTTGGTCATCCTCGACCTGGGTCTACCGGATATGGACGGCCGGGAAGTCATTAAGCGGCTTCGAGAGTGGTCTGGGGTGCCGGTCATTGTCCTGACCGTGCGCGGGGATGAGGCGGGGAAGGTGGCTGCTCTTGATGCCGGCGCTGACGACTATGTCACGAAGCCCTTCGGCATCTCCGAGCTCATGGCACGGATACGCGTCGCGTTGCGGCCCCGCGGCATGCCACGAATGGATACGGCGGTAGTCGAGTTTGGCGACGTGACCGTCAACCTGGCCACCCGCCAGGTGCTCAAACAGGGTGTCGAAGTCGGCCTGTCGCAGAAGGAATATGAACTATTGCGTCTGCTATTGGGTCACCGGGATCAGGTACTCACGCACAAACACATCCTTACCGCCATTTGGGGACAAACGCACGGGGAGGATACCCACTACCTGCGCGTACTGATCGGGCATCTGCGCCGGAAGCTGGGAGAAGACCCTACTCGACCGCGACACATTGTGACAGTCCAGGGAGTCGGCTACCGGTTCGCCGGTGCTTCTTGAGTGACCTGGTCCGGGTGAGTTCGGGTACTGGCATGGCTCACTGGGTCGGGGCTGTCGTTGGGGGGTTCGCCGGCCACAAACGGTATCCGGAGAATCTCCTTTAGGTCGTCCGAGGAACCACGTGCGGGATTCCTCGCATGATGTTCCCAGTTGCCCAATGTCCCGCGGCATCCGCTCGATCGAACAGCATTGCACTCTCGATGCCTCGACACGGACGCTGTTGAACCGCGCCATGGAGCAGCTCGGCCTGTCGGCACGGGCCTACCACCGCATCGTGCGCCTGGCGCGCACCATCGCCGACCTCGCGCAGAGTGACCACATCGAGAGCCCGCATCTCGGCGAGGCGATTCAATTGCGTTGCCTGGACAGGCGGGGATGAGACGCCAGCTCGAGGCCCGATGCTCCGGTCCTACGGATCTGTACCTCCTTTGCCGTGACGACGGCCCGGGCTGCCTTTACATAACGGAACATCAAGGCCAGCGGCACGACCGCGGCAAAGAGGGCCATACCAAAGAGAAGCGGTCCGCTGGGTCGGCCGGTTGCGTCGAGGATGGCGCCCGCGATCGGCGGGCCTGCCATCATGATCGCGTAGTAGACCGTAAAGAAGACGCCCATGCCAAAGGCCCGGCGTTCTGGCCGTATTGCCTCGCCCGCCAGGGCGATGATCACGCCCGCCGGAGCCATGCCGAGGATTCCAAACAGAAGGCTCGCCTCCAATCCCGCCGAGGGCAGGCTAAGCAGCACCAGCGAAACTACCGCGGCGACCATGCAGACCGTCAGGATGGTGTTCTGCCTGCCGAACCGGTCCGAGATCTGGCCGCAGACAGTGCCCGCGAGGATCATCAACCAGCTGCCAATACTGATTACAGAGGCCGCGCCGATTGCCGTATGGCCCAGGCTGGCCAGCATGGTCGGCCCGAAGGTCAGATAGACCACATAACCTGCGTTGAAGACCCCCCATGCCGATCCGGCACAGATGATCAGGCGCCATTCCTGCCCGGTCAGCCGCATCGGCGCACTGCTGGATACGGGCGGCACGTCTTTGGGGGGACGGTAGAAGAAGAAAATTCCCACCGCTGCCAATGCGCCATATATCGAGGCGATCTCAAACGGGACACGCCAACCATAGGCATTGGTGAGCCAGGCATATCCGATCTGACCCATGGCGATGCCGAAGGGCCAGCTCATCACGAGGATGCTCATGGCGGTAGCTATCTCCCGGCCCTCGAACCAGTCTGCGGTCATCTTGGTGAAATAGAGCGTGGCGAACAGAAACCCCGCGCCAGCCACCAGACGGCCCAGCCCAATGGCCCAGCTATCGGTCCCGAGGCCCGAGATGAGTCCGCCTGCCGCCAGGACGAGTAGTCCCAGCACGACAAGCCCGCGATCCGACAGGTAGCTCCCGGAAAAGCCCGCCGGCAGTGCCAGAAACAGCCCCGGTGTCATGAACAGGCCCACCAGAAAACCGATCTGCGCATAATCGAGGGCGAAGTCGTGGGCGACGGTGTCGCCCACGGAAGCCATGGTCTGAAACTGAAACCCAAGCGCGATGCGGGCCAGAAACAGCAGGGCCAGAATGCGCCAGCGCATCACGCCCAGCCCAGCGCGCGCAGCGCCTGCAGATCGTTCCAGACCTTGGTCATATGGCTGATCTTGTCGCCGTCAAAATGGAACACGTAGACATAGTCTGACGAAACCGCCTTACCCGTTGGCGCCACTGGACCGCCTTGACCGGTCTGGGTGCCGTGGAAGACGGCAGCCGCAACAACGGTGCGACGTTCATCATCTTCGACGAATGCCCTGAGTTCATAGTGCCCGTCCGGAATCGGGGTCAGAAGGCCCTTCATCCACTCGGTGTAGCCCTCCAGTGTCGTGGTCTCGGCCAGCGCGTCCGCCTGGCAGGAAAATGTTGCTCTCTCGTGGCACCAGCGCTGGCAGGCTTTCCAGCCCTTGCCGGTTTCGCACGCCTCAAAAAAGGCGCTGGCGGTTTGCTTTATGGTCATTGGATCTTCTCTCGTGTTGTTGGAGGAAATCAGATTACGCCCGCCACGCCGCCATCCGGTATCGCGCAGACGCTGTAAATTGGCTGCTGCAGATGCTGTATTTTTCATACAGCATCTGCAGGATTGCACGATGCCCGTGCTCGGGAGAAAATTGACCCGAAAGGAATATGGGCCTGAAGGTCAAATGACTTATCCGAACGCGCTCAGTCCTCGCGAGATTGAAATCGCCAAAGAGTACGCCAGGGGGAGCCACCTATCACCGCATCGCAGCGCGGCTGGGGATCGCTCCTTCTACCGTACGCACGCATCTGGCGACCATCTATCGCAAGCTCGAGGTCTCTTCGAAGCTTGAGCTGCACGCTTGTCTGGAAGGCCATACGAAGGAGCCTCACGACCGGACCGATCACGCGGTGGTAATCTCGGAGCTCGCGCTCAGCCTGGAGGAGGCTCTCAGTCGGGAGAAAGCCCTGAGCGAAGTTCTGAGGATTATCAGTGGCGCGCGAGGGGAGGTCGATACGGTGATGCCTTCGATCCTGAGCTACGCGCTGGAGCTCTGCGATGCCGAATTTGGTATCCTCTTCGAGTATCACGAAAACGCCCGCTTCCGTGCCAGTTTTACCAAAGGTATCCCACAGGCGTTTCAGGATTGGCTGGACGAGCAGGGCACCTTTGCGGTGAGTGCGCAGACCGGGCTTGGCCGGATGGCTGCGGCGCGCGAGGGAATCAACATCGTCGACATCAGGTCTGAGGACATTTATCGCGCGAACGATCCCCTGCGCTGTGCCACTGCTGCCCTGGGCGGCGCACGGTCTTTCGTGGCGATCCCGATGCTCACGGGGGACGAGCTCGTCGGCGCCTTCACGATCTAATCGCAGACGCGTTTTCTGAGGGCGAAAGCTATCAGCAGATTGCGGACCGGCTGCATCTGGCCCCTTCCAC